>NZ_JBDJMM010000013.1:0-161447 GCF_039673865.1 Pseudomonas sp. TWI628 | reverse complement strand
ACCCCCCCTTTTCCTCCCCTGTATTTTTTTTTTGGGCTTGGCCTTTTGGGGGTTTCCCCGCGCTCCGGGCCCGGCCCAGGCAATCGAGAACGTTCAGATAATGGCCAATTCGTGACTGGCCGTTCCCGATCCGCGATGGATGTATTATCGTGGCGAGGTGCGCATATAACAGCAGCCCGAGCGATCGGGCACTTGCAAGACAATCGAGGGTGTCATGAGTAACGAAAGCATTAACTGGGACAAGCTGGGTTTCGACTACATCAAGACCGACAAGCGCTACCTGTCCGTATGGCGCAACGGTGAGTGGGACAAAGGCACCCTGACCGAAGACAACGTGCTGCACATCAGTGAAGGCTCCACCGCCCTGCACTATGGTCAACAATGCTTCGAGGGCCTCAAGGCCTACCGTTGCAAGGACGGCTCGATCAACCTGTTCCGCCCAGACCAGAACGCCGCCCGCATGCAGCGCAGCTGCGCGCGCCTGCTGATGCCGCAGGTGCCAACCGATGTGTTCATCGAAGCGTGCAAGCAAGTGGTCAAGGCCAACGAGAAGTTCGTCCCGCCGCACGGCAAAGGCGCCCTGTACCTGCGCCCGTTCGTGATCGGCACTGGCGACAACATCGGCGTGCGCACCGCCCCCGAGTTCATCTTCTCGATCTTCGCCATCCCGGTCGGCTCGTACTTCAAGGGCGGCATGAAGCCGCACAACTTCCAGATCTCCAGCTTCGACCGTGCCGCCCCTCAGGGCACTGGCGCAGCCAAGGTCGGTGGCAACTACGCTGCCAGCCTGCAGCCGGGCGCTGAAGCCAAGAAGGCCAACTTCGCCGACGCCATCTACCTCGATCCGCTGACCCACACCAAGATCGAGGAAGTCGGTTCGGCCAACTTCTTCGGCATCACCGCCAACAACGAATTCGTCACCCCGAAATCGGCCTCGGTACTGCCAGGCATCACCCGCCTGTCGCTGATGGAACTGGCACAATCGCGCCTGGGCCTGACCGTGATCGAAGGCGACGTCGAAATCAGCAAGCTCGACCGCTTCATCGAAGCCGGCGCTTGCGGCACCGCTGCGGTGATCACCCCGATCGGTGGCATCGAGTACAACGGCAAGCTGCACGTGTTCCACGACCTGGAAAAAGTCGGCCCGGTCACCCAGAAGCTCTACAACGAGCTGACCGGTATCCAGAGCGGCGACGTCGAAGCGCCAGCCGGCTGGATCGTCAAGGTCGCCTGAGCCGCTGCGCCACGCTGATCGACGGGGCATGCCAGACACTGGCATGCCCCGTTTTGTTTCACGCGCCGTAGATGAATTTTTCTTAAATCGCCGTTTGGCTATTCTTTGGCACAATCAAGTCTCCATTAGACGCCCAGGATCGAGCATGCCACGCGTACTGACCATCGAAGACGACGCCGTCACCGGCCAGGAAATCGTCGCCGAACTCTCCAGCCACGGCCTGGAAGTGGATTGGGCCGACAACGGCCGCGAGGGCCTGGCCAAGGCCATCGCCGGCGGTTACGACCTGATCACCGTCGACCGCATGCTGCCCGAGGTCGATGGCCTGACGATCGTCACCACCCTGCGCAACCTGAAAATCGCCACGCCGATCCTGATGATCAGCGCCCTCTCCGACGTGGATGAGCGCGTGCGCGGCCTGCGCGCCGGTGGCGACGACTACCTGACCAAACCGTTCGCCTCCGACGAGATGGCGGCACGGGTCGAAGTGCTACTGCGGCGCAACAGCGTGCCCATGACCCAGACCCGCCTGCAGGTCGCCGACCTGCAGCTGGACCTGATCAGCCACGAGGCCCGCCGTGGCGAGCACACCCTCAACCTGCTGCCCACCGAGTACAAGCTGCTGGAATACCTGATGCGCCACAGCGGCCAGGTGATCACGCGGATGATGATCTTCGAGGAAGTCTGGGGTTACCACTTCGACCCGGGTACCAACCTGATCGACGTGCACATCGGCCGCCTGCGCAAGAAGATCGACTCCCCCGGCCAGTCGCCGCTGATCCGTACGGTACGGGGCTCGGGCTATGCCATTGCTGAACCCGTCTAAGGGCTGGAGTTCGTCCACCAGCCGCCTGCTGGCGCTGTACAGTTTCCTGTTCGTGGCCTGGAGCAGCATCCTCATGGGCGTGCTGTACTTCGAGGTTTCCAGCTACCTGAACAAGCTCACCCGCCACTCCATGCTGCAGCGCCAGCACCTGTTCGCACACATGAGTGGCAAGCAGCTGGACGACGCCCTGATCGCCAGCCAGGCATTCGAAGAGCGCAGTTTCGATGCCTATGGCCTGTTCGATGCCCAGCTCAACCCGGTGGGCGGGCGTATTCGCGCGATCCCGCCTGACCTTGGCCTGGACGGCAAGGTGCACGAGCTCAAGCACTGCCTGGACGCCGACGACCCGCACATGCCACGTGACAGCTGCGATGCGGTGGCGATCAAGGTGCAGGATGGCCGTTGGCTGGTGCTGTTCCGCGACAATGGCTCGTTGTTCGTGGTCACCCGCATCATCCTGCATGCCTTGTTGTGGGGTATCTCGCTGACCCTGATTCCGGGGTTTGCCGGGTGGTACCTGCTGCGCCGCCGCCCGCTCAAGCGCATTCGTGCGATACAGGCGCAGGCCGAGCTGATCGTCGCCGGCGACCTCACCCACCGTTTGCCGCTGTCAGCACGCCGCGATGAGCTGGACATGCTCGCCGATATCGTCAACGCCATGCTCGACCGCATCGAGCGGCTGATGCATGAGGTCAAAGGCGTCTGCGACAACATCGCCCACGACCTGCGCACGCCCCTCACCCGCCTGCGGGCGCAGCTGTACCGTATTCGTCAGCAAAGCGCGCACGATTCACCACAAGCCGAAGCGCTGGACCAGGCGATCGGTGAAACCGACACCTTGATGGCACGCTTCCGTGGCTTGCTGCGTATCAGCGAGCTGGAAGACCGCCAGCGCCGCGCCGGCTTCGTTCAGCTTGATCCGCACGACTTGCTGGTGGAACTGCATGACTTCTATCTGCCACTGGCCGAGGATGGCGGCATCCGCCTGAATCTCGAACAGCCTGCCCAGTTGCCGGCGCTGCATGGTGATCGCGAGTTGCTGTTCGAAGCGCTGGCCAACCTGGTGGGCAATGCCATCAAGTTCACGCCCGAAGACGGCCGGGTTGCCATCAAGGCGACTCAGGATGAGCTAGGTGTGCACATTGCTATCGAAGACAGCGGGCCAGGGATTGCCGAAGAGGAGCGGACTGCGGTGCTGAAGCGGTTCTATCGCAGCGAGGAAGGCCACCGCCATTCCGGCTTCGGGCTGGGGTTGTCGATCGTTGCGGCGATCGTCGACCTGCACGGGTTTGGGCTGGAGATCGGCGAGAGCGAACTGGGTGGGGCGAAACTGGTGTTGCACTGCCCGCTGGCCGGTTTGGCCAAGTAAAGCTGGGGCCGCTTCGCGGCCCCAATTACATCGATCAGTCAGCCAGGCGCCAGGTGGTTGCACCCTTGCTGTCTTCCAGCACCACGCCCATGGCCGTGATCTGATCACGGATACGGTCGGACTCAGCCCAGTTCTTGTCTGCACGCGCCTGCAGGCGCGCCTGAATCAAGGCTTCCACCTCAGCCGCATCGACCTTGCCTTCGGCCCCGGCACGCAGGAAGTCATCGGCCTCCAGCTGCAGCACACCCAGCACATCACCCAGCTCACGCAGGCGACCGGCCAGGCCCGCCGCCGCGTCGACATCGCTGTCACGCAGGCGGTTGATCTCGCGCACCAGGTCAAACAGTACGGCGCAGGCTTCCGGCGTACCGAAGTCGTCGTTCATCGCCACGCTGAAGCGCTCGACGAACGCCTCGCCCCCCTTGGCGGCAACCCGCGGCAGGCCGCGCAGTGCGTGGTAGAAGCGCTCCAGGGCGCCCTTGGCATCGCGCAGGCTGTCTTCGGAGTAGTTGATGGCGCTGCGGTAGTGGCTGGCCACCAGCAGGTAGCGCACCACCTCGGGGTGGTACTTGTCGAGCACGTCGCGGATGGTGAAGAAGTTGTTCAACGACTTGGACATCTTCTCGCCATTGATACGGATCATGCCGCAGTGCATCCAGCTGTTGGCGTACTGCTTGCCAGTGGCCGCCTCGCTCTGCGCGATCTCGTTCTCGTGGTGCGGGAACTCCAGGTCGCTGCCGCCACCGTGGATGTCGAAGCTCTCGCCCAGGCAGCAGGTGGACATCACCGAGCACTCGATGTGCCAGCCCGGACGGCCCGGGCCCCACGGCGACTCCCAGCTTGGCTCGCCCGGCTTGACGCCTTTCCACAGGACGAAGTCCAGTGGATCATGCTTGGCCTCGTCGACCTCGATGCGGGCACCGATGCGCAGGTCTTCGATCTTCTTGCGCGACAGCTTGCCGTAGCCGACGAACTTGCCGACCCGGTAGTACACGTCGCCGTTGCCCGGCGCGTAGGCGTAGCCCTTGTCGATCAGGGTCTGGATCATCGCGTGCATGCCGGCGATGTGGTCGGTGGCACGCGGTTCCAGGTCCGGCTTGAGGATGTTCAGCCGGCGCTCGTCTTCGTGCATCGCGTCGATCATGCGCGCGGTCAGGGCGTCGAACGCCTCGCCGTTTTCGTTGGCGCGGTTGATGATCTTGTCGTCGATGTCGGTGATGTTGCGCACGTAGGTCAGGTCGTAGCCGCTTTTACGCAGCCAACGGGTGACCAGGTCGAACGCCACCATGCTGCGGCCGTGGCCAAGGTGGCAGTAGTCGTACACGGTCATGCCGCACACGTACATGCGCACCTTGTTGCCTTCGAGCGGCTTGAAGGCTTCCTTGGTCTTGCTCAGCGTGTTGTAGATGGTAAGCACGGCGATTCCTTAGCTGCCCCAGGAGTCACGCAGGGTGACGGTGCGGTTGAACACCGGGCGACCCGGCTGGCTGTCCTTGAGGTCGGCGCAGAAGTAGCCTTCGCGCTCGAACTGGAAGCGGTCCTCAGGCTGTGCCTGGCCCAGCGAAGGCTCGGCGCGGCAGCCCGTCAGCACTTGCAGCGAATCCGGGTTGATGTTGTCGAGGAAGCTGCCGCCATCTTCGGTCTTCTCCGGGTTGGCGGAGCGGAACAGGCGGTCGTACAGGCGTACTTCGCACTCGATGCTGCCTTCGGCCGGCACCCAGTGGATCACGCCCTTGACCTTGCGGCCTTCGGGGTTCTTGCCCAGGGTGTCCGGGTCGTACGAGCAGCGCAGCTCGACGATGTTGCCGTCGGCATCCTTGATCGCCTCGTCAGCGCGGATCACGTAGCTGCCGCGCAGGCGCACTTCACCGGCTGGCTCCAGGCGCTTGTAGCCCTTCGGCGGCTCTTCCATGAAGTCGTCACGGTCGATGTACAGCTCGCGGGCGAACGGCAACACGCGCACGCCCATGTCTTCCTTCGGGTGGCGCGGCAGTTCAAGCTGCTCGACCTGGCCTTGCGGGTAGTTGGTGATGACCACCTTCAGCGGGCGCAGCACGCACATGGCGCGTGGCGCGGTGCGGTCGAGGTCGTCACGGATGCTGAACTCGAGCATCGACATGTCGACCACGCCATCGGAACGGTTGGTGCCGATCATTTCGCAGAAGTTGCGGATCGACGCCGGGGTATAGCCGCGGCGGCGGAAGCCCGACAGGGTCGACATGCGCGGGTCGTCCCAGGCGCTGACGTGCTTTTCGTCGACCAGCTGCTTGAGCTTGCGCTTGGAGGTGATGGTGTAGTTCAGGTTCAGGCGGCTGAACTCGTACTGGCGCGGGTGCGCCGGTACCGGCAGGTTGTCGAGGAACCAGTCGTACAGCGGGCGGTGGCCTTCGAACTCGAGGGTGCAGATCGAGTGGGTGATGCCTTCGATGGCGTCCGACTGCCCGTGGGTGAAGTCGTAGTTGGGGTAGATGCACCACTTGTCACCGGTCTGGTGGTGGTGGGCATGGCGGATGCGGTACAGGATCGGGTCGCGCAGGTTCATGTTCGGCGAGGCCATGTCGATCTTGGCACGCAGCACACGCTCGCCGTCCTTGAACTCGCCGGCCTTCATGCGGGCGAACAGGTCAAGGTTTTCTTCGACGCTGCGCTCGCGGAACGGGCTGTTCTTGCCGGGTTCGGTCAGGCTGCCACGGTATTCCTTGGCCTGATCAGGGGTCAGGTCGCAGACATAGGCCTTGCCACGCTTGATCAGTTCAACGGCCCAGTCGTGCAGCTGGTCGAAGTAGTTGGAGGCATAACGCACGTCGCCGGCCCAGTCGAAGCCCAGCCATTTGACGTCGCTCTGGATGGCGTCGATGTATTCCTGGTCTTCCTTGGCCGGGTTGGTGTCGTCGAAGCGCAGGTGGCAGACGCCGCCGAACTCCTTGGCCAGGCCGAAGTTGACGCAGATCGACTTGGCGTGGCCGATGTGCAGGTAGCCGTTGGGCTCCGGCGGGAAACGGGTGACGATGCTGCTGTGCTTGCCCGAGTCCAGGTCGGCCTGGATGATCGGCCGCAGGAAGTTCGCAGGGACAGCGGGGGCGCCTTTGGCAGCGGCGTTGGGCGCGTTGTCGGCAGTGGGCTTGCTCATAGGATCCTTGAATGCACGTGTCCGGCCTGGGTAGGCCGATTGAATCAAAGGGCCTATCATAGCCGAAGCAGTCAAGCTGCTGACAGCCGGGCACCGACAAACTGGCGCGATTTATCGCGATCCGTGCAAAATGGCCGCTGCGCGGCATGAACCATGAACATGTGTCGCGGTTGCCCGATCCTGCGTCAGGTGACTACACGCGCCCTGCGCACCTATTCCCGAATGCCTTGAAAGAGCGAATTTCAGCATGTCCAAAGTCAAACTGAGCACCAACCACGGCGACATCGTCCTGCAACTGAACGCTGAAAAAGCCCCTGTGACCGTGGCCAACTTCATTGAGTACGTCAAGGCCGGCCATTACAGCAACGTCGTCTTCCACCGCGTGATCAAGGGCTTCATGATCCAGGGCGGCGGTTTCGAGCCAGGCATGAACGAAAAGCGTGACAAGCGTCCCAGCATCCAGAACGAAGCCGACAATGGCCTGAAGAACGACAAGTACACCATCGCCATGGCCCGTACCATGGATCCGCACTCCGCTTCCGCGCAGTTCTTCATCAACGCCTCCAACAATGACTTCCTCAACCACAGCGGCAAGAACACCCAGGGCTGGGGCTACGCCGTGTTCGGCGAAGTGATCGAAGGCCGTGAGGTTGTCGACGCTATCGAGAAAGTTGCCACCGGTTCCAAAGCTGGCCACCAGGACGTGCCGAAAGAAGACGTGATCATCGAGAAAGCCGAGATCATTGAGTGATCCTGCTGATCTCCGATCTGCATTTGCAAGAAGAACGCCCGGACATTACCCGGGCGTTTCTTGATCTGCTCGACGGCCGCGCCCGTCACGCCAAGGCGTTGTACATCCTCGGTGACTTCTTCGAAGCATGGATCGGCGACGATGCCATGACCCCGTTCCAGCAGTCGATCTGCCAGGCCTTGCGCCAGCTCAGCGACAGCGGCACGGCGATCTACCTGATGCACGGCAACCGCGACTTCCTGATTGGCCAGGACTTCTGCACGGCCGCCGGCTGCACGCTGCTGGCCGACCCGAGCGTGATCGAGCTGGGCGGTGAACAGGTGTTGCTGATGCATGGCGACACCCTGTGCACCCGCGACCTGGCCTACATGAAGATGCGCCGCTACCTGCGTAACCCGGTGAGCCTGTGGATCCTCCGGCACCTGCCGCTGACCACCCGGCAGAAACTGGCACGCAAGCTGCGCAGTGAAAGCCGTGCGCAGACCCGCATGAAGGCTACCGAAATCGTCGACGTTACGCCGGAAGAAGTACCGAAAGTGATGGCAGCGCACGGCGTACGCACGCTGGTGCATGGCCACACCCACCGTCCGGCGATCCACAAGCTGGTGGTGGATGGCGAACCGGCACGGCGCATCGTGCTGGGAGATTGGGACCGACGGGGCTGGACCTTGCAGGTTGATGGGCAAGGCTTTGCCCTGGAACCGTTCGAGTTCTCCTGACGGATTGAGCTGTCTTCTTCGCGGGTAAACCCGCTCCCACAGGAATTGCACCGCATGTAGCCTTGGTGCAGTCCCTGTGGGAGCGGGTTTACCCGCGAATAGGCCATGACAGGCTATCGCCTCAAGGCCGGCTGGCCACGGCCCCCTTGTCCCGCTCACTGATCACATACTGCCGATACTCCGGGTCCGCCTTGATCTGCGCCTCGGTAAACGGTATCGCTGCCAGCTGCTTGGCCGAGAACACCTTGGTCTGGTCACTGAAGTGCGCCGAGCCGGCCTCGCTGGACTGCGAGAACGCCAGCAGCCCGCGCGCCTGTGGCCCATCTTCAGTGAAATTCACCACCTGCAGGTAGCTGGTACCACTGACCACCAGGCGCTTACCCGGCCCGTGCGGCACGCTGAACATCGCGTTGTAGACCCCCAGCTGCTGCGGCCCGCCCGGTACCGGCGTGCCATCGGCGGCTTGCTGGATCTGCCCCCAACGGCTGCCCTCCTCCACACCGGCCTTGGCTACTTGCTGCAATGACGTCAAGGCCGCTTCGCGCAACAGCTTGCGCACTGCCGCCTGCTCCACCGCCAGGCCACGCGGGGTGTGCTGCGGGTCTGCCGGGTCGAAGGCCACACGCCAGCTTTGCGGGTGCTTGGCCAGGGCCTCGACCATGTTCTGGAAATGCACCAGGCCGATACCACTGTTCAGATCGGCCTTGCCATTCCAGGCGGCGAGGCTGGCGCACACGGCCTGCAGGTCGGCCTCAACCCCTTTGCACCACTGCAGCAGGTCGGGCAGTACCAGGCTGGCCAGGTACACGTCGTCATCCAGCACCATGCGCTGCAAGTCGTCGACGCTCAGCTTGGCGCTGCCTTGCAGGCGCTCGAGGGCAAAGCGGCCGCGCATGCCCAGTGGCTGGTCGCTGCGGCTGATCAACGGCGAGAAGCCGGTCAACGGCTGGGCCGGGTTGGCCATCCACGCCGGGTCGTTGGAGTTCTGCACAAAGTCGTTGCGCTCCAGGCTGGGCAGCATCCGTGCCGGGAAGATGCCAGGCTGCGCGGCCTGGGCATCGACCTTCCACTGGCAGGCGCTGCGCGACCCGTCCAGCACCACCAGAGGGCCTTGCGCCGCCGGGTTGCTGCATTCACTCAGCAGTTGCTGATCGACATAGGGCACCACCGACTGGTTCAGGTACAGCGCCGTGCCTGCAGCATCGACCGCCAGGGTGTTGACCCAGGGGATGCCCTGCAACTGTTCGATGGACCCCTTCAGGGCCTCCAGGCTGTCGGCACGGTTGATGCGGTACCACTGTTGCAGCACGCGCGTGTTGTCCAGGTTGGCATCGCGCAGGCTATAGGCTGCCTGGGTGTCCCAGTCCAGTCGACCTGGCCACTGCACCACCGGCCCGAAACTGGAGCTGTAGACCTGGCGCTCGATCTGGCTGAGGGTGCCATCGGCGGCCTTGACCGTGACGCTCACGGTTTGCCGTACCATGGGGATGGACTTGCCATCCTGCAGGTAATGGGTCGGTTCCTTGGGGTCCAACTGCAAGCGATACAGGGTGAAGTGCTTCGAGGTATCCACCGTATGGGTCCAGGCCAGGTGGCGGTTGAAGCCGATGTTCACCACAGGCAGGCCAGGCAGGGCCGCTCCCATCACATCCAGCTTGCCAGGGATGGTCAGCTGCATCTGGTAAAAACGCATGCCACCCACCCACGGGAAGTGCGGGTTGGCCAGCAACAGGCCACGGCCATTGGCCGAGCGCTGCGCCCCCACTGCCACGGCGTTGCTGCCGCGTTCGGAGGCAAAGCGCTGCTGCTGGGCCAGTGCCACGTCAAAGGCTGGAGTTGCTTGCTGGGCTGCCAGCCTGGGCGGCTGAGCGCCCGCCAGCGCTTCGGCAAACTGGCCCACGCCGCCTTCGGCCAGCAGGCGACGGGTCAGTTTGACCAGGTCCTGGCTGGCGATCGGGCGCACCCACTGGCCATCGCCACACTCCGCTGGCAGGCCTTGGCTACGCCGCTCGGCCAGGGCGCGGTTGAAACCGCTGGCATAACCCTCCAGCAGCTCGCGCACCTGCGCTGGCTGGGCCTGCAGGAAGCCACTGACTGCTGCCGGCGTGTTGAGCCAAGTGAAGAACAGGTCGCTGGCCAGGTTGTCGCGTTGCTCGAGGGTTTTGGCCTGGGCGCCGAAATAACGCGAGCGCTCACCGTTGACCGTCAGTACTTCATTGGCCAGCAGGCACAGGTTGTCCTGAGCATAGGCATAGCCAATGCCATATCCCAGGCCGAGCTCGTCCTTGGCGACGATATGCGGCACGCCAAAACTGGTGCGGCGAATCTGCGCACTGGCATCAGCGCTGGTTTCCCGCGCCTGCACGGCTACGCTGGAGGCGACCAGGGCAGCCGCCAGGCTGGCACAGGTCAAGGGACGCGAAATTGGCAACACGGGCATTCCTCGGATTCAGGGGGTCATTCCCGATCAAACGAATGGCTGGATGAAAATTTTACGCACACAGGCGCCGCGAACCGTCTTCAAGAAACACCGGCAGCATTTTTTCAGGCAGAAGCTGCAGATTTTCCGTTCTCATTCGTCCTAATCAGTGAGGCACCCATATTTCGGGACAGTCCACGAAAAGGAGCATTCACATGTACAACCCGCAACCCACATTGCAGACCGGGTGCGTGCCGGGCAAGGCCGCCAATGGAGCGGCCGCCTGCGTGGACGAGCGTACCGGCAACGAGCAGATACGCGAACTGCTGCGCAACTACGGCCTGCGCACCAGCCTCATTCGCCTGAAGGTGATCGATGCGCTGTACACCGCAGATCGCACCGGGCGCAGCATCGGCGTGCGCGGCGTGCATGCGCAACTGGAGCAACTGGACATACCGTTGTCGTTCCTGAGCGTGCGCGAGGTGCTCAAACGGCTGTGCACGGAGGGGGTGATCAGCCTTGGCAGCGACAAGTGCTACAGCCTCAAGCCCGAAGCACGCGCCGTGCTCGCACAGCCCTTGTCGCGCTGACTGAAGGCCGGCCAGACGCGGCCGGCCGGCAAGCGTCAGGGTTTGACCTTGCGCCGCAGAATCCCGTTGATCACCACCACGACCACGGCAATGGCAATGGCCAGCATCTGGAAGGTCTGTTCACTGATCGTGCCTTGCTTCTGCAGATGCGACAGGCCCAGCATGAGGCCCAGCACCACCAGGATGATCAGAAGCGAGTATTTGAGGCGCTGCACGTGTGTCATCGAAAAATCCTTCAACATCGGGGGTGTTTGCTCACAACGAGCGGCAACAATGATACAACGCTGACGCCTTGCAGCGCTGTATTTCCTGCTTAGCGTGGCATGTCAGGCCTGAAAGCATCGGCTTTCCCCAATCCATGCTGGAGGCACCATGCGCAGGTTCGCGCTGTTCATCATACTGTTCGCTCCGTCACTTCCCATCCAGGCCCTGGACACCCGCCAGGCGCCGCCTGAGCAATTGCTCGAACTAGGTGGCCAGCTGGCTGCCCATGCTGGCAGCAGCCAATGGCAACAACTGTGGCAAAGAACCCGCGCAGCCGGGCACCTGCACGCCAGGCCCGGCCATGCCTACTTCACCGTCCCGCACCCGCTGCTGCCAGAACTGGCTCGCCAGGCGTTGGCCCAGGCAGACCAGGTCGAGCCCTTGGGCAACACCGTCGCCCGCTATCGGCGGACCTTTCCCGACAGGGTCATAGGCATGCTCGATAACCAGCCATTGAACAGCCTTTGCCTGGTCATCGACTGGCGCACCTTGCCACAAGTGCAGCCAACTAAAGCGCATGCCTACCTTGCAGGTGCAAGCCTGCTGAACAGTTATCCCTGTGAATAAGGGGGCTGGAACTTACTTGCTCCATGGAAAAGCAACTCTACGGGAAATCGGGCCTGCACGGCAGCATAGAGGCAACTTCCTACATCGCACGACACCGTTGCCTGCAAGCCCTGCTCACCAAAACTACAACTGCCAGCCCACTTGGCGCCTAGCGGCAACATTCGACACTCACCGAGAATTCCCCCATGCCAACGATAGGCATCGCGCCCCAACCACCGCGAGGAAGTCTCATATGGAACTGCCAGATCTCACATCCATCGACATCGGCCAGTTACCGCATTCGTTGCAGGCCCTGATCGAATGCATCGGCCTTGAAAACGCCTACCAGCTGACCTGCGCCTACGGCGGCAGGCCCAAATACATACCCAAGCATCGCGAACGCACCAAGCTCGCTGATGTACTCCCGGCAGACGCACTTGATGCCTTGATCAAGCGCTTTGCCGGCGTGGCCCTGGAAATCCCCAAGGCAGACCACTTTGTGCGCCAGCTGCGCAACCTGCAAATCCAGAAAGAAAGCGCCAACGGCCTGTCACGCAGCCTGCTGGCCGACAAGTACGGCTTGAGCCTGCGTCAGATCGGCAACATCCGTCGGCAGGAACATTGTTCACGCTGACGCCCCGCTGCGGCCCCCAATAGTGGCCGCACCCTCAACCCTGAAAAGAAGAGAAGACGCATATGTCCATCGACAACAGCCTCATCGGCTCGGTCATCAATGCCTTGCCCATGGACCGCATGATCGCCGCACCGCTGCAAGCCATGGTGCAGGCGCAGGTCACAGCCAGCAAATCCTATGCAGACTTCCTCATGCAGGTCTGCGTGCAAGATGGCAAAGCCGTTGCCATCCAGTTCGACTACGACGAAACCATCGTTGACGAACAAGGCGAGTACAAAGGCGTCGTCAGCAAGTCCATGAAGGTGCCACTGCTGGCAGCCATTACCCACCCGAACATCACCATCGAAGAAGGTAACGTCGAGTTCGAACTGACCATCAGCCAGATGGCCGAGGACTTCAGCGAGTCCAGCAAAAGCGGCGATCTGGCGGCCTCACTGGGTTGGGGGCCTTTCAAGCTGGATGTGAAAGGCAGCATCAGCAGCAAGTCCACGCAAACCCGCAAGACCGATACCCGGGCACGCTATGCGTTCAATACCTCGCTGCGCCGCCAGGATCCGCCAGAAGCCATGATGCGGGTGATCGACTTCCTCACCGAGGCCGCCACCAAGCCTACAGTGGTCAAGACTTCAACCCTGGAAAGCCAGGATGCAATTTCGCAGGGCGACACCCTCAAAAACTCCCCTGCCATCACCAACAACGCAGCCGCAGGTGCCACTACCCCTTGATGGTCCGCTCGTTGTTTGACCGGTTGCCCTGCGCGTGCCAGCGGGGCCTCTTCCTGCCTCAGGAGCCAACATCTTGGACAACCCACCAGCCCCCATGACCGCCATCGACCTGCGCGATATCACCCGCGGTCTCCAGGAGGCCGCTGCGGCCACCAACAGCCTGATAGCCCAGCAGTACATCAACCTGTTCGATCAATTTTTCGACTGCGACACCCAAGCGCTTGGTAGCCCGATGAAGGCGAAGATGGTCGAGGTTGCCATGGACGACCGCCACCTCATGCGCGTGCCTCTGTTCGCCCTGGTGGCACCCAAGGGCCTGACCCTGGAGCGCATGCAGGTAGACCTGTCGGTGCGGGTAAAGGCCACCGAGGGGCTGCATGCCTTACGCGAGGCAAGTGAACAGGCCGGTGCCGCCAGCTTCAAGGTGACGATCGGCGCACAGGGCCGCCAGGCTGAAGCCCGGGACCCTGACGAAGTGCAGATCCGCATGCAGTTTCATGCCAGCGAACCACCCGAGGCACTCAACCGCCTGATCGAGGAGTACACCAAGCTGATCACCCCCATCCGCAAGCCCGACACGCCTGCCCCCGCCGAAACCAACGAATTCATCGAGGCCGCCACCGTACGCTGACGCGCCCTCAGAAGTCTCGCTTGTAGAAAATATCCAACGAGCTTGCCAGCCCGCTGGCGGCTTCGAGATACACCTTCTTGCTGAGTTTGTAACGCAGCGCAATGGTGTTGGCCGGCTCGAACACCCCGACCCCGTAGCGCAAGCTGAGCTTCTCGGACAGGTTGCCACTGGCTACCACGCTGGTGCTGTTACCGGAGCCTTCGGTGTCCAGCTGGAAGTCATCGATCCCCAGGCCCGATGCCAGGCTGCCGGTAATCCCGGCACTGCCCGCCAGGCCCAGGCCCAATGCCGCTTCGGCGAGCATGTTGTTGTCCTCACCAGAGGTCCCCAGCGGGCGCCCGAGCACCAGATAGGACAACGCCTGCTCCTGGCTCATGGCCGGTTCCGAGAACACCGTGGTAGTCGGCTGCTCGGCACTGCCACTCAGGCGGATACCGGCAATCACATCGTCGACCTTGCGGATGGCCTCGATGTCCAGGTAGGGCTGGTCGATCGGCCCGGCGAACAGCAGCCGTGCGCGGCGAATGATCAGGCGCTGGCCGTAGGCACGGTAGCGGCCATCGGCCAGGCTCAACTCGCCTCGGGTGTCCATGTTGTCGCCAATGTGCACATGGCCAAGCAAGTTGGCGGTCAGGCCGAAGCCGCTGAACGACAGCGTGTCCTGCCCCACGACCACGTCGATGTCCATGGCCATCGCCATGGGCGGTTTACCCTCTTCGGTCTGGTGGCCAACAATGACCGTGTCGTCCGAGACCTTGACGGTAGAGGGTGGCAACTCGCGCACAACGATCTTGCCTTTGGGCACCAGCACCTTGCCGGTCACCGCCAGCTTGTCGTCGATCAGGCGCAGGTTCAGGTCTGGTGCAACTTCCAATGTGGCGTATGGCTCCACGGTCACGGGCAGCTGCTGGCCCTGCAGACGCAAGTCCATGCCCAGGGCCTGGCCCCAGGTCAGGTGACCGTTGAGCTGGCCGCGCCCGGCTTCCCCGCTGCGCCAGCCGCCATTGATCTGCACCTGCTCACCGGCGATCAAGGCCTGTAGCGACAGATCCTGCAGGCTGACCGGCAACTCGGCACCACTGACCTCGCCACCACTGAGCATCAGGTTGCCGTTGACCTGTGGCGCCAGCAAGGTGCCGGTCAAGCGCCCGCTGCCATTCAACTGCCCGGCCAGGCGCTCGACCATTGGCACAAACGGACGGGCGATCGACAGGTCCAGCCCGGCCAGGCGGAAGTCGCCCGACAGCGGCTTGTTCTTGCCCAACGGATCGAGGCGCGTGTTCAGGCTCAGTTCACCCAGGCGTTCACCGCGAAAATCCAGGCGTGTGTCGACCCTGCGTGGCGCCAGGGTGCTGTCCAGGCGCAGGGCCTGGTATGGGAAGTCGATCCAGCGGCCCTTGTCGCGAACGCGCAACGTACCGCCACTGGCATCGATACGCACGTTGCCTTTCGGGCCGCTGGCCGGAATATCCAGGTTCACGTCGGCGTTGAGCATGCCCTGCCAGGCAAAGTCCTTCGGCAGCCATTGCGCCAGGCTATCCAGCGGGAACTGCTTGAGGTGATAGCGCAGACGCGGCTCAGGCGCCAGGCGTTGGTCCTCGCCGCACAGGCTGGCCTGACCGGAGCGCCAGCAATGAGCAGCGAAATCCATCTGGCCACTGGCCAGCCGCTGCAGGCGGGCCGGAGCCTGCAGTTGCCAGTCCTGGCCGCCGGCCTGGATCCTGCCGCTGGCCAGGCGACCACGCCAGTCGCCCTTGTTCAGTTGACCATCCAGACCCAGGTCGAGCTTGAGCTGTGGGCCGTCCAGCGCCAGGGTCAGTGCCTGCTGACGGATGTCGCCCTTGCCATTGGCCTGCAAGGTGCCCAGCAGCGTGTCACCCAGGCGGATGCCGCTGGCCTTGAGGTCGATCACGCCCCGTTGAGCGCTGTCCAGGCGGGCCTCCAGATCAAGCCGCTGGAGGCGGTTTTCTTCCTGTGCCAGTTGCTGGCCCTGCAGGGTCAGGTTGCCCTGCGGCGCATTTAGCGTGCCGCTGACGTCCAGGCGCCCTTTTACCTGCCCTTGCAGCCTCGGCCACAGCTGGCCGAGCCGCGGCAGGTCGAGGTCGACACGCCCGGCCAGGCGCTGCTGCAGGCTGCCACTGCCGTTGATCCGGTTATCGCCCAATTGCACGGCCAGGGCGCCGAGCGTCCAGTTCTGCCCGGCCCCTTGTGCCTCGACCTTGAGCACCGCCGGCTGCCCGCGCAGGCGCCCCTTGAGGTCGAGCTGGGCATTCAGGCTGAGCTGCTCACCTTTCATTTCACCCTTGCTGCGCAACGGCCCGGCGAGGGTGCCGGGCAGCTCGGCGAGCCAGTAGGCAGGGTCCAGGGCCGACAACTGCAGGTCGACGTCCCAGGCCAGGGTATCGGCGAAGCGCACCGCGACGCTGCCCGCCGCCTTGCCCTGCCCGGCCGTCAGCGCCAGTTGCGGCAGGCGCACCTGGCCCAGGTCACCTTCGAACGGGCTGGCCAGGGTGAACGCCCCGGCCGGGCCATCGAGGTCACCGTTGAAGGTGCCTTGGTAATTGCCATCCTGGTATTGAACCTGGGCATTGAAACGCTTGAGGGTAACCTGCGGCGGTGTTTCCAGCGGATACAGGCGCAACCACGGAAAGTCCTGCCAATCCAGTTGGGCGTCGGCCTTCAGCGCCTGCTGCCAGTCTGCGCTGGCCTGCAGCTTGACGCGCTGGGTGTCACTGGCGGTCAGGTCCAGGGCATCCAGCTTGGCGCCCTTGGCGTCCACCTTGCCGGTCAGCACCAGTGCGATCGGTGCCTGCTCGGCCGGCAGGCTGGCGCTACCCGACAGTTGATAGCCTTTGAGCAGGTCGCCCCGGGCATCCAGCACGAGCTGATCGAGCTGCAACGTGTCGGGCAACGAAGCCGCTGGCTTGAAGGCCTCGGCGCGAATCTGCAGGTGCGCCGGCAGGTGTTCGGCAAGGGCCTGTACCGTCCCGCTCAGGCGTGCATCAAGGTAGCCGCTGCTGGTGGCATCGAGGGTAAGGGTTTTCTGCAATTCACCCTTGGCGTTCAGCGCCAGTTGCCATGCCTTGCCCTCTACCTCAGGCAACTGCACCTGGCCTTGAAGTTGTAGCGGCCAATCGCCTTCAGGCTGTAGATCGCCCTGCACTTGCACGTGCAAATCGTCACGTTGCAATTGCAGGCTGTCGATGCGCAGGCCACTCGCTGTCCAATGCGCCGCCAGTTGCAGATCGCCAAGCAGATCACTGCCATCCAGGCGCAACTGCCCTACCTTCACCTCGCCCACCTCGATCGCCACTGGCAAGCGCAGTGCAGGTAACTGCAGCGGACCGCTTTCGGCTGGTTGATCGCTTGGCACGAAGGCCATGTCGACCCGCTGGGCATGCAACCGGTCGATACACAGCGTGGCGCGCATCAGGCAAGCCGGGGACCAGCTCAGTAGCGGCGCCTCCACGTGCACCGTGTTGCCGCCGTCGATCCAGCTCAAATGGCTGGCCTGCCAGGTACCCGCCAGGCGCCCCTGGAAATCGTCGATCGTCAGCCCTGGCACCCGGCCGAGTGCCCAGCGGCTGCCAGCTTCGGTACCCAGCAACAGGCCCAGGGCCAGGGCCACCAGTAGCACACTGCCGAGCACGCCCAGCAGAATGAATTTCAACACACGCATCACAGCTCAGGCCCCATGGAGAAGTGCAGGCGAATACCGCCGTCGTCATCGAGTGCCTTGGCCAGGTCCAGGCGCAACGGCCCTACCGGCGAGACCCAGCGCACGCCGAAACCGACCCCGGTCTTGAGGCTGGGCAGCTCCAACGTGTTGAACGCGTTGCCCTGGTCGATGAAGGTTGCCACGCGCCATTTTTCGGCCAGCGAATACTGGTACTCGACACTGCCCGCGACCAGATAGCGGCCGCCGATGCGGTCGCCGTCGCTGTTCTTCGGCGACAAGGTCTGGTAGTCGTAGCCGCGCACGCTCTGGTCGCCACCGGCAAAGAAACGCAGCGACGGCGGAATGTTGTTCTTGTAGCCGTTGGTGGCGCTGCCACCGAACTGCACCCGCCCAAGGAAACGGTGATTGTGGCCGACGGTGGTCAGACCCTTGAGCAGCACATTGCCGTGCAACAGGTTGGTGTCGGACATCAGCCCTTCCTTGGCTACCTGGGTGTCGAACTGCAAGCGGTAACCGTTGTGCGGGTCGATGCGGTTGTCACTGCGCAGGTAGGAAAAGCTCACGCCTGGCATCAGCAGATTGCTCAGCCCCGAATCATCGCCCAGGCGATACTCTTCGCGCTGGTACTTGAGCGAGATCACCCGCTGCCAGCCACTGGCCAGCTTGCTGTGCCACTCCGGGCCGACGGTCAGCAGCTTGCTGAGGGTGTCGGTGCCGGCGATTTCTTCGTTCTGGTAGCCGCCGGCGAAGCGCAGTTTGTCGGTCAGGGGAGGATCCAGCGGCACGTCGTACCACAAGCCGACGTTCTGCCGCGGCGCCGAAATCTCGGTTTCCCAGCCATAACTGTGGCCTTGCGGGTTGACCCAGTGCCGTGTCCAGTTGGCCTTGCCACGCGGCCCCACGTCAGTCGAGAAGCCCAGGCCCAGGCCCATGGTGCGGGGCTTGCGGGTGTCGAGGCGGACGTCCACCGGGATGTCTTCGCCCACCGCCGCAGTAGGCGCGGCATCGACCCGCACGCCTTCGAAATAGCCGCTCGATTGCAGGTCGTTGTTGAGTTGGGCGATCAGTTCGGAGTCGTAGGGCGTGCCAGGCTTGAACGAGACCATGCGCTGCAGCAGGTCTTCGTCGAGCGGCGTGTCACCCGTGAATTTCACCGCCCCGAGGCGATAACGCGGACCGCTCTGGTAAACCAGCTCGATATCCGCCACACCGGCCTGAGGGTCGACCGCCAGGCGCTGGCGCGTGAAGTGGCCATTGAAGAAGCCATAGCGCGAAGCCTGGTTCTGGATCAGCCGCTTGGCATCTTCATACAGGCCATGGTTGAGTTGTTCGCCCGCCCTCAGGGCCCTGCTGTCAGGCACGCGAAAGGCTTTCATCTCGCTGGCCGGCCCTTCGACGCGCACGGTCACGTTGCGCAGGCGCACCGGCTCGCCGGGGTCGATCTTGATGATCAGTTGGGGGGGCTGGTCGGCCTTGGCTGGCGGCTTGACCTCGGTATCGATCTGCGCCTGATAGTAGCCAAGTGCCTGCGCAGCCTTGCGCGCCTGCTCCTCGGCCCCACGACTGAAACGCAGCAGCGCTTCTTCATCGCGGTCTCCGAGGGTACCGATATAGCCTTCGACATTGGCCTTGAGCTCCTTGTTGGCGGGTTTAACCTTCACCAGCAACTCGCTCTGGCCCCATGCTGCAAAACTGGCGGCCCAGAAAACCAGGCCCCAGGTTAGTCTTCCTGAATACGTCATGCGGCGCATGCTACCAGAGCCAGGCGCTCAAGGGAGGCGCCTGGCGGCCCACTTCAAGCAATTGATGGTATGGATGACACTGGATTGGGATGAAAGAACACTCTTTCTCGGATTGGCCCTACAGCGACCTCGCCTATCTCTTCATAGCCCTGGCGCGCGTAAAAGGCCAGGTAATGCTCGTTGCCAGAGTCCAGCACCACGCCCTGGGTGTTGGGGTCTTCCGCACACCAGTCGTGAACCGCTTGTAACAATTGTTCGCCGTAGTGGCAGCCGCGAAATTGTGGATGCACCCCCAGCAATGGCAGCATGTGCACCTGCCCGGTCGGCAGACAGCTGGCCAACGCCGCCTGGTAATCCATGTAACGCCGGGTGCAGCGCTGGCCGGTGCCCAGCAACATGCGCAAACGCCAGGCCCAGCTGTCGGCCACACCCAGGCGACGTTGCGGCGGCACGATCAGGGCCAGGGCGATCAGGCGGTCATCGAGCAGCAGGCCGATGGCCGGCAATTGCAGATAAAAGTGCTGGCGTACCCACTCGCGCACCATTACCCGCAGCCGGCGCTCGTAGCCTGGGCGCTGGGCTTCGAAGATATAGGCGAAGGTCGGTTCGTGACGGTAGGCGTTGTACAACAGCGAGCGTGCCTCACGGCTGTAGCCGTCATCGAGGGTGCAGATACGCGCCTGGGCGGCAGGGGCTTCGAGCATGGCGGGTAGTCCTCCTGGAAAGGGCATGTCAATGCCTTGGAGGTGCTCCACTGCGCATCGTTCACCTCATCCAGCACGTTAGCAGTGCCCGGACCAAGCTGCCACGCTGGTGATGAATGCCGATGTCGGCTAGCATCCGGCCTTTTACCAGGATTGTCTTTCCATGAAGATCGTCTGTTTCAACATCAACGGCCTGCGGGCCCGCCCGCACCAGCTGGCGGCGCTGATCGAAAAGCACCAGCCGGACGTGATCGGCCTGCAGGAAACCAAGGTCAGCGACGATCAGTTCCCGCTGGCCGATGTCCAGGCGCTGGGCTACCACGTGCACTATCACGGCCAGAAGGGCCACTACGGGGTCGCCCTGCTCTCGCGCCAGGCGCCGCTGAGCCTGTTCAAGGGCTTTGCCACCGATGAAGAAGATGCCCAGCGCCGCTTCATCTGGGGCACCTTCGCCGATGCCGACGGCACCCCGATCACCATCATGAACGGCTACTTCCCGCAAGGTGAAAGCCGTGACCACCCCACCAAGTTCCCGGCCAAGCAGCGCTTCTACAGCGACCTGCAGGCGCTGCTCGAAGGGCAGTTCAAGAACGACCAACCGGTGTTGGTGATGGGCGACATGAACATCTCGCCCCAGGACTGCGATATCGGTATCGGCCCGGACAACGCCAAGCGCTGGCTGAAAACGGGCAAGTGCAGCTTCCTGCCGGAAGAGCGCGAGTGGATGGAGCGCCTCAAGGGCTGGGGCCTGGTGGACAGCTTCCGCCACCTGTACCCGGAGGTGGCAGACCGCTTCAGCTGGTTCGACTACCGCAGCCGCGGCTTCGAGGACGAACCCAAGCGCGGGCTGCGCATCGACCTGATCATGGCCTCCCAGGCCCTGGTGCCGCGGATCAAGGCGGGCGGCGTGGACTATGAGTTGCGGGGGATGGAAAAGCCTTCGGACCATGCGCCGATCTGGCTCGAACTGGGATGAGTTGTCCGTGGTGCATGCCGTCAGGGATGTGTCGCCGGTGAGACCGAGCGCCGCGCGGGCGGCGCTCGACCTCAAATCCCCTGCATGCCTCAAGCCAGAAACACCCGCTACAACCCCAACCGCAACGCCTCCCCCACACCCGCCCCACGCCCATCGTCCGCCGCACTGACCAGGGCAAAGTTGTACGCCCCGTGCGACCAGTACCGCGCCTCCAGCTGCCCATCGACCCGTTGCCCCTGCGGCATGCGCTCATAGCGATCACCCGGCGAGCGCAGGAACAGGCTGATGCGCTGGCCGTTGCGATCCTGGAACACCAGCAGCGCCGCCGGCCCCTGCTCGTTGCTAAGCAACCGCGCGCCCACCGGTTGAAAACCGTAACCCGCCAGGTCCGGCAACTGCCCCACGCGGCTGAAATGCCGGCCCAGCCAGTCGCGCAGCTGCGCCTGGTCACTGGCCTGGATATCCAGTGCCTCACTGCCAGCGAACAACCGATGAGCCTGCACCGCATCGGCCATGGGCAAGTCATGGCTGGCCAAGGTCACCTGCCGCGCCTGCCACCCCCCCACTCCGCCGACCCCCATGGCCAGCAACAACACCGCCGCCGAAGCCAGCCGCCGCTGCCGGCGCTGGCGCACCCGCTGCTGCACCTGACGCAAATCGAGGGTGGCCGCCCCAGGCTGCTCGGCAAACCCTGCCAAGGCCGCACGCAAGCGCCGGGCATCGTTGCGCCAGGCCTCGACCCGCGCTGCTTGCTGCGGGTTGGCCGCCAGCCAGGCCTGTACCTCGGCGCGCCGCGCGGGCGCCAGGCGGTCGTCGATATAGGCGTGCAGCTCGTCTTCACCGGGAATCAGGCGTGTCATTTGAGTCTCCGCAAGGCCGGCGGCTGGGGGTTGCCCTCGGTCAGTTCTCGCAAGGCAGCACGGGCACGCGACAGGCGCGACATCACCGTGCCAATAGGAATTTGCAGGGCCTGGGCCGCTTCCTTGTAACTCAGCCCCTCGATGCTGACCAGCAACAGCAAGGCCCGCTGCTCGGTCGACAGGTGGGCGAAGGCCTGCAAGTCGGCCTGGGCCAGGACGATGTCCTCGGTATTGTCGCCCACCGCTTCGTGTTCAACGGCGCCGCGGCCGAACCACGACAGCCAGCGGGCATGCAGGCGCTCGCGGCGCTTACCATCGAGAAACAACCGATAAAGAATGGTGAACAGCCAGGCGCGCAGGGCCTCGGCTTCGCGTTGCTGGCCACGGCGGCTCAAGGCGCGCTCGACCGTGGCCTGAACCAGGTCATCGGCGCTGCCGGGCTCACGGGTCAGCCACACGGCAAAGCGGCGCAGGCGCTGCAACAGCTCACGCCATTGCTGTTCGTCCAGATCGTGCATGGTCAGGTACCGGGCGCTGGGGTTGTCAGTGTATGGGGCAGACGCTTGGCAAGAAAATCTATTCCCGCCGCTGGAATAAGTTTTTCCCTGACCCGTCGTACCGGCACCTTCACTGAACCGGATGACTACCATGAACTCACCCTTGCAAGGCCCCGCCAAGGCGCTGCGCCTGGCCGGCATAGGCGCCGTGATGCTGGCGCTGGGGGCCGGCTTCGCCTATGCGGCCGGCTGGATCGGCGGGCCGCAACTGACCCCGCAACGCATCATCGACACCTTCGAGGCCCAGGCCGGCCACCATCCGGGCTACCGCAAGAACCACGCCAAGGGCCTGTGCATCAGCGGCTACTTCCAGCCCAGCGGGCAGGCCGCGACCTTGTCCACTGCACGGGCCTTCAGCCAGGCCCGGGTGCCGGTGATCGGCCGCTTCGCCATCGGCGGTGCCAACCCGTTCGCCCCGGACACTGGCGTACCGGTGCGCAGCCTGGCAATCCAGCTGAGTACCGATGACGGCCAGATCTGGCGTACCGGCATGAACAACCCACCGGTGCTGGCGGTGAGTACCCCGCAAGGCTTCTACGACCAGGTGCTGGCAGGCGCGCCAGACCCGGCCACCGGCAAACCGGACCCGGCAAAGCTGCAGGCATTTTTCGCCGCCCACCCGGAAAGCGCAGCGTTTCGCCAGTGGGCGGCGGGCTACAAGCCCAGCGACAGCTTCGCCAGCACCCAGTATCACAGCATCAACGCCTTCCGCCTGATCGATGCCAGCGGCACGGCGCACCCGGTACGTTGGCAGCTCGAACCGCAAACGCCATTCACCGCCCTGCCCGGCCAGGTCGACGACAAGCAGTTCCTCCAGCACGACTTGCAACAGCGCCTGGCCCAAGGGCCACTGCGCTGGACCCTGCGCCTGGTGCTGGCCGACCAGGGCGACGCGGTGGACGACCCGGCCCGCCCTTGGCCGGCCGAGCGCCGTAGTGTCGATGCCGGCACCCTGGTGGTCGAACAGGTCGACGCCCCCGAACAAGGCGCCTGCCGTGACCTGAACTTCGACCCATTGATCCTGCCCAGCGGCATAGAGCCCTCCGCCGACCCGATCCTCGCCGCCCGTTCGGCGGCCTATTCGGAATCCTTCAACCGCCGCAGCCGCGAGACTCTCGGCGCAGGAGCACAGCGATGAAACCTGAAGTCTTCCACCCCTTGGCGCGCCTGGTGCACTGGCTGATGGCGATCCTGATCATCAGCATGCTGTTCATCGGCGTGAGCATGATCGGTGACCTGTCACCGCGCCACCCGCTGCTGATCGAACTGCACAAGGCCACCGGCCTGGCATTGCTGGTGCTGGTCATCGTGCGCATAGGCCTGCGCCTGACCTTGCCACACCCGCCGTTGCCAGCCGACCTGCCCGCGTTTCAGCGTTTTGCTGCTGGCGCCTCGCATCTGCTGCTCTACGGCCTGATGCTGGCCATGCCGCTGCTGGGCTGGGCGATGCTGTCGGCGGGCGGCTACCCACGCCCCCTGCAACTGCCGGCGATCGCCCCGCACGACCTGCAACTGTATGCCGTGCTGCGCCAGGCCCATGGCTGGGCCGGTTACCTGCTGTTCGCCACTGTGCTGGTGCATTTGGGCGCGGCATTGATGCATGCCCTGGTGCGCCGGGACGGCGTGTTGCGTAGCATGTGGCCAGGCCCCGTGCGGCGCAGCGAATGACAGGCTGATGCCCGGGGGCCCTCGACAAACAACAATTATTCTCATTAAGCTCGACAGCTCTCTTGTCGACCTGCCCTGGACTGCTGATGAACGTCGCAAAGGATCCTGCATTACTGACACCCGCCAACACGCTGGACATGCGCCCGCTGCTGCTGGCCAACATGGCCTGCACCATGTCGATGATGGCCTTTGTCGCGCTGATCGGGCCGATCTCGCGCCTGCTCGGCATGGCCACCTGGCAGGCCGGCGCGGCGGTGACCGTGGCCGGTGTGGTCTGGGTACTGCTGGCCCGGCCATGGGGGCGGTTGTCCGACCGCCTGGGGCGCCGCCGGATCCTGCTGCTGGGCAGCGCCGGCTTCACCGTGGCCTACTGGCTGCTGTGCCTCTTTGTAGAAGGGGCACTGCGCTGGTTGCCGGGGGCGGGCCTGGCATTCGTCGGGCTGATGCTGGCACGCGGCTGCATCGGTGCCTTCTACGCCGCCATCCCGGTGGGCTGCAATGCGCTGATCGCCGACCATGTCGAGCCGCAGCGGCGGGCGCGAGCCATGGCTTCGCTGGGCGCGGCGAATGCCGTCGGCCTGGTGGTGGGGCCGGCGCTGGCAGCGGTGCTGGCACAGCACAGCCTCAGCCTGCCGTTTCACATCATGTCGTTGCTGCCAGCCAGCGCCTTCCTGGTATTGCTGTTCAAGCTCAAACCCCAGCCCCTGGCGCAAAGCCATGCGCCCAGCCCCGTCCGGCTCAGCGACCCGCGCTTGCGCCGGCCGCTGCTGGTGGCGTTCAGCGCCATGCTCAGCGTCACGGTGTCACAGATCGTCGTCGGCTTCTTCGCCCTTGACCGCCTGCAACTGGCGCCGACCGATGCCGCGCAGGCTGCCGGTATCGCCCTGACCACCGTCGGCGTGGCGCTGATCCTGTCGCAGGTATTGCTGCGCCAGCTGGAGTGGCCGCCGTTGAAGATGATCCGGGTCGGCGCCAGCGTGTCGGCGCTGGGTTTCGCCTGTGGCGCGCTGGCCACCACGGCGCCCTGGCTGTGGAGTTGCTACTTTGTCGCTGCGGCCGGCATGGGCTTTGTGTTCCCGGCGTTTTCCGCGCTGGCGGCCAATGCCATGCAGGCCTCGGAGCAAGGCGCCACCGCAGGCTCGATTGGCGCCGCCCAGGGCATGGGCGCGGTGATCGGCCCGCTGGCCGGAACGCTGGTCTATGCCCTGGACCCACGCCTGCCGTTCCTGGCAGTTGCACTGCTGTTGCTGCTGGTTGGGCTGTGGCCGCTGCCGCGTGACCAACGTGCCTGAAAGCACAGCGCGCAAGCGTGCAGAGTATGTTTTAATGCGTCGCTAATTATTTTAAACACCTCTGATTACAAGGCGGCTATGGACACGGGGACGCGACTCAAACTGGTGCGTGAACGCAACAACCTCTCCCAACGGGAACTGGCCCGCCGCAGCGGGTTGACCAACTCGACGATCTCGCAGATCGAACAGAACCGTGTCAGCCCATCGGTCAGCTCCCTGAAAAAACTCCTCGAAGGGATCCCCATGACCCTGGCTGAGTTCTTCAGCTTCGACGAGCCGGTGCGCGAAGAGCGCTTCGTGTTCCGCGCCAGCGAGCAGCCGGACCTGGGCCGCAATGGCCTGCGCATGCTGCTGGTCGGCGCCAGCGTCGAGGCCCGGCAGATGCGCATGCTGCGCGAGCTGTATGCCCCGGGTGCCGATTCGGGCGAGCCGATCGTGCATGCCGAAGGCGAAGAATGTGGCCTGGTTACCCGTGGCACCGTGGAACTGTGGGTCGATGGCCAGGTGAGCGTCCTCAACTCGGGCGATGGCTACTACATCCCCACTACCCTGCCGCACAGTTTCAAGAACATTGGCCAGGACGAGGCGGAAATCATCAGCGCCAACACCCCGGCGAATTTCTGAGCCAGGTTTGGCCTCGCCCATGGCGAGGCCATCCAGCCTCAACGGCTCAACGCTTCTTCGACGAAATCCAGGCGATCCTGGCCGAAGAACATCTCCCCGTCGACAAAGCAGGTCGGCGCACCGAACACGCCCCGCGCAACCGCCTCCTCGGTCACTCGCTTGAGTTCGGCCTTTACCTCGCCATCCGCCGCCAGCGCATGAAATGCCTCCGGGTCGAAGCCGGCCTGGCGCAGCGTTTCATCCAGTGTCGGGCCATCGCTCAAGTTACGCCGGTGTTGCCAAAGCCCTTTGAACAGCACGGCCAACAATGCTTCGAATTGCGCTGGCGCACGTAGCTGCATGCCGATGGCGCCGCGCATCAGGGTCAGCGTGTTCACCGGGAACCCCGGCGGCAGCCCGAACGGCACGCCATAGCGGCGGGCGTAACGGCCAAGGTCGGTGGTCATGTAGCGGCCCTTGGCAGGGATCATCGCCGGCGACGCGTTGCCGGTGGCCTGGAACACCCCACCCAGCAGCATGGGCCGGTAAATCAAAGCCGCACCCTGCCTGGCGCAAAGTGCAGGCAGCTGGGTCCAGGCCAGATAACTGGCCGGGCTGCCCAGGTCGAAGTAGAACTCCACGGTCTTGCTCATACGTCACGCTCCTTGGTCAGTAAGGCTTACCAGCGCTCCATCCACGGGCGCAGGTCCAGTTCGAAGGTCCAGGCATCACGGGGCTGGGCATGCAGGAACCAGTAGCTGTCGGCGATGTGCGCCGGGTCGAGAATGCCGTCCTGGTCCTTCAATGCGTAGCGTTCGGGGAACGTGTCGCGGATGAACGCGGTGTCGATGGCACCATCCACCACCACATGGGCAACGTGGATGTTTCGCGGGCCAAGCTCCCGCGCCATGCTCTGGGCCAGGGCACGCAGGCCATGCTTGGCCCCGGCGAAGGCGGCGAAACCGGCAGCGCCGCGCGTGCCTGCGGTGGCGCCTGTGAAGAGGATGGTGCCGCGCTCACGGGTGACCATGCGCCGGGCCACGGCCTGGGCGGTCAGGAAGCCCGCGAAGCAGGCCATTTCCCAGATCTTGAAGTATTTGCCCGGTGTCTCCTCCAGGATACTGCACGGCACATTGGCGCCGATATTGAAGACAAAGGCTTCGATCGGGCCGATATCACGCTCGATGGTTTCGACCAGCTCGGTAACCTCCTGTTCCTTGCGCGCATCCGAGCCGAAGCCATGGGCCTGGCCCCCTTCAGCACGGATTTCGTCGATCAGCGGCTGCAGCTTTTCGACCTGACGGCGGGTGACACACGCGACATAACCCTCACGGGCAAAGCGCTTGGCGATCGCGCCACCGGTGGCGTCCCCGGCACCGATCACCAGCACCACTTTTTGTTGTTCTGCCATGCCTGCCTCCCGAGTGAATGATCATCTGGCCAACGAACGCTATGTTATGATCACGCGCCCCGTCAAAGCTCATCTCGGCCAGAACTGCCTCCATAATGAAGCCATTCCTCCTTCTGCTCGCGCTGCTGGCAACCCCCGCGCTGGCCGAACAGGCCTGCCCGCCCGGGCAGTATCAGGTGTGCCTGATGGGCTGTTTCTGCGCGCCGATCGACCCCGGCCAGGCCGGGCAGATTCTCAAGGATGTCGAGACCGTGGCGTCTAGTAGCCTGGCGTTTGCCTTGCAACAGGCTCGCGACGAGGCCACCGCCAGCGGCAGTCAACCGATCCCTTTGCACATCCGCGCGCAACTGGAGCCCTGGTATGACTTTGCCGTGCTCGATGCCGCGCGCTACCGGGTCGGTAACGAGCAGCAGGTCACGGCGGCCAACGCCATGCTGCAGAACCCGGACGTGAACGCGGTGACGCTGATCGACACCATCATCTTCCGCCATGCCAGCGATGCCGAGGACAACGTAGCGTTGTGGGCCCATGAACTGAAGCATGTGCAGCAGTATCAGCAACTGGGCGTGAATGAGTTTGCCCGGCGCTATACGCGCAACTACGAAGAGCTGGAAGGGCCGGCCTACAAGATCGAGGCCGAGGTGGGCAAGGCATTGCGCGAGCGCAGTTCCGGGCAGGCTCGATAGCCTGTACCGGCCGCTGCGGGAGCGGCCGGTACAGGCACCATGCAGCTATCAGGAAGAAGCAGTAGCCCCCTCACCCACCTGCTCACGGCTGGCATAACGCTGCGCCAGCACCGCACATACCATCAACTGGATCTGGTGGAACAGCATCAACGGCAGAATCATCGCGCCGATGCCACTCCCCACGAACAGCACCTGGGCCATAGGCACCCCGGTGGCCAGGCTCTTCTTGGAACCGGCGAACAGGATGGTGATGCGGTCTTCCAGGCTGAAGCCCAGCACCTTGCCCAACATACGCGTACCGAACAGCACCAGCGCCAACAGGATCCCGCAGACGGCGAACAGCCCGGCCAGGTGCTGCGGCGACACGGTGTGCCACAGGCCGGTGACCACCGCTTCGCTGAACGCGGTGTAGACCACCAGCAGAATCGAACCCTGGTCGACGATCTTCAGCCAGCGGGCATTCTTCTTGACCCAGGCGCCGATCCAACGCCGTGCGATCTGCCCGGCCACGAACGGCACCAGCAACTGCAGGGTGATCTTCAATACGGCGTCCAGCCCTGAACCGGTATCGCCACTGGCGCCCAGCAGCATCACCACCAGCAGCGGGGTAAGGAAGATGCCGATCAGGCTGGAAGCCGCCGCGCTGCAGATGGCTGCCGGCACGTTGCCGCGGGCCAGCGAGGTGAAGGCGATGGCCGACTGTACGGTGGCAGGCAGCGCGCACAAGTACAGCACGCCGAGGTACAACTCGTTACCCACCAATGGTACGAACAGCGGCTTGAACGCCAGGCCCAGCAGCGGGAACATCACGAAGGTGCAGGAGAACACCAGCAGGTGCAGGCGCCAGTGGCCAGCACCGGCGATGATCGCCTCGCGCGACAACTTGGCACCGTGCAGGAAGAACAGCAGGCCTATCGCCAGGTTGGTCAGCCAGCCGAAATACACCGCGCCGTCGCCCGAGCAAGGCAGCACGGTGGCGATCAGCACCACCCCGAGCAGGCATAGGGTGAAGTTGTCGAACAACATGCGCAAATACTTCATAACAGTTTCCATCTTGTCGTTGTGCAAGGGCAGACGATAAGGTCTTGGGTTTTTTCCCGCTAACGCCGGAACCCCCATTGGTGTCGCTCAACGGACACACCCACGAAAAGGACCTTACATGCCGCTCGTACGTCTTGCTCCACTGTTCATCCTGTTCGGCGTCGCCTGCGCGCACGCTGGCGAGCCGTTGCAAGCCCAGGTGGACGGGGTCATCAGGCCGCTGATGAAAGAACAGGACATCGCCGGCATGGCGGTGGCGGTCTACGCCAACGGCCAGGCCCACTACTTCAGCTATGGCGTGGCCAGCAAGGCCGACGGCAAGCCGGTGACCGCCGACACCCTGTTCGAAATCGGTTCGCTGAGCAAGACCTACACTGCCACCCTCGTGGCGCTAGCCAGTGCTGAAGGCAAGCTCGACCTCGACGCCCCTGCCCGGCGCTACGAACCGGCCCTCGCCGGTGCACCGTTGGGCGAAGCCAGCGTGCTGGAGCTCGGCGCCTACAGCGCCGATTGCCTGCCATTGCAGTTCCCCGATGAAGTACAGACGCCGGAGCAGACGCTGGCGTTCTTCCGCAACTGGAAGCCGCGCACCGCGCATGGCACTCAGCGCTGCTATTCCAACCCGAGCCTGGGGCTGTTCGGCGACCTCGCGGCACGTGCGCAACACAAGCCATTCGCGACCGTCATGACCCAGCAGTTGCTACCGCAGATGGGCCTGCAGCATACCTACCTGCAGGTGCCGCAGGCTGCACAGGCACTGTACGCACAGGGCTATGACGCGCAGAACCGCCCGGTGCGGGTCAGCCCCGGCCCCTACGCCGACGAAGCCTACGGCATCAAGACCAGCGCCAGCGACCTGCTGCGCTACGTGCGCCTGCACATGCAGCCTGCCGCACTGCCGCCGGCACTGCGCAAGGCGACCGAAATCACCCAGGCCGGCTACTTCAAGGTTGGTGCCATGACCCAGGGCCTGGGCTGGGAGCGCTACCCGTACCCGGTCGCGCTGGACACGCTGGTCGATGGCAACAGCCCGCGCCTGATTCGTGAGCCGCAGACCACCCAGCGCCTGAACCCGGCGCTCCCGGCCCTGCCTGCAGCCTGGTACAACAAGACCGGATCCACCAACGGTTTCGGCGTCTACGCCGCCTTCATCCCGTCCGAAGGCAAGGCCATTGCCCTGCTTGCCAACCGCAATTACCCCAATGAAGCCCGTGTGCGTGCGGCGTTCCAGATTCTTTCCGGGCTCGACCGCTGAGTCACCGCCGAACGGATTGCCAGACAATATGACAAAAATGTAGTGACTAAAAATATTCACTACAAAACCATTGACGCCGTTCCTCAGCCTTGTGCATGATGAAGCCGTCTCCCTGATCGGGAGCGGTGGCAAGGGTGTTCCAGACGGCTTGCGCGGTAACGCAGGCCGTCCGTGGAGAGGGAATCTGTCCAAAAGGCAGCGTGAGAAAGCCCCTGTTGCGATGCTGCTGTAGCAGCCTTGGTAGTGCGCTACAACCTGTAGTGCCAACTGTGACAATCAAAAACAAATAGGTGATGGGGGCTTTATGATGAACTTGAACAACAATCCGACTATCGACCAATTGGCCCAGCTGTTCGCGGTACGCAAGGACAGCCTCGACGACCATCTGCTGTGGGTCAGCCAGACCGGCGAGGTGCGCATCGACCGCCTGCCGCCGAACACGGTCGAAGATGAATTCGAAGCGCACCTGCCCAGCATGCGCGCCCGCTTCAAGGTCTACCGCCGTGGCCAGGGCTACGTCGGCAAGAAGGCCGCCGCCGATACCGAGTTCGTCGGCCGCGTGCTACAGACCCTGCAACAAGAATGGCCCGCCGCCCGTGAGCGGCAGGCAGTCAAGGTGATCGAACCGCTGAACTGAGGGTTCGCCACCACTTATGGAGCCCGGCCTGCATAGGCCGGGCTTTTTCATGCCCGCCGTCGCCGCCGCGGCATCGGTAACGCGCCGATCGCCAGCGCCCTGGCGCGGTCCACCCCCCACACCAGCGCACGGGTCATGGTTTCGCCAGGCCGCGCCGGGTAGTACTCCTCCAGCAGTGCCCTGCCGTCCTGGCCGTACAGCCCAAGGAACAGCTGCGTGGCGCCGAGCCGCGACAGGCGCACCTGGATATCCAGCGAAGTGCCGTCACTGAGCACTTCGTCATGGCAGCGGCTATGCAACTGTGCGTCGGCCCACTGCCAATAGGTCTCGTCCCTGACTCGCATGAAAAATCAATCCTCTCTTTCCTGGATGCCGCGCCAGAAGACCACAACTGCGCCGCCGCTGCGAGGGCAACCCGCAGTTACCATGAGCAGGATCAAGCAACACCCACAAAAAACCCCGCTGGACGGCGGGGTGGTGTGAGCAGGTTCACTTTTTCGAGGCTTACTTCCTGGCAGGCACCCGTGGCGTGAAACGGCCCTTCTTGCTGCGCTGCAGATGTGCAGGCTTGAGGTCTTCCGATTCATCCAGGGTCATGTGGGCGAAGCCCAGGCGGAACGCCGCCTGACCGCAACGCACCTGGCTGTTGATCGGGTATGCATCGTTCATGTCTTCGAAAAAGGACTCGCTCATGCCCTAGCTCCATTCAGTGGCGACCGCGTCAGCCAGCAAATGGGCTGACCTGAAAAACGCGACCTATGCCAGTGAGACTAGCCGGTCACAAGCGGACTGCCTGGACGAAACCTGCAGACCCGACCAGTGGCACTTGGCTACTTCAGCCGCACGGCAGTACCGGTGGCGAACACCACGACCATGCCGCCTTGCACCGACGGCATGCTGATCTCGAAGTCCACGCCTACCACGGCATCGGCTTGCAACTGCCGTGCCCGCGCCATGAGTTCCTCGGTGGCCTGCTCGCGGGCCTCGCGCAGGGCGCTTTCCAGGGTTTGCGAACGGCCACCGAAGAAGTCGCGAAAGCGTGTGAAGAAATCGCGCACGAAGTTGATGCCCTGCACCGATTCGGAGCTGACCACGCCAAGGTACTCGGCGATCGGGCGGCCTTCGAGCTGGCTGGTGGTGGAGATGATCATGTAGAGCTCCTTGGCCTTGCAAAAAAGGCCAAGTCTAACAAATGCGCCGGCCGCTTCCGCTATTGCGCGCTGGCCGCGCGCAAGCGCTGCCCCAGCTTCGGCCCGAACACGTTGACCAGCAAGCCAAGCATCACCAGTAATGCGCCCCAGCCCTGCACCGCTGTCAGCCGCTCACCGAGCAACCAGGCCGACGAGCTCAGGCCGATCACCGGCACCAGCAGCGAAAACGGCGCCACCTTGCCCGCCGGGTGGCGCGACAGCAGCTTGCTCCACAGGCTGTAGCCGATCATGGTGGCGACGAATGCCAGATACGCCAGCGCCAGCACCGAGCTCCAGCTGATATTGGCCAGCGCATGGCCGATCCGCTCCGGCCCTTCCAGCCACCACGACAAGGCCAGGAACGGCAGCGGCGGAATCAACCCGCCCCAGATCACCAGTGCCACCAGGTCCACCGAGCCGAAGCGGCGGGTGATGATGTTGCCCATGCCCCACATGGCCCCGCCGCACAAGGTCAGCAGCAGCGCCACCAGCGGCACATGGCCGCTGTCCTCGCTGCCGATCAGCGCCAGGCCGCTGGCCGCCACCATCAGGCCGAGCACGCTGGCCAGGCGCAGGCGTTCACCGAGGAACAGCGCGGCAAAGCCGAGGGTGAAGAACGCCTGCGACTGCAGCACCAGCGAAGCCAGGCCCGGAGGCATGCCGCTGTACATGGCCTGGAAGAGAAAGGCGAACTGGCCCAGGGAGATGGTCGCGCCATAGGCGATCAGCCAGCGCCAAGGCAGCTTCGGTCGCCTGACCAGGAGCACGGCCGGGAACGCCACCAGCAGAAAGCGCAATGCCCCCAGCAGCATCGGCGGCAAGCCATCGAGGCCGACCTTGATGACCACGAAATTGACTCCCCAGGCGACGATCACCACCAGGGCGATCAGCAGGTCCTTGAGCGGCATTGCAGCTTCCTTCTTCAGGCGTTCTAGACATATTTCGTAACAGCATAAGGCCATTTTTCGGGCTGGGACCAGCACAGTTGTGGCTAACCCTTACGCAACAGATTGGCTGTTATGCCCTGCAGACTTCACTTGACCCTACTTGTATAGACATGCTGATATCAGGCAGACGCCATCCGCGCCACGCACCGCCGATGGCCCTCCCCTGACAAAAAAACAATGAAGTGGAGCCCTCAATGTCTCGCAAATCCGTGCTCGAACGGCGCTCTATCGACTACATTCCCGAAGCCGAGCGCCATGGCAAGCTGTACAGCCAGTTCACCCTCTGGCTCGGCGCCAACCTCCAGATTACCGCCATCGTCACCGGCGCCCTGGCCGTAGTGCTCGGCGGTGACGTGTTCTGGTCGCTGATCGGCCTGCTGTTGGGCCAGTTGATTGGCGGCGCGGTCATGGCCCTGCATGCGGCCCAGGGCCCGCGCCTGGGCCTGCCCCAGATGATCTCCAGCCGTGTGCAGTTCGGGGTGTACGGCGCGGCCATCCCGATGGTGCTGGTGTGCCTGATGTACCTGGGTTTCACCGCCACCGGCACGGTGCTGTCCGGGCAGGCCATTGGCCAGTTGCTGAGCGTCAGCGACAGCACCGGCATCCTCATCTTCGCCTCGGTGATCGTGCTTGCCACCCTGGCCGGCTACCGGGTGATCCACTGGATCGGCCGGGTCGCAAGCGTGCTGGGGATCATTGCCTTCGTCTACCTGTTCAGCCGCATCCTGATGCTCGCCGACATCGGCCAGTTGCTGGAGAACCGCCACTTCAGCTGGGCCACCTTCCTGCTCGCGGTGTCGCTGGCGGCGTCCTGGCAGATCGCCTTCGGCCCCTACGTGGCGGATTATTCGCGCTACCTGCCGAGCAGCACCTCGCCGGTGAAGACCTTCCTCGCCGCCGGCCTCGGTTCGGTCATCGGCGCACAGGCGTCGATGATCCTCGGCGTGTTCGCCGCGGCGATCGCCGGCGGGCAGTTCAGCGGGCGTGAAGTAGCCTACATCGTCGGCCTCGGTGGCGCCGGTACCACCGCCGCGCTGCTGTACTTCTGCATCGCCTTCGGCAAGGTGACCATCTCGACGCTGAACTCCTATGGCAGCTTCATGTGCATCGCCACCATCATCAGCGGCTTTCGTGGCCACCTGGCAATCAGCCGCGTACAACGCCTGGTGTTCGTGCTGGCCATCGTCGGCGCTGCCACCTTGGTGGCCCTGCTCGGCCAGCACTCGTTCCTCAGTGCGTTCAAGTCGTTCATCCTGTTCCTGCTGACCTTCTTCGTGCCCTGGAGCGCGGTCAACCTGGTGGATTACTACTTCATCACCAAGGAGCGCTACGACATCCCTGCCCTGGCCGACCCGGAGGGCCGCTATGGCCGCTGGAACTGGCCTGGCATCAGCGTCTACACCCTCGGCGTGCTGGTGCAGATGCCGTTCATCGACACCAAGCTGTACACCGGCCCCATGGTCGCGCACCTGGGTGGCGTGGATGTGTCATGGCTGATCGGCTTGGTGGTGCCGAGCGTTCTGTACTACTGCGTGGCGCGCAGGCGTGCCGCCGAGGCACCGGCCAGCATGATCGTGCCGCAGGCGCGCTGATTGCCGCCAGGCGGGCGGCTGTCAGTCGCGATAGCCAGGGGCGACTCGCTCCAGCATTCGCAACAAAGCCGCCCACGCCAGCTGCAGCGCATCCGGGTCGCTCAGCTCGCCCGGCTTTAGCCCGCGCATCGGTTCATTGAACTGCCGCTCGGTATGCGCGCACACCGCCTCCGACGGCAACACCAGCTGCCCAGCACTCTGCGCCGCCAGCTGAATGTCACAGGCCTTTTCCAGGTAATACATGCGCAGGAACGCCTCGGCCACCGAGCGCCCGGTGGTCAGCAAGCCATGGTTACGCAGGATCATCACCGGCTTGTCGCCCAGGTCGGCCACCAGCCGCTGCTGCTCGTCCAGGTCAAGCGCGATGCCTTCATAGGCGTGGTAGGCGACCTTGCCATGGAATTCCATCGACATCTGGTTGACCGGCAGCAACCCGCACTCCAGCGCCGCCACCGCGCAACCGGCGCGGGTGTGGGTGTGCAACACGCACTGGGCGTCCTCCCGGGCGGCATGGATGGCGCTGTGGATGACGAAGCCGGCCGGGTTGACCGGGTATTCGCTGGGCGCCACCGGTCGGCCTTGCAGGTCGATTTTCACCAGGCTGGAGGCGGTGATTTCATCGAACAGCAGCCCATAGGGATTGATCAGGAAATGGTGCTCGGGGCCCGGCAGGCGTAGGGAAATATGGGTGAAGATCAGGTCCGACATGCGGAAATGGGCAATCAGCCGATAGCAGGCGGCCAGTTGCTGGCGCAGGGTCTGTTCCGTGGCAGTCATTGTTGTTCTCCTGTTGGCATTCGGGGCCGCTTTGCGGCCCCGACAAACTACATCATTTGCTGGCCCAGGCATTGAAGCGCTGTTCCAGCTCTTCGCCGTGATCGACCCAGAACTCCACATTCATCGCCAAAGCGCCCTGCAGGTTCTCCGGCGAGGTCGGCACCCAGCTGGCCAGCGACGGGTCAAGCCTTGCCGCCGCCTGGGTATTGGTCGGCCCATAAGGGATCTGCTCGACGTAACGCACCTGGGTATCCGGCTGGTTGGCGTAGCTGATCAAGCGTTTGGCCTGATCGACATGCTTCGAGCCCTTGATGATCGCCCAGTAGTCCATGCCATACAGGCTGCCAGGCCAGACCACCGCCAGCGGGCTGCCTTGCTGCGCGGCCACGGCGATGCGGCCGCTGTAGGTCGAGGTCATCACCACATCGCCCGCCGTCAGCCACTGCGCCGGTTGCGCGCCGGCATCCCACCACTGGATATACGGCTTGAGTTCGGTGAGCTTGGCAAAGGCGCGCTCGACACCCGCCGGGGTCGACAGCACCTTGTACACGTCATCGACCTTGACCCCGTCGGCCAGCAAGGCGAATTCCAGGTTGTACACCGCGCGCTTGCGCAGGCCGCGCTTGCCCGGGTACTTCTGCACGTTCCAGAAGTCGGCCCATGAGGTCGGCGCCTGGGCCAGCTTGTCGCGGTCGTAGGCAATCGCCACGCTCCACACCAGCGCCGCCGAGCCGCAATCCTGGGCGGCAGCGGGGATCAGTTCGGCGGCATGCCCCAGGCGCTGCCAGTCGAGGTGCTCGTAGATGCCTTCGTCGCAGCCGCGCATCAGGTCCGGCCCCTCGATCTGCACCACGTCCCAGTCGACATTGCCGGTATCGGCCATCACCTGGATGCGCGCCATCTCGCCGTTGTATTCGCTCTGGATCAACTGGCTGCCGTCCTGGGCGCTGAAAGGCTGGAAGATCGCCACATCCTGGGCTTTCTGACCGGCGCCGCCATAGCCGACCACGACCATCTGCGGCGCCGCTTGCGCACTGCCCAGGCCCAAGGCCAGCAGCGCTGCGCAAAGGCCGGTACTGCGAGGGAATGCCTGCATCGAGTTGCCTCCTGTCGGTACCGCCGCGCGTTAGCTCGAAGGCCCGTTTCTTGTTGTAGTGAGGTCACGCGCCACTGCCGTGGCTGGGAAAAAGCTAGTCGGGCACCAGTAAAAAAACAAGTTGATTTTTTACTGACGCTACACTTTCATGAGAAAAACAAGAACAGCACCGCACCGGAGCCGCCCGCATGACGACCGCCTTCGCCCACCTCTTCGAACCGCTGCAGATCCGCGGCAAACGCCTGAAGAACCGCATCATGTCGACCGGCCACGACACCTGCCTGCCCACCGACAACCTGGTCAACGACAAGCTCATCGCCTACCAGCGCGCCCGCGCCGCCGGCGGCGTCGGCCTGATCGTGCTGCAGGTGGCCGGGGTGCATGACAGTGCGCGCTACACCTCGCATGTGCTGATGGCCACCGACGACGCCTGCATAGACGGCTACCGGCGCCTGGCCGAGGCCTGCCATGCCCATGACACGGTGGTGCTGTCGCAATTGTTCCACCCGGGGCGGGAGATCATGGAGTCGGCGGACGGCCTGCTGGCGGTCGCTTACTCGGCCTCGTCGGTGCCCAACGAGCGCTTCCGGGTGATGCCGCGGGCGCTGGACCAGGCGATGATCGACGAGATCGTCCAGGGCTATGCCAGCGCCGCCCGGCGCCTGCACCAGGCCGGCCTGGACGGTGTCGAGGTGGTGGCCAGCCATGGCTACCTGCCGGCGCAGTTCCTCAACCCGCGGGTCAACCAGCGCAACGACGGCTACAACGGCGAACTGGAACAGCGCCTGCGCTTTTTGCGTGAAGTGCTGGCAGCAGTCAGGGCGGCCACCGACGAGCAGTTCATCGTCGGCCTGCGCATCAGCGCCGACGAGCGCGACAGCGACGGCCTGAGCGAAGACGAATCGCTCGCCGCCGCCCAGGCCCTGCAAGACCAGGTCGACTACCTGCACATCGTCGCCGGCACCTCGGCGTCGCTGGGCGGCGCCGTGCATATCGTGCCGCCAATGGCCATCGCTCCGGCCTACCTGGCGCGCGAGGCCGGCACCTTCAAGCAGCACCTGGACATCCCGCTGTTCGTCACCGGGCGCATCAACCAGCCGCAGGAAGCCGAGCTGATCCTGGCCCGTGGCCAGGCCGATGTGTGTGGCATGACCCGCGCACTGATCTGCGACCCGCAGATGCCGGCCAAGACCGAGCGTGGCCAGGTCGAGGATGTGCGCGCCTGCATTGCCTGCAACCAGGCCTGCATCGGCCACTTCCACCGGGGGCTGCCGATCTCCTGTATCCAACACCCGGAAACCGGGCGCGAATTGCAGTACCAACACCCTGCCCCCGCTACCGCGCGCAAGCGCATCCTGGTCGCGGGTGGTGGCCCCGCCGGCATGAAGGCTGCAGCCGTTGCCGCCGCCCGTGGGCATGAGGTAACGCTGTACGAAGCCAGTACACAACTCGGCGGCCAGATACAGCTCGCCCAGCTGCTGCCCCGGCGCAGCGAGTTCGGCGGCGCCAGCACCAACCTGCAGCGTGAGATGGAACTGGCCGGCGTACGCGTAGTACGTAATACGCGTGTCGACCGCGCCCTGGTCGAACGCGAACACCCCGACCTGGTGATTGCCGCCACCGGCGCCACGCCCTACTGGCCATCGTTCGAACGCAGCGGCGAGCTGCAGGTGGTGGATGCCTGGCAGGTCCTGCGCAATGAGGCCATCCTCGGCCGCTCGGTGCTGGTGATCGACTGGCGCTGCGACTGGATCGGCCCCGGCATCGCCGAGCGCCTGGTGCGCGCCGGCCACCAGGTGCAACTGGCGGTGAACGGCACCCACTGCGGCGAAACCTTGCCGCTGTACGTCCGCGACCAGATGGCCGGCGAACTGCACCGTCTGGGCATCCCCATCACGCCATATGCCCGCCTGTACGGCTGCGACGACAACACCGTCTACCTGCAGCACACCGCCAGCGGCGAGCCGATGATCTTCGAAGGTATCGACACCCTGGTGCTGTGCCTCGGCCACCAACCTCAGGACACCCTGGCAGCAGAACTGGCAGGCCTGGTGGAGGTGCGGCGCATCGGTGACTGCCTGGCCCCACGCACAGCCGAAGAGGCCATCCACGACGGCCTGACTGTTGCCTGGGCGCTCTGAGCCTGGCCATACTGCGGCTTTCCCGATGGACCGAAGCGCATGAGCCAACAACCCCAGTTACCGCCCGCCGCCGAAGACGGCGGCAGCGCGCCGCAGTTTCTCGGTGGCCGCATCCGCGGCCTGCGCAAGCGCCGCGGCATGACCCTGGCGGAGCTGGCGGCGCACAGCGAGCTGACCGCCGGCTACATCAGCCAGCTGGAGCGCAACCTGTCATACCCGTCGATCCCGGCGCTGTTCAACATTGCCCGCAGCCTCGGTGTGACTATCCAGTGGTTCTTCGCCAGCGAAGCCACCACCGCCCCCGAAGACCAGGGTTACGTGGTGCGGCGCAACAGCCGGCTGAGCGTGCATTACGAGGACGGCATCGTCGACCAGCTGCTGACCCCGCAACCCAACCGCCAGCTCGAGATGCTGCACTCGCGCTTTCCGCCAGGCACCTACAGCCAGCAGAGCTATAGCCATGAAGGTGACGAAGCGGGCTATGTGCTCTCGGGCAGCTTCGAGGTGTGGGTGGGTGAACGCCACTTCCTGCTGGGCGAAGGCGACAGTTTCAGTTTCTCCAGCCAGGAGCCGCACCGTTACGGCAACCCTGGCGAAGTGGATGCCGTGGTGATCTGGGTCATCACCCCGCCAACATTTTGAAAAGATCTGCCAGCTGGCCCCGTAACATCGTTGCCTGCAATTACGGTCTACTGTGTCTTTCGGACTTTCCAGGAGCACAACGTTGAACAATATCCTGATCATTGGCACCGGCATCGCCGGCCCATGGAGCGCACTGAGCGCCATTCGGCAACTGAACCTGCAAGGCCAGAAGGGTGCCCAGGTGACCTTGCTGGCCCCCCAGACTGGCCTGCAGCAGCCGTTCGATCACGGCAACCTGTGCCTGGTCCAAGGCACCACCTCGCATGTCGATGCCGCCGACCGACGCGTCCACTACCGCACCCCTTCCGGCACCCGCTGCAGCCTTTCATACGACCGCCTGATCGCAGCGCAACTGTGGCCCAGGTGAGCCACGCGGCCAACGCACCTTGCAGCTGACGCCCGCGCCCAATGCATTTGCGCTTTTCTCCGAACCCATGGCATAGATGCAAGTCCACGCCTTTGCGTGGACGCTTTCGCGCTTTCCAAGGAGAACCTCTGCATGAGCAAGCCCCCCTACATCCCGCCCAAGGTCTGGCGCAACGAAGCCGCGTCCGGTGGCCAGTTCGCCAGCATCAACCGGCCGATCGCCGGGCCGACCCATGACAAGGACCTGCCCGTCGGCAAGCACCCGCTGCAGCTGTACTCCCTGGCCACCCCCAACGGCGTCAAGGTCACCATCCTGCTCGAAGAACTGCTCGCTCAGGGCCACAGCGGCGCCGAATACGATGCCTGGCTGATCCGCATCGGTGACGGCGAGCAGTTCTCCAGTGGCTTCGTCGAGGTCAACCCCAACTCGAAGATCCCCGCCCTGCTCGACCGCAGCGTCGAGCCGCCAGTGCGGGTGTTCGAGTCTGGTTCGATCCTGCTGCACCTGGCGGAAAAGTTCGGCGCCTTCCTGCCCAAGGCAGCGGCCGCACGCACCGAAACCCTGAACTGGCTGTTCTGGCAGATGGGCTCCGCGCCTTACCTGGGCGGCGGCTTCGGCCACTTCTATGTGTACGCGCCGGAGAAGTTCGAATACGCCATCAACCGCTTCACCATGGAAGCCAAGCGCCAACTCGACGTGCTGGAGCGCCGCCTGGCGGTCAGCCGCTACCTTGGAGGCGACGAATACAGCATCGCCGATATCGCCGTATGGCCGTGGTATGGCCAACTGGTGCGCGGCAACCTGTATGGTGCAGCCGAGTTCCTGGCGGTGGATGAATACCCGCAGGTGCAGCGCTGGGCCGAAGAAATTGCCCAGCGCCCGGCCGTGCTGCGTGGCACCCGGGTCAACCGCACCTGGGGCGATGAAGCCAGCCAGGTGCCCGAGCGGCACTCGGCAGCCGACCTGGATTGAGGCTATCGGGGCCGCTGCGCGGCCCCGACAATGCCCCGTTGCAAAAAACCATTTCTCCCGCGCAAACCTCCCAGCCCTGATCCCTTCTTGTACACTCCTCGCACTAGCCCCAACCTGCACAAATTTTGGTGAAAGCATGATCGAGGTAACCGAGGTTTCCATTGCCGAGCTGCGCGACGCACTCGAAACGGGCCGCACGACGGCAGTCGAGCTGGTCAAGGCCTACCTGGCGCGCATCGATGCCTACGATGGAGCCGACACCGCCACCGCGCTGAACGCCGTGGTCGTGCGCAACCCTGAAGCGCTCAAGGAGGCCGAGGCCTCCGACGCTCGCCGCGCCAAGGGCCAGACCTTGAGCCCGCTGGACGGCATCCCCTACACCGCCAAGGACAGCTACCTGGTCAAGGGCCTGACTGCCGCCTCCGGCAGCCCGGCGTTCAAGGACCTGGTCGCCCAGCGCGACGCCTTCACCATCGAGCGCCTGCGCGCCGCCGGGGCCGTGTGCCTGGGCAAGACCAACATGCCACCGATGGCCAATGGCGGCATGCAGCGTGGTGTCTACGGCCGCGCCGAAAGCCCGTACAACGCCCAGTACCTGACCGCACCATTTGCCTCTGGCTCGTCCAACGGCGCCGGTACCGCCACCGCCGCCAGTTTCAGCGCCTTCGGTCTGGCCGAGGAAACCTGGTCGAGTGGTCGTGGCCCTGCCTCGAACAACGGTCTGTGCGCCTACACCCCGTCGCGTGGCGTGATCTCGGTACGTGGCAACTGGCCGCTGACCCCGACCATGGACGTGGTGGTGCCCTATGCCCGGACCATGGCCGACCTGCTGGAAATCCTCGACGTGGTAGTCGCCGACGATGCCGACAAGCGCGGCGACCTGTGGCGCCTGCAGCCGTGGGTACCGATCCCGGCCGCCTCCTCCGTGCGCCCGGCTTCCTACCTGGACCTGGCCGTCGATGCCAGCTCGCTCAAGGGCAAGCGCTTTGGCGTACCGCGCATGTACATCAATGCCGACGCCCAAGCCGGCACCGCCGAGAAGCCAGGCATCGGTGGCCCGACCGGCCAGCGCATCAACACCCGCGACAGCGTCATCGAATTGTGGAAGCAGGCCCGCCAGGCCCTGGAAGCGGCCGGCGCCGAAGTACTGGAAGTCGACTTCCCGCTGGTGTCCAACTGCGAGGGCGACCGCCCGGGCGCGCCGACCGTCTACAACCGTGGCATCGTCAGCAAGGAATTCCTCCATGACGAACTGTGGGAGCTGTCGGGCTGGGCCTTCGACGACTTCCTGCGCGCCAACGATGACCCCAAGCTCAACCGCCTGGCCGATGTCGATGGCCCGCAGATCTTCCCGCACGACCCGGGCACCCTGCCCAACCGTGAGGACGACCTGGCCGCCGGCATGGACGAATACGTCAACATGGCCAAGCGCGGCCTGAAGACCTGGGACCAGATCGAGACCCTGCCCGATGGCCTGCGCGGGCTGGAAAAGACCCGCAAGATCGACCTCGAAGACTGGATGGACGCGCAAGGCCTGGACGCCGTGCTGTTCCCGACCGTGGCCGATGTGGGCCCGGCCGATGCCGACGTCAACCCGGCCTCGGCCGACATCGCCTGGAGCAACGGCATCTGGGTGGCCAACGGCAACCTGGCCATCCGCCACCTGGGCGTGCCGACCGTGACCGTGCCGATGGGCGTGATGGCCGACATCGGCATGCCGGTGGGGCTGACCTTTGCCGGCAAGGCCTATAGCGACAATGCGCTGCTGAGCTTTGCTGCGGCCTTTGAAGCGACCGGCTCGCGCCGCAAGGTACCGCCGCGCACGCCGCCCCTGGGCTGAGCATCCTGGCCCCATCGTTGGCTTGCCGACGCTGGGGCCAGCTGGTATGACATCCTTCCTTTGTGTTGCGCAATCAGAAGGTTTTCATGCCCCTCCATATCCAGACGCCCCTCGTCGAATCCCGCCCCCTTTCGCTGGCCGCTGGCCGTTCGGTGTGGCTCAAGCTCGATGCCCTGCAGCCGTGCGGCTCGTTCAAGCTGCGCGGAGTCGGCCATGCCTGCGAGGTGCACCACGCCCGTGGTGCGCGCCATTTCGTCTCCTCGTCGGGCGGCAATGCCGGGCTGGCCGTGGCCTATGCCGGGCGCAAGCTGGGGGTGCCGGTGACCGTGGTGGTGCCTGAGACCACTACCGAGCGGGCCAAGGAACTGCTGCGCCTGGAAGACGCCAAGGTGGTGGTGCATGGCAGCTCATGGCAAGAGGCCAACGAGTTGGCACTGACCCTGGTCGGTGCGGGCGATGCCTTCATCCACCCGTTCGACGACCCGCTGCTGTGGGCCGGGCATGCCAGCCTGGTCGATGAAGTGGCGGCGAGCGGGTTCAAACCGGGTGCGGTGGTGCTGTCGGTGGGCGGCGGCGGCCTGCTCAGCGGTGTGGTCGAGGGCTTGCAGCGCAATGGCTGGGGCGATGTGCCGGTGCTGGCGGTGGAAACCACCGGGGCCGCTTCGCTGCATGCCGCCATGCAGGCCGGGCACACGGTGGAGCTGCCACGCATCGCTTCGGTGGCCAGTTCGCTGGGCGCCAAGCGCGTGGCCGAACAGGCGCTGGCCTGTACCCGACAGCATCCGGTGCAAAGCCACCTGGTCAGTGATCGGGCAGCGCTGGAGGCCTGCGAGCGGTTCCTGCTGGACCATCGGGTGCTGGTGGAGCCGGCGTGTGGCGCGGCATTGGCACTGGCTTATGAAGCCGCTGCCCTGGCCAGCTACCAGCACGTGCTGGTAGTGGTTTGTGGCGGGGCCACTGCTACGCTGGAGCAGATTCAGGCCTGGCTTAAGCAGGTCGATTGACGCGCCCCGCGAAAGGGCCGGAACAGGAAATTGAACGTCGCTGTCATCAGGATGTTCATTTCCCCCTGTACTACTGAACCCGCCACTGCCGAAACATTTCACCTGCAACCACCGCCACGCAGACGAAATACACCATCCGCCCTTTCGATCTGCGGCAAGTGAAGGCACAATGCGGGTCTTTTTTTTGGCCGGCCTGGCCGGGGGCCTTTAAATGATCAAGACGCCGTACTACCTCATCGACAAAACCAAGCTCCTGAGCAACATGGAGAAGATCGCCTACGTGCGCGAAAACTCCGGTGCCAAGGCGCTGCTCGCCCTCAAGTGCTTCGCTACCTGGTCGGTGTTCGACCTGATGCAGCAGTACATGGACGGCACCACTTCGTCCTCGCTGTTCGAGCTCAAGCTCGGCCGCCAGAAATTCGCTGGCGAAACCCACGCCTACAGCGTGGCCTGGGCCGATGACGAAATCGAGGAAATGCTCGAGAACTGCGACAAGATCATCTTCAACTCGATCGGCCAACTGCAGCGCTTCGCCGAACAGTCCGAAGGCAAGGTCCGCGGCCTGCGCGTCAACCCGCAAGTGAGCAGCTCCGACTACCTGCTGGCCGACCCGGCCCGCCCGTTCAGCCGCCTCGGCGAATGGGACCCGGTGAAGATCGAACAGGTGATCGAACAGATCTCCGGGTTCATGTTCCACAACAACTGCGAGAACGGTGATTTCGGCCTGTTCGACAAGATGCTGTCGCACATCGAAGAACGCTTCGGCCACCTGCTGCACAAGGTCGAGTGGGTCAGCCTGGGTGGCGGCATCCACTTCACCGGCGAAGGCTATGCACTGGACGCCTTCTGCGCGCGCCTGAAAGCCTTCTCCGAGCAATACGGCGTGCAGGTCTACCTGGAGCCGGGCGAAGCGGCCATCACCAACAGCGCCTCGCTGGAAGTGACCGTGCTCGACACCCTGTACAACGGCAAGCACCTGGCCGTGGTCGACAGCTCGATCGAAGCACACCTGCTCGACCTGCTGATCTACCGCCTCAACGCCAAGATGGCCCCCAACGACGGCGAGCACACCTACATGGTCTGCGGCAAGTCGTGCCTGGCCGGTGACATCTTCGGCGAGTACCAATTCGATCGTCCGCTGGCCATCGGCGACCGCCTGTCGTTCATCGACACGGCCGGCTACACCATGGTCAAGAAAAACTGGTTCAACGGCCTGAAGATGCCATCGATCGTGGTCAAGCAGCTCGACGGCAGCGTCGAGGTGGTCCGCGATTTCGGTTTCGAAGACTACGTTTCCAGCCTGTCGTAAGACCGGCTTTCCAAGTAAGGAGCAAAAGTTAAATTGAAGAAGAACGTTCTTATCATTGGTGCAGGAGGTGTCGCCAAGGTGGTGGCCCACAAGTGCGCGCAGCATAACGACGAACTGGGTCGTATCGCTATCGCGTCACGGAACATCTCCAAATGCCAGGCCATCATCGACAGCGTCAAGGCCAAGGGTAGCCTCAAGGTACCCGCCGACATCCAGGCCTTCTCGCTCAACGCCCTCGATGTCGAGGCGACCAAGGCACTGATCCGCGAGACCGAATCGCAGATCGTGATCAACGTCGGTTCCGCTTTCCTTAACATGTCGGTGCTGCGTGCCTGCATCGATACCGGTGTCGCCTACCTGGACACCGCCATCCACGAAGAGCCGGGCAAGATCTGCGAGACCCCGCCGTGGTACGGCAACTACGAGTGGAAACACCTCGAAGAGTGCCAACAAAAGAACATTACCGCCATTCTCGGCGTCGGTTTCGACCCGGGTGTGGTGAACAGCTACGCAAAACTTGCGCAGCAGCAATACTTCGACAGCATTGATTCGATCGACATTCTCGACGTCAATGCCGGTTCGCACGGCAAGTACTTCGCCACCAACTTCGACCCGGAAATCAACTTCCGCGAGTTTACCGGGCAAGTGTGGAGCTGGCAGAACAGCCAGTGGACCAGCAACACCATGTTCGAAGTCAAGCGTACCGACGACCTGCCGGTAGTAGGTTCGCAGAACCTGTACCTGACTGGCCATGACGAAGTTCATTCGATCTCGAAGAACCTCAACGTGCCTAACGTGCGTTTCTGGATGAGCTTCGGCGAGCACTACATCAATGTGTTCACCGTGCTGAAGAACCTTGGCCTGCTCTCCGAGCAACCGGTAAAAACTGCCGAAGGCCTGGAAGTGGTCCCGCTGAAAGTGGTCAAGGCCGTGCTGCCTGACCCGGCCTCGCTGGCCCCGGGCTACACCGGCAAGACCTGCATCGGTGACCTGGTCAAGGGCACCAAGGACGGTAAGCCGCGCGAAGTGTTCATCTACAACGTGGCCGACCACGAAGAAGCCTACGCCGAGACCGACAGCCAGGGCATTTCCTACACCGCCGGTGTACCGCCAGTGGCCGCGGCCCTGCTGGTCGCCCGTGGCGAGTGGGATGCCAAGCGCATGGTCAACGTCGAGGAACTGCCAGCCGAGCCGTTCCTCAAGGCGCTCGACGTGATGGGCCTGCCGACCCGCGTGAAAGATGAAAATGGCGATCGTCCCTGGGACGCTGAAGCCTAAGCAGTAAACCAGAAGGGGTGCCAACAGGGCGCCCCTTCTGCATTTCAGGCCCGAAATGAATGCCGATGCAGGTTGCCTTCATTTCCTGCTGCCAGGAAATACTACCGAATCGTTCACTCCCGCCTGTTATCGCTAGGGTGGCCCTGCTCGGAGACCCACCGTTTCTGATCTTTGCCACAGGAAGCGCTATGAACAGTGAAACAGTTTCCCCGTATTGGGCAGAACAGACGTTTATTGGAAAATTGTACGTCCAGGTACAAAACCAAAAAGCCGCTATTAATGTAGGCAACGAACCTTCAATAGCTGCTGAAAACGAAGATTCGTTAAGGGGCCCAACTCCACCCCCTACTCCCATCCCCTTGCTCATGCCTGGCACTCAGGAAGCATTCAAGCTCGTCTTCAAGTTCAGCAGCAAGTCGTCGAATCGCTTCAGCTATCAGTTGCTGGATGCGGCTGGCCCGGCCTGTTGTACGCTTGACGAACACGGCCACATCATACTCAGCGGCGCACAACAGACCACCTTTGAACTTGAAGTGCTTTCAGCACAGGCCAATTCGCTGCGCTGCATCATGTACAGCAATAACCAGAAGATAAGGCTTTTCCGTTACGCGTTCACGAGGCCTAGGCCACGACAGGTAGAAGTGCTGAGGCTCAACGTCGGCGCTGCCTGCGAATTCGTGATCGAGCGCTGTTGAAGCATGCAGACGCCTATTCCTACCTCCACCGTTACGCTACTGAATAGCCGACCCGTGTATCCCAGGAGTTTCTTATGCCTGTAGTACAACCCGCACACTGGATTCAACGCTCCTCATTCATCGGCAAGCTCTATTTGCTTGATCAAAGCAAGCGTATACCTCTTTCCCTGACCAACGCAGGGCTGTTTGAGTTTGCTGCCAATGACTGGCTGCAGGCTGGGGGATCCAGTGACTCCCCGGCCATGCTGTTCCACTATCACTCTGAATCGCCCGACCGAATCAATGTCACGGTCTCGCTTTTCGACAAGCGTGTTGCAACGCTGGATGTCAGCCGAAACAACTACCTCGGGTTCTATACGAATCAGGACAAGCAGGCCATCTTCAAGCTGCAGCCCCGCGAATGGAGTAAAGATACCCTGAAGTGTTATTTTCGCGATCAACAGGACAACCCCATCAAACGCATCGCAGGTGCCCCCGGCAACCTGGCAGAAGCCGCCTATCTGACCGTTGCTGCTGGAACCCAGCATGAATTCCTTGTTGTTCGCACAAACTGACGCTTGACCCGCTCTGGCCTTATCTGCCGTTGGTTGGCTTCGAGGTGGGTTACCCCACCTCGATCCCAGGTTACCGGGCCGTACCTGAAAATGCCTTATTTACGAGCCTCCAGGATCAGGTTGAACGGCGTCTGCGTTGCCCGCCGGAACCGTGTGAACCCCGCCTCCTCGAACACCGCCCGCAACCGCGCCTCCCCAGCCTGCGCCCCTAACCCCAGCCCCACTTCCTGGGACAGCGAATTGGGCGTGCAGATGAACGTCGACGCCGCATAGAACAAGCGCCCGACAGGCGTCAGGTTGCCTTCCAGCGAATCCTCGGCATAAGGCTCCACCAGCATCACCGTGCCATCCGCCTTCAACGCCCGGTAGGCATGCTTCGCCGCACCCACCGGGTCGCCCATGTCGTGCAGGCAATCGAAGAAGCACACCAGGTCATGGTCATGCCCTGGATAGTCCTTGGCCGATGCCTGCTCGAAGCTCACACGCCCCGCCAGCCCAGCCTCGCGCGCACGTTCGCTGGCCGTGGCAATGGACGGCGCGTGATAGTCGTAGCCCGTAAAAGTAGAAGCCGGAAACGCCTCGGCCAGGACCAGGGTCGAAGCGCCATGGCCGCAACCGACGTCCGCCACCTTGGCCCCGGCCTGCAGCTTGGCCACCACGCCTTCCAGCGCCGGCAGCCAGTCCGCCACGAGAAAGGTGCGGTAACCGGGCCTGAAGAACCGCTCGGTGCCACTGAACATGCATGGGTGGTGATCGCCCCAGGCCAGCCCGCCGTCGCCGCGCATGGCCGCTACCAGCTTGTCCTTGTCATGGAACAGTGCTGCGATCACTGCCGCACCACCCGCCATGTAGGCCGGCGAGTCTTCCAGGGCCAGGGCCATGGCCTGCTCTTCAGGCAGAACGAACGTGCCCTTGTCATGCACCATGTAGCCGGAGGCTGCCTGGGCGTTGAGCCACTCGCGCACCAGCCGTGGGTGGCAGCCAGTCTTTGCCGCCAGTGCCTCGGGGCTGGTCGGCTGGCTGTCGGCCATGGCCCGGTACAGCCCCAGTTCATCGCCGAGGATGACATTGGCCAGGGTCGCCGCAGCGCCCATGTCACCCACCAGCTTGCCCATGAATTCGTGAAGCCTTGCCTCGTCCATGACCTGCCCTCCTCTGCAAGAAGGCCACCGTCGACGAGGAAATCCGGTTCGAGGGGAGCGGTGGTCAGTAGGATGAATGGATGTATATCCGTTATGAGTCTAGCCCCTCGACGTATTTCGCGGGCAAGGCGAACTAACTGAAGCAGGCAAACAGTGCATGAAACCCGCAACAAGCAAACTTATAGGCATCGAGTGTCATACAACTGACATCTCTTAGTGCAACTTGTCCTAAGAAACCCAAGGCCTATTCTGGCGCTTCGCTAGTAGCTGTCTATGCTCTGGCATTGTGCCGACCCTTCCGGGGTTTCCACACGTCATGTTTATTCGGTTGTAACTTCCCTCAACTTCCTGGCCTGCGCCAGGCGCTTTTTTTGTGCGCCAAGAAGATGAGTTTGCTTGCCATTTGCAAAGCAAACGTGTGCACACGCAAGAGGCCTTCTGAACCGGGCTCAAGTAACAAAATTTAAACAAAAATGTGACATTTTTTTTCAGCTTTTTCGCCAAGGATCTCTGCGGCCACATCCCAGGCACCTGCGCGAGCAGGGGTACTGCCCGTACAGGTTCACACCATGGAGCTTTGAATGAAGGTTACGGTTTTCGGTACCGGCTATGTCGGCCTTACCCAGGCAGTATGCCTGGCTCAGGTGGGGCACTCGGTGCTATGCATGGATATCAACGCCGAGCGGGTGGCGGCGCTCAGCGAGGGGCATTGCCCGATCTTCGAGCCCGGCCTTGCGCCCCTGCTGGAGAAGAACCTGGCCTGCGGCCGCCTGCGTTTCACCACCGATGCCGCTGAAGCGGCGCAGTACGCCAGGTTGCAGTTCATCGCCGTCGGCACCCCGCCACAGGCCGATGGCAGCGCCGACATGCGCTATGTATTCCGCGTGATCGACAGCATCCTCGAACATGCCGATGGCCCCAAGGTCATCGTCAACAAGTCCACCTCGCCGGTCGGCACGGTAGAGCGCATCAAGGCGCGGATCAGCCAGGCGGTGGCCGACGCGGAACGCTACCAGGTGATCAGCAACCCCGAGTTCCTCAAGGAAGGCTCGGCAGTCGATGACTGCCTGCGCCCGGACCGCATCATCATCGGCGGTGCCGCACCGGCCGAGGTCGAACTGCTGCGCGAGCTGTACCAGCCGTTCAGCCGCAACCGCGAGAAAATCATGGTCATGGACGCGCGCAGCGCCGAGCTGACCAAGTACGCCGCCAACTGCATGCTGGCAACCAAGATTTCCTTCATCAATGAAATGGCCAACCTGGCCGAGCACCTGGGCGCCGACATCGAAATGGTTCGCCGCGGCATCGGCTCGGACCCGCGCATTGGCTACGACTTCATCTACCCCGGCTGCGGCTTCGGTGGCTCGTGCTTCCCCAAGGACCTGCAGGCGCTGCGCAGGACAGCCGAGACCGAAGGCTTCGACCCGCTGCTGCTGGGCGCGGTCGAGGCGGTCAACCAGCGGCAGAAGAGCCGGCTGTTCAGCAAGATCCAGCGCCACTACCCCGGTGGCCTGCACGGCAAGGTCTTCGCCTTGTGGGGGCTCTCGTTCAAGCCCAACACCGATGACATCCGCGAAGCCTCCAGCCTGGTGCTGCTCGAAGCACTGTGGGCCGCTGGCGCCAGCGTCCAGGCCCACGACCCGCAAGCCATGGAAGAGATCCAGCGGCACTACGGCGCTCGCCCCGACCTGAAACTGGTGCCGTGCAAGGACGACGCCCTGCTGGGTGCCGACGCCCTGGTGATCGTCACCGAGTGGCAGGACTACCGGGTACTGAACCTGGACAAGGTCCCGCAGCAACTGGCTGACCGCGTGGTGTTCGACGGCCGCAACCTGTTCGAACCCGAGCACATGGCCGCCGCCGGCCTCACCTATTACGGCATTGGCCGTGGCCAGGTGCAATGACCATGCCCGTACTGATCACCGGCGCAGCCGGATTCATTGGTTTCCACCTGGCCCGCCGTCTGTGCGAAGCGGGCATCGAAGTGATGGGCATCGACAACCTCAACGCCTACTACAGCGTCGAGCTCAAACTGGCGCGCCTGCAACAGTTGCTCGCCTACCCCAATTTCCGCTTCCAGACCGTCGACATCGCCAACGCCGCCGACATGCAGCAACTGTTCGCCGGGCAGCCGTTCAGCGAAGTGATCCACCTGGCGGCACAGGCGGGGGTGCGCTACTCGCTGGACAACCCCGCAGTCTATGGGCAGTCCAACCTGACCGGTTTTCTCAACCTGCTCGAAGCCTGCCGCCAGCACCCACCGCGCCACCTGATCTATGCCTCCAGCAGTTCGGTGTACGGCGCCAATACCAAGCAGCCGTTCAGCATCGAAGACCCCGTCGAACAGCCGATTTCGCTGTATGCCGCGAGCAAGCGCGCCAACGAGCTGATGGCGCACAGCTACGCGCACTTGTACCAGCTGCCGATCACCGGCCTGCGCTTCTTCACCGTCTATGGCCCGTGGGGCCGCCCCGACATGGCGCTGTTCAAGTTCACCCGGGCGATGCTCGACGGCCAGCCGATCGAGATCTACAACCACGGCCAGATGGCGCGCGACTTCACCTACATCGACGACATCGTCGAAAGCATCCTGCGCCTGCGCCTGAAACCACCACAGCCGGACGCCGGGCAGCCGCCCTGCCAGTTGTTCAACATCGGCCGCGGCCAGCCGGTACGGTTGCTGGAGTTCGTCGAGTGCCTGGAGAACGCGCTGGGCATCAAGGCCCGCCGCAAGTACCTGCCCCTGCAGGCGGGTGACGTGCTGGAAACCTGGGCGGATGTGGACTCACTGACACGCTGGATCGATTTTTCGCCGAGCACCCCGCTGGAGCACGGCGTCGCCGCTTTCGTTGGCTGGTACCGGGACTTCTACCGGGCCCGACCACGCAATCAATACAAGAACACAGGTAGCCTCAATGACTGATCCACTTGACCTCTCGGTACTGATCCCCGCCAAGAATGAGGTCGACAACCTGCCGGCATTGCTGGCGGAAATTCGCACGGCACTGGCCAATGAAAATTACGAAGTGCTGGTGGTCGACGACGGCAGCACTGACCAGACGCTCAACATGCTGCGCCAACTCAAGCAGCAAGGCTTCACCCAATTGCGCATCCTGCGCCACGACCGCTCGCTGGGGCAGAGCACTTCCATCTGGCACGCCGCCCAGGCTGCCCGCGGCCGCTGGCTGGCCACCCTCGACGGCGACGGGCAGAACGACCCGGCCGACATCCCCGGCATGCTCGCCCTGGTGCGCGGCAACCAAGACCTCGGCGGCGGCATCAAGCTGGTCGCCGGGCACCGCGTCAACCGCCGCGATACCGCCAGCAAGCGCTGGGCCTCGCGCTTTGCCAACGGCCTGCGCAGCCGCCTGCTCAAGGACGCCACGCCAGACACCGGCTGCGGCCTGAAACTGATCGACCGCGACGCCTTCCTGCGCCTGCCCTATTTCGACCACATGCACCGCTACATTCCGGCGCTGATCCTGCGCCACAAGGGCCGCATGCTGGTGCACCCGGTGAACCATCGCCCGCGCCATGCCGGGGTGTCCAAGTACGGCAACCTGGACCGCGCCCTGGTCGGCATTCTCGACCTGGTCGGGGTCTGGTGGCTGATCCGCCGCACGCGCCTCGACAGCCAACCCCAGGAGCTCGAAGGATGACCCGCGAAACCCTCTGGCTGATCGTCGGCTTCGCCGGTCAGGTCGTGTTCACCGGCCGCTTCGTCCTGCAGTGGCTGTACAGCGAATTCAAGAAACGCAGCGTGATCCCGGTGGGCTTCTGGTACCTGAGCATGCTCGGCAGCGCCCTGCTGCTGGTCTACGCCATCTACCGCGAAGACCCGGTGTTCATCATCGGCCAGTCGTTCGGCCTGCTGGTCTACCTACGCAACCTGCAATTGATTGCCCGACACAAAGAGCAGAAGGAATAGCCCTTGCCAAGGTTCAAGACGCTTGGGGCCGAACGCCTGGCCCTGGTTGTACTCGCGGTATTGCTGGTGGGGGCCGGTATCGGCTGGCGCCAGCCGATGAACGTCGATGAAGAGCGCTTTCTCGGCGTTGCCCTGGAAATGCTCCAGAGCGGCAACTGGTTCATCCCCCACCGCGCAGCGGAAATCTACGGCGACAAGCCCCCGTTGTTCATGTGGACCGTGGCCCTGTTCAGCTACCTGACCGGCTCGCCCAAGGTGGCCCTGTACCTGCCGGGGCTGATGTCCGCAGCAACCATTACCCTGGTGCTGCATGACCTGGGGCGGCGCCTGTGGACCCGGCGCATCGGCGTGATTGCCGCGCTGCTGTTCCTGGCGACCTACCAGAGCTACAGCATCCTGCGTACCGGGCAGATCGACAGCTACCTGTGCCTGTGGGTGGCGCTGGGCCTGTACGGCATGGTCCGCCACCTGTTGCTCGGGCCTGCGTGGGGCTGGTTCTATCTGGCCTGCGCAGCCATGGGCCTGGGCATCATCAGCAAGGGCGTGGGGTTTGTCCCGGCACTGATGCTGCTGCCTTATGCCTGGGCCGTGCGCAAAGGTTGGCGCGGCGTGGTGGCGTATCCCGGCCAGGGTTGGCGCTGGAGCCTGGGTTTTGTCTGGCTGCTGGCAGGCTGCGCGGTATGGCTGCTGCCACTGCTGATTTCCATTACCCATGGCGGCGGTGCGGCGGAGCTGGCCTATCTGAAAGAGATTCTGCTGCGCCAGACCGCCAACCGCTATACCAATGCCTGGGACCATCGCGAGCCGTTCTGGTACTTCTTCGTCAAGGTCATCCCGCAGTACTGGCTGCCACTGATCCTGGCCTTGCCGTGGCTGGTCCCGGCCTGGCGCCGGCAGTTGCAAAAACGCGATGGGCGCTTCCTCCTGCTGCTCGGCTGGGTGGCCCTGGTGCTGCTGTTCTTCAGCCTCAGCAGCGGCAAGCGCAAGCTGTACATCTTCCCGGCCCTGCCCGGCCTGGTACTGGCCATCGCCCCGCTGGTGCCGTGGCTGCTCAAGCGCTGGTTGCAGCGCCGCCCCGGCTGGCGCAAGGCGTTTACGGCCATTGCCTTGGCGTGGTTCTGCCTGTGGTTCGCCCGCGGCTTCGTCGAGCCGCTCAAGGAAGGCCGCAACCCCCACGAAACCTTGATGGCCGACGCCGCACGCGCCACCGGTGGCGCCGAACTGGTGCTGGTCAACTGGCGTGAAGGGCACTGGCTGTTCGCCCGTCAACCCATCGTTCATTTCGGTTTTGCCAACCAGTCCAAGCCGGAAACGGCGGTGTACTGGTTACGCCACAACCCCACGGCCTTCGCCCTGGTTCCGGAGACCGAACTGGGCCGCTGCTTCAACCCCGACAAGGCCCACCGGCTGGGCGATACCTCGCGCGCGGAGTGGTACGTGGTTGGTGCCGATGCCGACAACGGCCAATGCCAGCCAGCCGAACCTGAACAGGTCTACCACTTCGCCTGGGCCAACACGCCCGCAAACCTGCAAACCGCAGCACAGGGGCACGCACAATGACTACCCAGACCCTGCCAGCCCCACGCCGGCATCTGTGGCGACGCTTGAACCGTTGGGGCCAGATCGGCGCAGTCAGCGTACTGCTGGCCATGGCCCTGGTGGGCATCGAAGCCGCCCGCTCGTTCTGGCCGCAACAGATCTACGCGCACCTGAGCAACCGCTGGACCGGCGACACCGCGCCCGGCAAGAACGTCTGGCTGCCGGACTTCAAGGTCACGATCGACGCCAAGGTGGTGGAGCCAAGCCTGACCAACCTCTCCGGCATCACCTACGACTACGACCGTGACCGCCTGCTGGCAATCACCAATGGTGTGCCCATGGAATTGCTGGAGTTGAGCAAGACCGGCGACATCGTGGCGCGCTATCCACTGGTGGACTTCGAAGACACCGAGGGCCTGGCCTACATGGGCAATGGCCGCCTGGCCATCAGCGACGAGCAGATGCAACGGCTGGATGTGATCACCCTGCCCGACCACCCGCAGCCGATCCATGCCAGCGAGGCCCAGTGGGTCACCCTCGACATCAACCCGACCCACCGCAACAAGGGCTTCGAGGGGGTGGCTTACGACCGCCAGCATGACCGCCTGTTCGCCATCAAGGAGCGTGACCCACGGCAGCTGTTCACCGTGACCGGCATGCTCACCGCGCTCAGTGGTGGGCCCCTGCAGTTGACCGTCGCCGACCGCCGCGACTGGGTCAAGCGCAGCATATACGCCACCGACCTGTCCGACGGCTACTACGACCCGCGGACCGGCCACCTGCTGGTGCTCAGCGACCAGTCGAAGAACATCACCGAGCTCGATGGTGATGGCCGCTTCGTCAGCATCCGTTCGCTGCGTACCTGGCTGGGTGGGCTGCACCGTGACGCCCCGCAGCCCGAAGGCATGACCATGGACAGCGCCGGCAACCTGTATGTCGTCAGCGAGCCCAACCTGTTCTACCGCTTCAGCAAGCCCTGACCTCGCCCATCCGGCTCTGGGCCCTTGCAATTGGACAAGTCTCGAAATACTGTATGAATAATCAGTATTTCGAGACATCCTCATGCAGCTCATCGCCAAACTCGGCATTCTCGCCGATGCCGCCAAATACGATGCCTCATGCGCCAGCAGCGGCGCGCCGAAACGCAGTTCGCGCGGCAGCGATGGTCTGGGCGCGACCGACGGCATGGGCATCTGCCACAGCTATACCCCCGATGGCCGCTGCGTGTCGCTGCTCAAGGTACTGCTCACCAACTTCTGCCTGTATGACTGCCAGTACTGCGTCAACCGCCGCTCCAGCAACGTGCCACGGGCCCGTTTCAGCCCCGAGGAAGTGGTGCGCCTGACACTGGATTTCTACCGGCGCAACTGCATCAGCGGCCTGTTCCTCAGCTCCGGCATCATCCGCTCGGCCGACTACACCATGGAGCAGCTGATCCGGGTGGCGCGCCTGCTGCGCGAAGAACACAACTTCCGTGGCTACATCCACCTCAAGACCATCCCCGATGCCGACCCGTTGCTGATCGAGGAAGCCGGGCGCCTGGCCGACCGCCTCAGCGTCAACATCGAACTGCCCACCGAAGCCAGCCTCAAGCGCCTGGCCCCGGAAAAGCAGGCGCATACCATTCGCCAGGCCATGGGCGTGATCCAGCAGGGCCAGCAGGCAGTGGCCGGTGAGCCGAAAGCACCACGCTTCACCCCGGCCGGGCAGAGTACCCAGGTCATCGTCGGCGCCGACGCCACCGACGACAGCACCTTGCTGCGCAACGCCGAATCGCTGTACCAGGGCTATGGGCTCAAGCGCGTCTACTACTCGGCCTTCAGCCCGATCCCCGACAGCCCTGGCAGCGTGCCGCTGGCGGCCCCGCCACTGCTACGCGAACACCGCCTGTACCAGGCCGACTTCCTGCTGCGCGGCTATGGCTACAAGGCCGGCGAACTGCTCGGCCAGGCCGGCAACCTGGCGCTGGACATCGACCCCAAGCTTGCCTGGGCGCTGGCCAACCGCGAGGTGTTCCCGCTGGATGTGAACCGTGCCGAACCTGCACTGCTGGCGCGCATACCCGGCATTGGCCTGCGCAGCGTGCAACGGCTGGTGGCACTGCGCCGCGAGCGGCGCGTGCGCTACGACGACCTGATCCAGCTGCGCTGCGTGCTGGACAAGGCGCGACCATTCATCGTCACCAGCGATTACCGCCCTGCCGATGGCGAGCTGCGCAGTGGCTTGCTCAGGGCACGCCTGCGCGAACCCCAGGCGCCGCAGCAGATGGGCCTGTGGGGGTGATTGCGCTCGACTGCGATGACCAGTTCGCTACCTGGCGCAACCAGGCCCGTACCCTGCTTGGCCATGGCATAGACCCCGCCGACGTGACCTGGGCACAAGGCCCGATCCAGGACCTGCTGGCGCTGCCCCAGCCCCTGCCCGAAGGCCCCGGCCCGTTTCGCGCCAAGGTGCCGGCCGCGTTGCTGTCGCAGCTGCAGCAGGCGGCCCGCTACCGTGGCGAGCAACGCTGGAACCTGCTGTACGAAGTGCTCTGGCGCGTGGCCCACGGCGACCGCACCGCCATGCTGGCCGGTGACCGCCTGGGCAGCGAATTGCAGCGGCGCATCAAGCAGGTCAGCCGCGAGGCGCACCACCTGCATGCGTTCGTGCGCTTCGTGCCGCTGCCAGAGGCGCTGGCCGGCCAGTTGCAGCTGGACCTGGTGGCCTACCACGAACCTGCGCACGACATCCTGGAAAGCGCCAGCGCGCACTTCGCCGACCGCCTTGGGCGCCAGCGCTGGCTGATCGCAACGCCACAGGATGGCATTCGCTTCGACGGCCAGGCATTTGAATATCATCGCCGTTGCCCTAACGATTGGCGGCAATGGGCAAAAAATGCCGAAGATCCCGGTGCCGAACTGTGGCGTACCTATTACCGGCATACCTTCAACCCGGCCCGGCTAAACCCCGATGCCCTGCGCCTGCACATGCCCGGACGGTTCTGGCGCCACCTGCCGGAAGGCATGCTGATCCCGCAACTGGAAGGCCTGGCGCGGCAAGGCAAACAGCGCGATGGGCAGGCACTGGAAGTGGCCAGCCAGCGTGGCAAGAAGATCACCCGCTCCGGGTGACTTGTGAAAATTTTGTAATGGATCTGGCATACCACCTTCCCAAGGCACGACACATCCTGACAAACTGACTGCTAATCATTCTCATAATTAGTTGCATTAGTAGAAGTCAGGAGCCTATCCATCATGTTGTCGCCCCTCGCGCACACGCGCCCCCTCGCCGCCCGTAACCTGCTCACCATGGCCGTATACATGGCCATCGCCACGCCCGCCCTGGCCGAGGACGCCCCCACCACGCTGGAACTGGGCGCCACCGAAATCAGCTCGGACACGCTGGGCAGCACCACCGAGGGCTCGGGCTCCTACACCACCGGCTCCATGTCCACTGCCACCAAGCTGCCGCTGAGCATGCGCGAAACGCCCCAGGCGGTGACCGTGATCACCCGTCAGCGCATGGACGACCAGGCCATGACCAGCATCAACGACGTGGTCAAGGCCACGCCTGGCCTGTTCCTCGACTACTCCAGCGGCCCGGGCCGGCAGACCTACACGGCTCGCGGCTTCGACATCGACAACCTGATGTACGACGGTATCCCCAGCGGCTACACCGGCTACGTGGTCGGTGCCCAACCGAACCTGGCGATGTTCGACCGGGTCGAGGTGGTGCGCGGCGCCACCGGCCTGGTCACCGGTGCCGGCAACCCGTCGGCGGCGATCAACCTGGTGCGCAAGCGGCCGCTGGCCGAGCAGAAGGTCACCCTGACCGGCGCCGCTGGCAGCTGGGACGACTACCGCGGCGAGGTGGATGCCTCCAGCCCGCTCAACGACAGCGGCACCCTGCGCGGACGCGTGGTGGCATCCTACCGTGACGCCAACAGCTACATCGATGACGTCGAGGAAGACCACGGCCTGTTCTATGCGGTGACCGAGGCGGACCTGTCCGATGACACCAGCCTGATGCTCGGTTTCTCGCACCAGAAGGACAAGACCAATAATTTCTGGGGCGCCATGCCCACCGCCCTCGACGGCCATCACATGGGTTTCTCGCGTTCCTACAACCCCGGCAGCGACTGGGAGAACAAGGACCAGCAGATCGATACGGTGTTCGCCGAACTGCGTCAGCGCCTGGCCAATGACTGGAAGCTGCAGGTCAATGCCAACTATGCGCAGCAGCAAGCTACCTTCACCGGGTCCTACCAGTCGCGCTGGGCCGGGCTGCAGGCGCCGCTTGAACGCACGGTGTACCAGTCCAGGCACCAGGAAAACCAGGCTGGCCTGGATGCCTTCGTCAGCGGGCCGTTCGACCTGCTGGGCCGCAGCCATGAGCTGGTGGTCGGCGCCAGCAAGCGCATCTACGACATGGACACGCGCAACTACAGCCCGTACGACATGCACTGGCCGCTCAACGGCAGCAAGCCGAACTTCGTGCACACCGGCAACCAGCGCGAAGTCACCACCCAGGACGGCGTGTACCTCACCACCCGCCTGAACCTGGCCGACCCGCTCAAGCTGATCCTCGGCGGGCGCCTGGACTGGTACGACTACGACAACCGCGATGGCGACGGCGACTACAAGGTCACCCGCAACGTCACCAAATATGCAGGCCTGATCTACGACCTCGACGACCATCACTCGGTGTACGTAAGCTACAGCGACATTTTCACCCCGCAGAGTTCCAAGGATACTTCCGGTACCCCGGTGAAGCCGATCGTGGGCAAGAACTACGAGGTCGGCATCAAGGGCGAATACTTCGACGGCGCGCTCAATGCCAGCATCGCGCTGTTCCGCATCGACCAGGAAAACCGCGCCACCCAGGTATTCGTCGCGAACTGCCCGCAAACGTCCTGCTACGAAGCCTCGGGCGAGGTACGCAGCCAGGGTGTCGACATGGAGCTGCAAGGTGCACTGACCGAGAACTGGCAGGTCGGGGGTGGCTACACCTACGCCCGCGCGCACACCATCAAGGACGCCGCCAACCCCGCCAAGGTCAACCAGCGTTTCGACACCGACACCCCGGAGCACCTGTTCAAGCTGAACACCGTGTACCACTTCCAGGGCCCGCTGGAGAAGCTGCGCGTCGGCGGCAACATCGCCTGGCAGAGCCGCATCTACAACGACTTCACCGTGGCCGATGGCAGCGAGTACCGGCTGGTCCAGGGCGCCTATGCCGTCACCGACCTGATGGCGGGTTACCGGGTCAACCAGCACCTCGACCTGCAGCTCAATGCCAACAACGTGTTCGATCGCAAGTACTATTCGGCCGTTGCCAGTTCGGTGGATTACGCGGGCGATACCTGGGGGGCGCCGCGTAACCTGATGATGACGGCCAAGTACAGTTTCTGATTGTTCGGCGTTACATTTTTGGTGCCTGTGAGACCGAGCGCCGCCTGCGCGGCGCATCGCAGATAAATCCTACACAGGCAACCCGCCAGCTGAATCACCAGAGCCTGACGGTGTAGTCCAGGTTCACCCGCAGTTCGTTGTCATCGCGGTGGGTCGCCCCCGCCGCGAAGTCATTGCGGTACCAGGCATGGCGCAGGCGCAGCGTTACCCCTTTGAACGTGCCCTGCTGCACGGCATATGACAGCTCGATATCCTTCTCGCTCTCGCTCAGCCCACTGCCACCAAAATGCGCCAGCTCGATGTTGTCGCCACGCACATAGCGCAGCATGCCCTTGAGTCCCGGCATGCCGAACGGGGCGAAGTCCTGGTCGAACTTCACCTGCCAACTGCGCTCTTTGGGGTTGAGAAACTCCGAACTCAACGTGCCCTCGGTGATCACCAGCGGCTCGGTGCCATACAGGTAGGGCATAGCCGTGTCGCCATCCAGGCGCATGTAGCCCGCACCGAAGCTGTGACTGGCCCAGGCGTAGGTCAGCATCAGCGCGGTGTTGCGGTTGTCGACCTTGCCGGCCTTGGCAGCGCCGTCCTCACCGGCAACGAACAGGCGGAAATCGCTCTTCAGGCGCCCCGCCCCGACCGCGCGGTCGTCGACGAAACCGAAGTAGTCCTTGCGGTACAGCTGGTCCAGCTCGGCATGGTAGTAGCGCAAGGTCAGCGCGTCCGACCAGGCATAGTCACCCCCGAGGAAGGTGAAGCGGTCGGAGGTGGCGGCGCCGTTGAAACGACCATTGGGCGCGCCAATGCTCATCTTCTGATAGTCGGTGGAGTCGCGCAGGTTGATGCGGTCGAGCCAGCCGGCGTGCAAGCTGAAGCGGTCGATATCGGTGGAGCGCAGGTAGGCGCCACGGAAGGTTTGCGGCAACAGCCGGGTCGGGCTGGCGAAGGCAATTGGCAGGAAAGTGCTGATGGTGCCGCCTTGCAGCTCAGTGTGCGAAATGCGCATCTTGCCGGTCAGGCCCAGTTCGGAATATTCATCGGCAGGTTCACGGGTTGTCCGGTCGAACGGCAGCAGCCCGGTGCCTGCGCGGTCGGGCGAGGAATCCAGCTTCACCCCGAGCATGCCCTTGGCATCCAGGCCGAAACCGACCGGCCCCTCGCTGAAACCGGAGCTGACATTGAGAATGAAACCCTGGGCCCATTCGCGGGCGGCGGCCTGTGGCGTGCTGCCCAGGTAGTTGCGGTCGAAGTAGTAGTTGCGCAGCACCAGTTCGGCGTGACTGTCTTCGACGAAGCCAGCGGCATGGGCAGTACTGCTGCAGAGCAGGCTAGCGGCCAGGCAGGTTTTCGGGGCCTTGAGCATGATCACTTCACTTTCTTGTAGTTGTAGGAAGCCCTGCCGCAGACGCAGCAGGGAGCACGCAAGGTTGAACAACGCTTAAGTCAGGCGGGGCGGCGGCCGATCAGGCGGAACAGCGCCAGCGCAGCAATCACCACACCCGGCGCCGAGGCCAGCAGCACGCCGGCGGAACCGGCGCCAAGGGCAAGCATCTGGCCTGCCACCAGCGGCCCGCTCATCGCCCCCAGGCGCCCGACGGCAACGGCTGCGCCAACGCCGGTGGCGCGTACGCGCACGGGGTAAAAATGCGGCGCCAGGGCATACAGCACACCCTGCCCACCGGTGGCGAAGAAGCCCGCACAGAAGCCGGCGACCAGCATGCCGGTCAGTTCGCTGGCCAACCCCAGGCCGGCCAGTGCGGCCAGAATGCCCAGGTACACCAGCGCCGCCGTAGCCCAGGCCGGCAGGCGTTCGAGCAGCAGGCCCAGGGCCAGGGTGCCGATGGCGGCGCCGATCTGCAGGGCAAACATCACCCAGCTGGCGTCATGGCTGCTGAAGCCCTGGCCGACCAGCAGGCTCGGCAGCCAGTTGATCAGGATGTACACCACCATCAAGGTGAAGAAGTAGCTCAGCCACAGCAGCCAGGTCGCCCCCTGGCCAAACAGCTCGCGGCGCAGGTTCGGCGTGGCTTCGGCGGTGGCGCGAAACTGGTTGGACTCGGGCAGGTAGCGCAGCAGCAACGGCAGGATCAGCAACGGCCCGGCACCTCCGACATGGAACACCCGTTGCCAGTCGCCGCTGTAGCCGGCAATACCGATACCCGCAGCCAGCGCCGCACCCAGCGGCACGCCGCAGTACATCAGGCTCACCGCGCTGCCGCGCAGGCGCTGGCCGGCGGCTTCGGAGGTGAGCGCGATAAGGTTGGGCAGTGCCGCGCCCAGGCCCACACCGGTCAGCAGGCGCGCCGTCAACAGGCTGGGCAGGCTCCAGGCGTGGGCAGTGGCCAGGGAGAACACGCCGAACAGCGCAACCGAGCCGATCAGCACGCGCTTGCGGCCAACGCGGTCGGCCAGCCAGCCGCCGACCAGGGCACCGGGCAGCAGGCCGAGGATACCGGCACTGAACACCCAGCCCATGTGCAGCTTGCCCAGTGCGAAGGCACTGGCCATGCCCGGGGCGGCGATACCAGCGGCTTGCAGGTCGAGGCCTTCGAGCAGTGCGACGAGGAAGCACAGGCCGATGGTGATCGCCACGCGCGGCGAGTTGATTGCAGGAGAAGTCATGAGGTTACCCGTCTTGTTTTTGTATTGGGGCCAGAGGGGGCTGCTGCGCAGCCCCGTTTCGAAGGATCAGCGCTGGAGCAGGTCCAGTGCCACATCGACAATCATGTCTTCCTGGCCACCGACCATGCGCCGCTTGCCCAGCTCGACGAGGATGTCCACTGCCTTGATGCCATAGCGGGCCGCGGCCACTTCGGCATGGCGCAGGAAGCTGGAGTAGACCCCGGCATAACCCAGGGCCAAGGTTTCCCGGTCCACCCGCACCGGGCGGTCTTGCAGCGGGCGCACCAGGTCGTCGGCGGCGTCCATCAGCGCGTACAGGTCGGTACCGTGCTGCCAGCCCAGCTTGTCGGCGGCAGCGATGAACACTTCCAGCGGCGCGTTGCCCGCCCCCGCGCCCATGCCGGCGAGGCTGGCATCGATGCGGTCGCAGCCCTCCTCCACGGCGGCAATGGAGTTGGCCACGCCGAGGCTGAGGTTGTGGTGGGCGTGGATGCCGGTCTGGGTCGCGGGGTCGAGCACCGCCTTGACGGCACGCAAGCGCGCACGGATGTCATCCATGTTCATTGCCCCGCCCGAGTCCACCACGTAGATGCAGGTGGCGCCGTAGCCCTCCATCAACTTGGCCTGCTGCGCCAGCCCTTCGGGCGTCTGCATGTGGCTCATCATCAGGAAGCCGACGGTGTCCATGCCCAGCTCACGGGCATACTCGATGTGCTGGCGCGAGACGTCCGCCTCGGTGCAGTGGGTGGCTACACGGACGATGCGGGCACCGGCGTCGTAGGCGTTTTTCAGGTCATGGAGGGTGCCGATCCCTGGCAGCAGCAGCGTGGCGATTTTGGCGTGGCTCACCGCGTCGGCCGCTGCTTCGATCCATTCGAGGTCGGTGTGGGCACCAAAACCGTAGTTGAAACTGGAACCCTGCAGGCCATCGCCATGGGCCACCTCGATCGAGTCGACCTTGGCCCGGTCAAGGGCAGCGGCGATGGCGCGCACGTCGTCCAGCGAATACTGATGGCGGATGGCATGCATGCCGTCACGCAGGGTCACGTCACTGATATAGAGCTGTTTGCCGTTCATGCCGGGGCTCCCATCGCCAGGGCCATGCGCTCGGCGGTAGCCAGCGCGGCGGAGGTCATGATGTCGAGGTTGCCGGCATAGGCCGGCAGGTAGTGGGCGGCGCCTTCGACCTCAAGAAACACCGAGGTCTTGAGGCCGCTGAAAGTCCCCTGCCCCGGCAGTTTCAGGTCACGCACCTGTTCGAATTGCACCTGCTGCTTGAGCCGGTAGCCCGGCACGTAGGCCTGCACCGCAGCGGCCATCTCTTCGATGCTCGCTGCCACCTGCTGCTGATCGGCGGCTTCGCTGAGCACGTACACGGTGTCGCGCATCATCAGTGGTGGCTCGGCCGGGTTCATGATGATGATCGCCTTGCCCTTGGTCGCACCGCCGATCACTTCGATGGCCTTGCTGGTGGTCTCGGTGAATTCGTCAATGTTGGCGCGGGTGCCGGGGCCGGCGGACTTGCTGGCGATCGAGGCGACGATCTCGGCGTAATGCACCTTCGCCACCCGCGATACGGCCGCGACCATGGGGATGGTCGCCTGGCCACCGCAGGTGACCATGTTGACGTTGGTCGCCTGCAGGTGCTGCTCCAGGTTGACCACCGGCACGCAGTACGGGCCGATGGCGGCCGGGGTCAGGTCGATCATGCGCAGGTCGGCCTTGTGCTGGCGCAAGAAGGCGTCGTTGTTCACGTGGGCGCCAGCGCTGGTGGCGTCGAAGACGAAATCGATGTCGTTGAACACCGGCAGGCGGGTCAGCCCTTCCACCCCTTCGTGGGTGGTGGCCACGCCCAGGCGGGCGGCACGGGCCAGGCCGTCGGACGCCGGGTCGATACCGACCATGGCGGCCATCTCCAGGTGTTTGGCATTGCGCAGGATCTTGATCATCAGGTCGGTGCCGATGTTGCCGGAACCGATGATGGCAACTTTGCGTTTGTGGCTCATGGGGGTCTCCGTCATTCGCCGCTGAAGGTCACGCCGACGCGGCCCAGGCCGTCGATCTCGGCTTCGAAATGATCACCCGGCGCCACCGCTACCATCGGCCCGAGGGCACCGGTGAGGATGATGTCGCCAGCACGCAGCGGCTCGCCCAGGCGGGCCGTGGTGCGGGCCAGCCACACTGCAGCATTGAGCGGGTGGCCGAGGCATTCGGCGCCACTGCCGCTGGACACCAGCTCACCGTTGCGGGTCATGCGCATGGCCGCGCCGCGCAGGTCAAGGTCATGCAGCTGGCGCGCCGGGCCGCCCAGCACGAAGCAGCCACTGGAGGCGTTGTCGGCCACGGTGTCGGCAAAGCGGATGTTCCAGCCCTGGATGCGGCTGCCGACGATTTCCAGTGCTGGCAAGGCATAGGCCGTGGCGCCGATCACATTGGCGAAGGTGGTCTGGGCACTGGGCAGGTCATGGGCCAGTACCAGAGCGATCTCGGCCTCGATCTTCGGCTGCATCACGCCGGTATGGGGCACGGTTTCGTTGTCGCCGTAGCACATGTCGGCGAACAGGCTGCCGAAGTCGGGCTGATCGACGCCAAGCTGAGCCTGTACCTTGGGGTTGGTCAGGCCGATCTTGCGACCGACCAGGCGGCGGCCGGCGGCCAGGGCGTGGGCCACGTTCAGGCGCTGGATGGCATAGGCGGCCTCGGCGTTTTCCGCACCGATGGCGTCGCGCAGCGGGGTAATGGCTTCGCCCTGCTGTTGCGCGCGCCGCAGGTCGGCGGCCAGCCGTTCGAGGGTTGGCGAGTCGATGGTCATGGGGTGTACCTCAAATCAGTGCTGGAGGAAGTCCAGCACCAGGCGGTTGAAGGTGGCGGCGTGCTCCCACTGGGCCCAGTGGCCACAGTTGTTGAACACGTGCAGTTCGGCGTCGGCGATGCCGGCGATCAGGCGCAGGCCGACATCCAGCGGCACAAAGCGGTCGTTGCGGCCCCAGATCACCAGGGTCCTGGCCTTGATCTCGCCCAGGCGCGCGCCAAAGTCGGGGAACTGCTTGGGGTTGGCGGCCAGGCTGGCGACGAAGTTGTCGAGGTGGTCGCGGCGGCTGAGCATGTTGTCCAGGCGGGTCTGGAACAGCGCCTCGGTGAGGTCGCTGGGGTCGTAGACGAAGACGTTCATCATCTTCTTCAGGTTGTCGATGGTCGGCTCGCGGTACAGCGCGTTGATCAACTTGATGCCCTCGGTGGGCATCGGCACGAACGGACTGGCGCCACCGGTGCCCCCGCCCATCAGCACCAGCTTGCCGACCCGCTGCGGGTGGCTCAGGGCAAAGGCCACGGCACTGTGGCCGCCCATGGAGTTGCCGAGGATGTGCACACGCTCAAGGCCGAGCACATCGAGCAACCCCCTGAGTGCGGTGGCGTTGAGGTCTGAACGCGAGCCACGGCAGACGATCGGGTCGCTCTTGCTCCAACCCGGGCAATCCATCAGCAGCACGCGATAGCCGGCGGCCAGCAGCGGTTCGATGTTGCGGTTGAAGTTGGCCCAGCCACTGGCGCCCGGGCCGGAGCCGTGCAGCATGACCACGGTCTCGGCGCCTTCGCCGAGGTCGTTGTAGTGCACTTGCAGGTCGAGCTCACCCTCGCGGATGCGGGCAAAACGGCTGCTGTCGGCTTCGTTGATGGAGCTGCGGGTCATGAAGGGAGTCCTCCGTTGATCAGGTAAGGGAATGGGCGCTGAGCGAGCCGAAACCGGCGATCCATTCGGGGATCGGCCGGTAGTAGCGCGCACTGGCCTGGTAGTCGCCGAATGCGGCCAGCGCGGCAAAGGCGGCTACCCAGGTCTTGACCTCGTGGGTCGACTTGCCGGCCAGCGCCGACAGCTCGGCATTGGCCATGCCATCGAGTTCGGCGAAGCGGCGTTGCTCCAGCAGGTCGAGGAAGTGGTTGTCCCAGGCCGGGTTGAGCGGGTGCAGGCTGTGCTGGTCACGTACAAAACCTTCGGCGGCGCTGATCACCCGTTGCTGGCGGGCCTGGCGCTCGTTGGCCGGCAGGTCGCGGCCACTGCCCATCAGGCGGTCGGCCATGCGCCCATCGACATGGGCCAGTTCCGGCACCGGCGGCTGGTGCGACAAGCCACCGGAACCAAGGAACAGCACGCGCTTGCCGGTGCTGCGGGCGAAACGGCCAATGGCCTCGCCAAGCAGCCGGGCACGGGCAAAGCTCGGCAGCGGTACCGCCACACTGTTGATGAAGACCGGGATCACCGGCTTGTGCGCCAGGCCGCCGAGCAACAGCTCCAACGGCTGGGCGAAACCGTGGTCGACCTGCATGCGGTAGGACACGGCGGCGTCCACACCCGCCTGCAGTACCGCATCGGCACAGGCCTCGGCGATGTCACGCGGCACATCCAGCGGGCCAGCGGCACTGTTGAAATCGCCGATGGCGGTGGCGCCCATGCCGAGGCAGAAGGCCGGCATCACATCGTAAAAAAAACCGTTGTAGTGGTCCGGAGCGAACAGGAACACCAGCTCCGGGCCGAACGCGGCGATGCGCGCACGGGCAGCGGCGACCACCTCGTCCACTTCCGCCAGCACGGCTTGCGCCGGGTCGACGTAGCCCACCAGCGGGGTGTGCGACAGGCAATGCAGGTAGGCACTCATTTCAGGCCACCTTGGACGCCAACGGCGCCTGCTGGTTGGCCTGAGGGCGAGCGGCCAACGCCTGCAACAGGGCATCGCTGGCCTGGCCGACGGTTTGCGGAATGGCCACCGCGCCCACGAAGCGGTCAGGGCGCAGCAGCGCGATGGACACCGGGTAGCTGCCGAACCACGCCTTGAGGCGGCCACTGCAGTCGCCCACGCGAATCACCCCGTCCGGTACCTCGCGCCCGGCCTTGAGTTGCACCTCCGGCAGCACCTGGATGAAGCACGCGCCCAGGGCACGCCAGGCCCGCACCTGCTCGGCGCTCAGGCCCCAGAGCGGATCGTTGCCCCAGGCGATGAAGGTGAAGTTGCTGCCGATCACGTCGTCCAGCAGGCGCGTCTCACCCGTTTCGGTAACCACCTTGGGCTGGATGAACATGCGCCCGACTGGCGATGCCTTGCTGTTCACCTCGGCCACCAGCGCGCCCTTGGCGTACTGCGGCATGGGCTTGAAGCGCATTTCGAGGAAGTAGCGTTTGACCGCCGGCAGGTAGTTCAACGCCCACGACACGCCATCACGCAGGGCGCCCTGCCAGCGCTTGGGCGGCGCCAGCACGTGGCCGGCGAGCACCGACAGGTCGATCATTGCCTTGGCATGGTCGCGCCGCTCCTGCTCGTAGGTGTCGAGCAGCGCCTCGCCTGCCAGGCCCTTGGCCACCAGCGCCAGCTTCCAGCCAAGGTTGCTGGCATCGCGCATGCCGCTGTTGTAACCCTGGCCCTGCCACACCGGCATGATGTGCGCGGCGTCGCCGGCCAGCAGCACCCGCTTGACCCGGAACTGGCCGGCCAGGCGGGCGTTGTGGGTGTAGACGCGCTTGCGGATCAGCTCGACCCGGTCCGGGTCCGGCAGCACCTTGGCCAGCAGCTTGCGCAGGTTTTGCGGCTGGCTCAACTGCGCCTCGGTCTCGCCCGGCATCACCATGAACTCGAAGCGCCGCACGCCATGGGGCAATGCAGCCGACACGTACGGGCGCACCGGGTCGCAGCACAGGTACACGTTCGGCGTGCCCAGCGGGTCGTTGGCGATGTCGATGACGATCCACTGGTTGGGCGCGGTCTTGCCTTCGAAAGAAATATCGAGGCTGCGGCGGATCAGGCTGTTGCCGCCGTCACAGGCCACCAGGTAACGGGCACGCACAGTCTCCTGCCGGCCTTCAGGGCCGTTCATGCGCAGGTTCACGCCGTGCTCGTCCTGCTGGAACTCGACCACATCGCGGGAGAACAGCGTGCGCACATTGGCAAAGCGCGCCAGGCCCTGGTACAGCACGGCATCGACCTGGGGCTGGATGAAGGCATTGCGGCGCGACCAGCCGAACTCGTCGGTCATTGGCTGGATGTCGGCGAAGCAGCGGCCCTTGGGCGTCAGGAAGCGCATGGCGTGCCACGGCGTGGTGTGCGGCAGCACCTGCTCGACCAGGCCGATGGCCTGCACGGTGCGCAGCGACTCGTCGTCGATACCGATGGCGCGCGGGTAGTCGATCAGCTGGTCGAGCTTCTCGATCTGCAGCACCTGCACGCCGGCCTGGCCCAGGTAGTTGGCGATCGCCAGCCCGACCGGGCCGGCACCGATGACCACCACGTCAGCGGCGTAGTCGGCCTGTGGGTGATCTGGATGTGACGTGTTCATTGTTGTAATCCTCGACACGGCCCGACGGCGCTCCCGGTAACTCCAGGCAAGCCGCTACCGCCCTCGCGCAGGCAGGCGCAAGGCAGTTGAACGGGCGTTATGGCTGGTACGGGTATTAGCGGCGCGACGCTACGCTTGGGTATGGGAAGGCGCAGGCAACGGGTAAGGACGGCAGGCAGGCATGGCGCATGGTGTATTCCCCTGTCAGGGCATTTGTAGTTGTTGGGGCGAGTATAGGAATGCTGCGGATTGCCCTACAATGAAAAAACGCCCTGCTGTGCACTTAGTGCACATCATTGTTTTATAAGGATTTTTTGTGAATATCGACCGAGACTCCGAGTACAAGAACGTGCGTGGGCTGAGCCGTGGCCTGGCCTTGCTCAATGCCCTCAACCGCCTCGACGGCGGTGCCAGCCCGACCCGCCTGGCCGAGCTCACCGGCCTGCACCGCACCACCGTGCGGCGCCTGCTGGAGACCCTGCAGGAGGAAGGTTACGTGCGCCGCAGCGAGTCCGACGACAGCTTCCGCCTGGCCCTCAAGGTGCGCGAGTTGAGCGAAGGGTTCCGCGATGAGCAGTGGATCAGCGCCACGGCGGCGCCGTTGCTGGCCGAGCTGTTGCAGGAAGTGGTATGGCCGACCGACATCAGCACCCTGGACGTCGATGCCATGGTGGTCCGTGAAACCACCCACCGCTTCAGCCGGCTGTCATTCCACCGCTCCATGGTCGGGCGCCGCCTGCCGCTGCTGGCAACGGCTACCGGGCAGGCCTACCTGGCGTTCTGCGATGACGCCGAGCGCGAGCAGATCATCGCCCTGCTGGCCAGCCGTGAAGGGCCCGAATACCGCTTGGCGCGTGACCCTGTGACGCTCGACAACCTGCTGCGCAAGGTGCGCCACCGGGGCTATGCGGAGAATTTCATGGCCTGGAACCAGGAAGAGAAGATCGCCTCGATCGCCGTGCCCTTGCACGCGGGTGGGCGGCTGCTGGGGTGCCTGAACCTGGTGTATGTGGCCAAGGCGATGAGTATCGATCAGGCGGTGGTGAAGTACCTGCCGGCGCTGCAGCGGTTTGCCGGGCGGATTGACCAGCTGTTGAGCGAGGCGCGCAAAGATGATTGATTGCAGGCCACGCTAGCCTCAAGCCGAACGATCCGCTCGCCATGCCGTCATAACCTTGGCCGGTGCCGCCACGCAAAGAGGACGCGAAATGACCCAGCCCGACCCGTCATACCTCAAATGGCTTGAAGACCGCTCGATGCTCAAGGCCTCGCAGGAGCGGGCCCGCCTGTACTCCGGCCAGTCACGCCTGTGGCAGAACCCCTACGCCGAAGCCCAGCCACGCCGCGCCACCGAGATCGCCTCGGTGTGGCTGACGGTCTACCCCGACGCGATCATCGCCCCCGAAGGCTGCTCGGTACTGGCGGCCCTCGGCCACGAAGCGCTGTGGAGGCGCCTGTCGGAGATCGGCGTACAGGGCATCCACACCGGCCCGATCAAGCAGTCTGGCGGCGTGCGCGGGCGTGACTTCACCCCCAGCATCGACGGCAATTTCGACCGTATCAGCTTCGACATCGACCCGCTCTACGGCAATGAGCAGGAGCTGGTGCAGATGAGCCGCCTGGCCGCCGCGCACAATGCCGTGACCATCGACGACCTGATCCCCTCGCACACCGGCAAGGGCGCGGACTTTCGCCTGGCCGAACTGGCCCACGGTGCCTACCCCGGGCTCTACCACATGGTCGAGATCCGCGAGGAGGACTGGCCGCTGCTGCCCGACGTACCTGCGGGCCGTGATGCGGTCAACCTGGCGCCAGCGCTGTGCGACGAACTCAAGCTGCGCCACTACATCGTCGGCCAGTTGCAGCGGGTGATCTTCTTCGAGCCTGGGGTGAAGGAAACCGACTGGAGCGCCACCGCGCCGATTACCGGGGTCGACGGCAAGACCCGGCGCTGGGTGTACCTGCACTACTTCAAGGAAGGCCAGCCGTCACTGAACTGGCTCGACCCCAGCTTCGCCGCCCAGCAGATGATCATCGGCGACGCCCTGCACGCGCTGGATTGCCTGGGGGCCCGCGGCCTGCGCCTGGATGCCAACGGTTTTCTCGGCGTGGAAACCCGCGCCAGCGGCAGTGCCTGGTCCGAGAGCCACCCGCTGTCGATCGTCGGCAACCAGCTGATCGGCGGCATGATCCGCAAGGCCGGCGGCTTCAGCTTCCAGGAGCTCAACCTGACCCTCGACGACATCGCGCAGATGTCCAAGGGCGGTGCCGACCTGTCCTACGACTTCATCACCCGCCCCGCCTACCAGCATGCCCTGCTGACCGGCGACACCGAATTCCTGCGCCTGATGCTCAAGGAGATGCACGCCTTCGGCATCGACCCGGCGTCGTTGATCCACGCCCTGCAGAACCACGACGAGCTGACCGTCGAACTGGTGCACTTCTGGACCCTGCACGCCCACGACATGTACCTGTACAAGGGCCAGACCTTGCCCGGCAGCATCCTTCGCGAGCACATTCGCGAGGAAATCTACGAACGCCTGTCGGGTGAGCATGCGCCGTACAACCTGCGCTTCGTCACCAACGGTATCGCCTGCACCAGCGCCAGCCTGATCACCGCGGCGCTGGGCATACGCGACCTCGAACAGATCAGCCCGGAGGACATCGCGCTGATCCAGAAGGTGCACTTGCTGCTGGTGATGTACAACGCCATGCAACCGGGCGTGGTCGCGCTGTCCGGCTGGGACCTGGTTGGCGCCCTGCCGCTGCCGGCCGAGGCGGTGGCCGAGCGCATGGTCGACGGTGATACCCGCTGGATCCACCGGGGCGGCTACGACCTGGCCGGGCTCGCCCCGCAGGCACAAGCCTCGGTGCGCGGCATGCCGCGCGCGCGCTCGCTTTACGGCAGCCTCGACAGCCAGTTGGACAACCCCGAGTCGTTCGCCAGCCAGGTGAAAAAACTGCTGGCCGTGCGCCAGGCCTATGGCATCGCCACCAGCCGCCAGGTGCTGGTGCCCGAAGTCAGCAGCCCGGGCCTGCTGGTGATGGTGCATGAGCTGCCGGCCGGGCGTGGTATCCAGATCAGCGCATTGAACTTCGGCCAGGAGGTGATTGCCGAGGCGCTGCAATTGACCGGCTTCACCCCGGGGCCGGTGGTGGACATGATCAACGAGACGGTCGAAGGCGACCTGAGCGAAGATGGCCGGCTGATGATCAACCTGGACCCTTACGAGGCACTGTGCTTGAGGATTGTGAACAGCAGTGGGCATGTCTGAGGCCAGTACGGCAACTTGCATTTGCAGCGCCATGGGCATAGCTTCCTGATGTTTTCCCTCTCTGTGCCCAGGAGCAACTCCATGTACACCGGCATCGTCCAGGCCGTCCGCCCTCTGCTTGATGTGACCCGCTACCCGGGCCACAACCAGTTCACCATCGACCTCACCCCGGAACTGCTCGACGAACTGAAGATCGGCGCCAGCGTCAGTGTCGAGGGCACCTGCCTGTCGGTGACCGAAATCGACGGCACCCAGGTGAAGTTCGACGCCATGACTGCCACCCTCGAACGCACCAACCTGCGCTGCTTCAAGGCTGGCCAGGGAGTGAACATCGAGCGCTCGGCGAAAATGAACGCCGAGGTCGGTGGCCACTTGATGGCCGGCCACATCGCCACCACCGCCGAGGTCGTCGAGCTGTCGATCAAGGAAACCGGCGCCTTCATCACCTTCCGCATGCCACCGCCATGGGGCAAGTACGTGTTCCCGCGTGGCTTTATCGGGGTCAACGGCTGCAGCCTGACCGTGGCCGATGTCGAGGACAACGTGGTGACCATCAACCTGATCCCGGAAACCCTGCGCCAGACCACCTTCGCTCGCTACCAGGCCGGCGAACTGCTGAACATCGAGGTGGACCACCAGACCATGGTGCTGGTGGACGTGGTGGAGCGCACGATCAAGAGCACCCTCGCCCGCGAAATGCCGCGCTGAAGCCTGCCCATGCTGCCCAACGCCCTCCCCGCACGCACGGCCAGGCGCCTGCGCCTGCAAGTCCTGCGTGGCCGCGTCGGCCTTGGCCTGGTGGCTGGGTTGTCGGTGCTGGCCGGCATGACCGACGCCATCGGCCTGCTGGCGCTGGGCGATTTCGTCTCGTTCATGAGCGGCAACACCACGCGCCTGGCCGTGGCCATCAGTGAGGCGGACCTGGCCATGGTGCTGCGCTTGAGCGGTGCCGTGCTGGGCTTTGTCGCGGGCAACGCGCTGGGCGTGCTGCTGGCCCGCGGTTTCCGACGCCGGGCCTGGCCAGTGTTGCTGGTGGTCGCGGCCCTGCTTGCCGGCGCCGCGTTGTGGCCGTTTGCCGCAACCTTCCCGGCACTGCTGGCGACCACCCTGGCGATGGGCATGATCAATGCGGTGGTGGAACAGGTAAACGGCCTGCCCATCGGCCTGACCTACGTCACTGGCGCCCTGTCGCGCTTCGGTCGCGGCCTGGGCCGCTGGCTGCTGGGCGAGCGGCGTAACGGCTGGCGGGTGCAACTGGTGCCCTGGGCCGGCATGCTGCTGGGCGCCGCCCTCGGCGCCTGGCTGCAACAGCGCCTGGGGTTGCAGGCAATGGCCGGCAGTTGTGCCCTGGCCTGCCTGCTGGCGTTGGTGTCGCGGTTCATTCCACGTTCGTGGCAGCGCGGCTACATGCCGCGCTGAGCCTCACTCGATGCGCGGGTGCTGCTGCGCCAGCACCTGGCGCTTGGCCTCAAGTTCGGCGATCTGCGCGTCAATGTCTTCGATCTTCTGCTCGATGTTGTCATGGTGCTCTTGCAACAGTTCGCGTGCTTCTTCGATATCTGACGCTGCAGGCGCGGCGCCACGCAGCGGCTTGTTGGCGGTTTCCTTCATGGTCAGGCCAGTGGCCAGGCCGACCACGGCGATCACCATCAGGTAGTACGCCGGCATGTACAGGTTGCCGCTGGTCTCCACCAGCCAGGCGGCGAGGGTCGGGGTCAGGCCGGCGATCAGCACCGAAATATTGAAGGCGCTGGCCAGGGCGCTGTAGCGGATGTGCGTGGGGAACATCGCCGGCAAGGTCGAGGCCATCACGCCGATGAAGAAGTTCAGCAGCACGGCGATGATCAACAGGCCGGAGAAGATCAGCCCGAGCGCGCCGCTGTTGATCAGCATGAACGCCGGGATGGCCAGGGCGAACAGCCCGACACTGCCCACGACGATGAACGGGCGGCGGCCGTACTTGTCGCTCAGCAGGCCGATGATCGGTTGCACGAACAGCATGCCGACCATGATCGCGATGATGATCAGCACGCCGTGGTCTTCGCTGTAGTGCAGGTTGTGTGACAGGTAGCTGGGCATGTAGGTGAGCAGCATGTAGTAGGTGACGTTGGTGGCGATTACCACGCCAATGCAGGTCACCAGGCTGCGCCAGTGCTGGGTAGCGACCTCCTTGAACGACACTTTCGGCCCCGAGGCCAGGCCCTCGCGGTCGCCCTGTTCGAGCTGGTCGACATGCTGCTGGAACGCCGGGGTTTCCTCCAGCGCGTGGCGCAGGTAGAGGCCGATGATGCCCAGCGGCAAGGCCAGGAAGAACGGCAGGCGCCAGCCCCATTCGAGGAACTGCTGTTCGCCGAGGACGGTGGAAATCAGCACCACCACCCCCGCGCCCAGCACGAAGCCGGCAATCGAGCCAAAGTCCAGCCAGCTGCCGAGGAAGCCGCGCTTGCGGTCCGGGGCGTACTCGGCAACGAAGATCGACGCCCCGGTGTACTCCCCGCCCACCGAGAAGCCCTGGGCCATCTTCGCCAGCAACAGCAGGATCGGCGCCCAGATGCCGATCGAGGCGTAGGACGGTATCAGGCCGATGGCAAAGGTGCTGAGCGACATGATCACGATGGTCGCGGCGAGAATCTTCTGCCGCCCGAAGCGGTCGCCCAAGGCGCCGAAGAACAGCCCGCCCAGCGGGCGGATCAGGAACGGCACCGAGAACGTGGCCAGCGCCGCGATCATCTGCACGCTTGGGTCTGCGTTGGGGAAGAACACCTTGCCCAGGGCAAAGGCGACGAAGCCATACACTCCGAAGTCGAACCACTCCATGGCGTTGCCCAGTGCGGCGGCGGTGATCGCCTTGCGCATCTTGGCGTCGTCGACGATGGTGATGTCCTTGAGGCCGATTGGCTGGACGCTTTTCTTGCGAGATTTCATGCCCGTATCCCTGTCGCTGAAGGCTCTAAGGGATCAGATACAACGGGACACTAAATAATTCAGCGCTTACTGATTTTTTCTCGGCATTTGAGGGGGGCCTGTCTTGAGTGTTGTGGCGATGCGGAAATCGAGCGCCGCGCGGGCGGCGCTCGATCTCACCGGCGACAAACCTCTAGAGGCGATCAGATCCCTTCACGGGCCAGGTCCATGGCGAAATAGGTCAGGATCAGGTCGGCACCGGCCCGTTTGATCGCGCCGATGCTTTCACGCACCACCCGGCCTTCGTCAATGGCACCGGCCAGGCCGCCGAACTTGATCATCGCGTACTCACCACTCACCTGGTACGCCGCCAGCGGCAGGCGCGAGGCGGCGCGGATGTCAGCGATCACGTCGAGGTAGGCCCCCGCCGGCTTGACCATCAGTACATCGGCCCCTTCCTGCTCGTCGAGCAGCGACTCACGCACCGCTTCGCGGCGGTTCATCGGGTTCATCTGGTAGCTCTTGCGGTCGCCCTTGAGCGCGGTGCCACCGGCTTCACGGAACGGCCCATACAGCGACGAGGCGAACTTGGTGGAATAAGCCATGATCGCAGTGTCGTGGAAGCCGGCACCGTCCAGGGCGCTACGGATGGCCTGCACCTGGCCGTCCATCGCCGCCGACGGGGCGATGAAATCGGCACCGGCAGCGGCGGCGATGACCGCCTGCTTGCCCAGGTTGGCCAGGGTGGCGTCGTTGTCCACGCCATTGTCGTGCAGCACGCCGCAGTGGCCGTGGCTGGTGTATTCGCAGAAGCAGGTGTCGGACATCACCACCATTTCCGGCACGGTGTCCTTGCAGATGCGCGACATGCGCGCAACCAGACCGTTCTCGTTCCAGGTGTCGCTGCCGGTGGCGTCCAGGTTGTGCGACACGCCGAAGGTCATCACCGACTTGATGCCAGCACGGGCATAGCGCTCGATTTCCTGGGCCAGCCGTTTTTCCGGAATGCGGTTGACACCCGGCATGCTGGTGATCGGCACGAAGTCATCGATGCCTTCCTCGACGAAAATCGGCAGGATCAGGTCTTCCAGGCGGAATTCGGTTTCCTGGAAGATCGTGCGCAGGGATTCGTTCTGGCGCAGGCGGCGGGGGCGAACGGAAGGGAAACGGTTGGACATGACAGCTCCAGGGCATTTTTTAACGGCGTATACCTTATGCCTGTCGAGCGCCAGTGAAAAGGCCGAATGACGAGATTATGCCTTGCGTCTGAAGTAATAAGCTGTTTCCTGTGCCGGCTTCTTCGCGGGCTCGCCCGCTCTCACAGGGATTGCACAGGCCTTCAGGCTAGTGCTGTACCTGTGGGAGTGGGCAGGCTTCGTACCGCCCGGCGCTTGAGCTGGATCATGCCGCGACGGCAATGGTCGATTCCCAGCGCTGCATGGGCGCCTCGGCTAGCAGGTTGGTACTGGCAGCTTGCGGGGCGAACGCCGCCATGGCATCGACCAGGTTGGCAAGGTTGGGCAGCACTGCGGGTGCCATGGTGGGCAAAGCCGCAGCAGCTGGCGGGGCGAAGATGAAATCGTCAGCCGTTACCTGGGCCAGTTCCAGCGCATCCAGATACAGCAGTTTGACCATGTTGCCCTGCCCCGCCACCGTCACGCCGTGTATCTGCGCGAAGCCATTCAACTGGAAGCGCTTGTCCTTGGTCAGTTGCAGGTCTTCGTAGCGACTGATGCCGGTCTGGCTCAGGTCGATCTTGTCGATGCCGTGCCGGAAGCCACGCACAGCGTTCTTGTAGTCGGTCGCACCGTCCTGTTGCCCCACCACGAAGACACTGGGCGCAACACTTGCCGGGCCATAGATCGTGCCTGCCAAGGATGCGACAAGTTGGCCCGAGTCATCCGATGTCAGTGACACACCCTCTGCCCCCCCACTGAGCAGCACAGTGCCGCTTGCCGGTTCCGGCGCCGGCCCTTCAGGGCTACCGTCGAAATAGCCCGGTGCAGCAATCAGCGTGTCTAGGAAGCGGAAATTGCTCGGCTGCAGTTCGGCTACCGCCTGTTGTGAAATGCGCAGGGTCTGCCCATTCCCCAAGTCAACCACGGCAGCAGCGCCATCCTGGCTAAGCTGTAAATCGGTAAAGGCCTTGATGCCAAAACCAATCAGGTCGACGACCTCTCGGGAGCGCTCGAACTGATGGAGCTCATCACGTCCGTCAGCACGCTTGTGAATGACATAGCGGTCCGTTCCGTTGCCGCCTTTGAGCAGGTTGTAACCACGACCGCCATCGAGCCAAGCACCGTCCGCGCCAGCGATGAGGGTGTCGTCACCGTCACCACCGATCAGGTTGTGCACCGCGCCAGGTGCAATGGTCAGCGCGGCCCCGGCGATGCTGGCGATACCGCTGACCAGATCGACCGAAATACTGCGGCTGACAGCAGCGGCATTGAGGGTATTGCGCCCGCCTGCCTTGCCGTTTACCGCATCATCCAGCACGGCACGCGCAGCGTTCTGCGCGACGGCATCGGCGTAGTCGTTGGTGTAGAAGTAGACATCATTGGCATTGCTGGGGCTGCCCACGACACGCAATGCCCAGCGATCAAGCGTCAACGGCAGCCCGTTGCCGGCATTGCTGACTTCCAGCTGCCACTCACCGACCGAGCGTTCACCGCGATGATGCGTTGACATGACGCCGTACTTGAATTCGCCCGAGCGTAAATTGCCCAGGTCGTCCTCGGCCGAGCCCGGTGCCTTGCCAGCGCGGTCCAGCAGCACACTGCGTGTACCGCCAGGCGATATCAGCGTGACGGTCATGTCGCCAAGGCGGCCGACCTGCGAGTGAATGTCGACTTCGACATGCTCCACCAGCACCCCGGCCGGCAGGCTCAAGGCAAATGTACTGACCTGCCCTGGCGCAATCTCCTGCGCAAGCGCTTCGCTGCCGGCAGCCAGCTGCTGCTCGTTGGCCTTGTTCGCCTGGCCAGCCCACGACTCGGCCAGGCGCACGGCAGCGCGCGCGTCGATCAGGCCGAACCCGTAGTCGTGACTGGCGCGCATGCCCCCGCCATTCCAGTTGAGCCCGGCGTTGTCGCGCCAGGCGGTAGCAGGGTCATCGACCTTGCGTGCGGACAACGCCAGAATCTGCTGCACATCCCGGTAGCCAAGCCCCGGGTTGGCCTGCAGCATCAACGCCACCACGCCAGAGACGATCGGCGCAGCGAAGCTGGTGCCCTGGGTTGTGCCATAGGCACTGCCAACCTTGGCGCCACGCTCGGCCTCCAGGTTGATACCACTGGACAGCACATGGCTACCTGGCGCGGCCACCAGCAAGCTGGAACCGGGGTTGGAGAATGGCGCACTGGCAACCTGCAACACCGAAAGGTCCGCCTTGGCATTGACCGCCGCCACTTCGATGGCGTGGCGGCTGTTGTTGATCAGCGAACCTTGCGCGCTGCCGCCCTGTTCGCGCTGGTTGCCGCCCGAGGTGACGATGACGGTCCCCAGCCCGCCGCGACCGTTGGTGGCCGCCAGTGTTGCGCTGAAGGCCAGGGCCAGGGACGTGTCGATCTTGCCTTCGGGCACGTTGCCGATGGCAAAATCGTTCTTGAAACCCCAGCTGTGGTTGGCGATGTCGTAATTGACCATCTGCCCCAGGTTGGTCAGGTCATCGCCTTTATTGGCAAGGTAGTGCCCTCCGAGTTTCGCGTCGTAGGCGATGCCGATGCCGCCTTGATCATTGCGCGCGCCTACCATCACCCCCGCCACTTGCGTCGCATGGTTGGAAGCCAGGGCCGGGAGCGTGCCATTGCTGCGCTGGGTCTGCAGCCAGATAGGGTCGATGTTGGCTTGCAGGTCCGGGTGCTGGATGTCGAAGATTTCCGGCGCAACGGCGAACTCGCCCCCAGGTTCGAACTGGCCGATCCTTACGCCCTTGCCCGTGAACTCGCGCCAGACCGGCTGAACGTCGATCTCATTGAGGTACCACTGGCGAGATGCCAACGGATCGACAGGCGACTGGTCGTGGCGCAAGGTCACTGTGGCGCGCAATGGCGCCGATGCGCCACTGGACACCTCCGTCACCCCCACCGATGCATTGCCGGCGGCATCGACCAGGTCGTAGCGGAAGGTCACATCCGCGTCATGGCCGGGCAACGGCGTAACTTCGACATCGCCCTGCTCATTGAGCCGAACGGTCGCGCCCTTGCCGTCAGCAACCGAGGCAATCCGCAGCGGGCCAGTGCTGTTGAGCAGCAGGTCATTGGCCAGCAGCACCGAGGCAGGAATGACCAGGGCAGTTGCCGTGGTGGCGAACGCAGCTATCTGTTCCGAGGCAAGCGTGTCGCCAATCGGCAACGCACCGGGGGCCTGCAGGTCGATCGCCGCGATGTCGGCGAAACTGAGCTTCTGAACATTGCTCAGGGTAAGGCCGCCATCACGCCCGGCCTGCCGATCGTTTACCTGATAGCCCGTCGCCGTACGGGAAATCAGGTACTCATCGTGATTGCCATGCAAGGTGACGAGGTTGACCCCGCCTGCGCCATCAATGGTGGCGTTGCCGCGCCCGGCCTCGATGACGTCATCCGCCGCACCGCCGGTGATCTGGTCTGCACCGCCGCCGGCATGGATGATGCTGCCAGCGGCCGAAGCCTGAATGCGATCGCCATTGGGGCCGGCATAGATGACGGCCTTGCCGGTACCGCCGATGATGGTGTTACGGCCCGTGCCGCCTACCAGCACATCGTTGCCGCCGCCACCGATCAGCAGGCTGTCACCCGATCCGCCCTTGATGAAAACACCGCGCTGCCCGCCACTGACGATGACGTCCTTGCCACGCCCGCCCTGTGCGATGGTCAGCCCGGCTTCGGCCATGTTCAGGCCGACACCCTGCTCACCAACGATCAATGCAGTGTCACGCCCGCCGTTGCCGCGGATGTTCGCCAGCTGGTCAGTGGCGCTGATCACCAGCACATCGTCACCGGCACCGCCCACATAGGTGTTGCTGCCACCGCCGCCAACCAGCCAGCTGCCGCCCGGGGCGGCCTTGAGCACATCATCACCGGCCCCGCCCTGCACGGTATCCACACCCAGCGCGGCGGCATCGAGCTCGGCGCCTTGCGGGCTGTTGCTGATGTAGGAACGGCGCGAGGTCGCTCCGCTGATGGAGGTCAGCATGGTGGCGCTGTCTTGCTGCTCGACGAGGTTACCGACGGTGTCGGCGAGGTACTTCACCGCCAGCACTTCACGCTCCACACCATTGGCCACGAACGTGCCGCGGGAGATGACTTCGTTGCCCTGGCGAACCTCGTTCACCGGCTGGACCTGGCGCAGGTCGATCTGCGTGATGCCGTGTTCCGGCAAAGCCTTGAGCTCGCCGGCATCGGCACCGCCATCGTGATTGGCATCGACCCAAAGCTTCAGCTGTGCCCAGGCTGCATCGTCGGCGGTAATCAAGCCATCGGCATTGGCATCGACGCTGGCCAGCGCCGCGAAACCATCCTTGAACGGCGCCTCACCCGGGGCGCCATTGCTGCCCGGCTGGCCGCCAAAGTATTCAGAGAACAGCTGGCGGATGCTGACGACCTGGCCACTGCCGTCGTCGTGCACCAGCATGCCGGTCTGGCGATCGGCCCAGCCTGTGCGCCGCAGTTGGCCGCTGTTGTCGACATCGAACAGCACTGCGTCTTCAATACCGGTCAGCCCTGCGCCTTGGCCACTGAGGTCGAACAGCAGCGGGTCGACGAAGATGTTGACCGTGGTCATGGCGGCCAGGCCGTTCAGGACGGCGGCGTTGCGCAGGCTGAAGTCCGGTGTGTCAGTGCCGTCCTGATAGAACTGCGCCAGGTGCTGGTTGGGGCGGACGTTGGGGTCCAGCTGCAGCTCGCCGGGGCGGATGCCGCCCGTGGCCAGGCTGCCCAGCTGGGCGGAGGTGAAGTCGGTGTTGTTCAGGGTGTTGTCGGTGAAGGCGATGCTGTGGGTCAGGCGGCGGTTGACGTAGCCGGCGCTGACGTCGTTGCGGATGTCGTCCTGGCCTTGCAGGTCGCGGCGGGATTCGGTAGTTGGGGTGATTTCGATCTGAATTGGAGAATCATCAGGCGCCACCGTAGCGGCCAGAGGGTCAGTAAAAAGCTCACTCACTTGCTTACTCATGGATTTTGCCAGCTCTTCAGCCAGCGAAAGCATACCACCCGGAGAATCAATACGACTCTTCCAGTAAGTAGCCATACTTCGCAACTCTACAGGTGCCAGGCTAGTTGAAATACCCATTTTGCTATCAGTCTCAATTGCTAATAAAAACTCTTGCATCGGATTACCGGCCGAACTCAGCACCTTCTCCCAATAAGGCTGACGCACCTTATCGTCCATCAATGTAAATACAGAATTCAGTGTCCAGGCATCTTTAGACCTGCCCAACCCTTCAAAAACCCGATCATGAAAGCCCCACACCTCTCTATAATTAATTTCCGCACCCACAGTCCCAGTCAAGACTTTAGAATCCAGCAAGTCCAAATAGCCTTCAGCCATTTTTACACGAACAAACTCGACATCTTCATCTTGCATCGGGCGACCTGCATCACTTTCAGTAACTTTCATGAAGCTAATTGCGGCAACCCCCGCCAATGAGTTACCTCTGACCACTCCATTGGCCAAGATCGCATAACGATCACCTTTGCCAGCCAAATAATCGTACATTGCACTGGCGCCTTGAGACTCAAAGAGCTCGCGCGCATGCCTTACATCTTCCTGAAGCAAACCAGACATACATCACCTCTTATTTTATTGATAAACCTTTACGTCAACCTTATCGTCCAACGCGCTCCAGCATGTCGAAGCCCGCCCTATACGGGAGAAATCGAAAGAACAACGAAGTCGCCAGCAGACAACATTCAACTTTGCAATAATTTAACAGCAACTCCTACGAAACCTCGACTACCTACACTGCAGCAAAGCCGACACCTGCAGTTGAGAGAATAAGCATTAAAAAAAACAAAAGTCTCAGTACATTCCATACAACTATCAATGCGTACATACCCAAGGACTTATTCATGCAACCTCCCTCATCAAGCATACTCAAGCTGAATTCTTTTCCATTTAGAAAAATACCTCAAGCATCCAATACTTACGCTCAAACCCCATTCATAATGGCTTACCCCAATACATATGTAGCACCCCAAGAACCGGACCCACCCACTAATCCAACCCATCGAATTTTAAGTTACTGCTCCTCACAAGTTTTTAATGACTGTCCCTCGACGCCCCAAGATGTGATGCCGATGTAAAACTCACTCAAGATCGCAAGCCCGCCCAGCCCAATGGGAGAAACAAGCAATAAGCATAGAACGATAACCCTTAGCAGGTTCCAGACTATGAGCAAGCACAACGTACCGACCGTCCTATTCATCTTAACCTCGCCTACCACCTATGAATTCAGCAATCTACAAAATACGATCTACGAACCGGCATCTCGGTTAGCCGTGAAATCGTCAGCCTCGAACCAACCTCTATCCTGCAACTCCATCTCATTAGAGACATCATGACCCACCGCTGGAGCAGGAACTTTATGGGCTTCCATACAAACTAGCGTGGGATGGCATGCACCGCCCCCTACAGCCGCGCAAGAAAACAGAATTAACCCACTACAAACCCTCAGTACCTGCCAAACAATCACGTACAACTTAATCAATAAGACCTTGAGATCTCGCCACATGGGTTAACCTCCTAGACAGCAACCTATAATCCAAATATGTTCCAACCAATCAGCGACCAACCGTCTACCCCCTACAAGCACGCTCTACCTCTCCCCCAAGCTTTCCCGAACATGTCGCTGCAACGGACTAAGGAAATAACTAATCACCCTGCGCTTATCAATAATCAGCTCTGCACGCACCGCCATACCCGGAGCAAGCGGCACATCCTTATCCCCAACCCGCAAAGTACTTAACCCCAACTGAATCCGGGCGTTATAAACCCACCCCCGTCGCTCATCTTCAACAGCATCATTGGAAACACTCTGCACAACCCCAGGTACAACGCCATACTTGGTAAACGTGAACGTCTCCACTTTCACTTCCACCGCCTGCCCAGCCCGAACAAAGCCGATATCCTTGTTCTCGACCTGCACTTCCACTTCAACCGGCTGATCACTCGGCACAATCACCATCAATGTCTGCGCAGGCGTCACAACGCCGCCCTGGGTATGAATGGCCAACTGCTGCACCGTGCCGTCAACCGGGGACGTCAGTGCCCTGAGCCGGTGGCGTTGTTCGGCTTTGTACAGTTCCTGGCTCAGGGTCGCGCTCTGCCGCTCGGCCTCGGCATGCAGGTCGAGCATGGCCCGGCGCAGCTGGGCGATGACGCCCTCGCGGCGGTGCTGGGCGGCCAGGCAGGCAGCGCCGAGTTCTTCAATGCGTGAACGTTGAATTGCCAGCTCGCGCTCCTGCTCCAGGCGGGCCTGTTCCTTTTCCAGGTAGGTGTGCTTGGCGACCGCCGACTCGCTGAACAGCTGCTGATAGTCCGCCGTGAGCTGGCGGGTGATCACCAGCAATTGCTGCAGCGCATCAGCGCGGGCTTGTGCCGAGCGGATCTCTGCGCCGCGCTGGGCGATTTCGGCATCGGCCTGCTGCAAGGAGGTGCGCAGCTCCTGGTACTGCCCTTCCAGCCAGCGTTGTGCGGTCGCCTGCTGTTGTGCCGTGGCCTGGGGAATGCGTGGCGCCAGGGAGGCCGGCGCGGTGTTGTCATCGAGCGCTTCGAGCAAGGTAGCGGCGCGTGCCAGGTCGATCCGGGCGGCCAGCAGCTCGCCGTTCAGGCGCTTGATGTCGGCGGCGGTCAGCTGCCCTTCCAGCTCGACCAGCAGGTCGCCCTTGGCAACGGTCTGGCCGTCCAGTACATGAATCGCCTGCACCACAGCGACCTCACTGGCCTGGATGACCTTGCTCCTGCCACTGGGAACGATCCTGCCCTCGGCGCTGGCGACTACATCAATTTCGCCCACGCAGGCCCACAGCAAGGCCAGCGCTATGAGTGCCAGCAGGCTCCATTGCAGACGGCGCGGTAGTGGATGCACCGGGGTCTCCTGCAAGGCCAGCGCTGCGGGCAGGAACGCCAGCTCATCGGGCTCACGTGGCGCCCCCTGCATGGCTGCGCGCCGCCTCCAGGCGTTGCGCCATGCTTCGCGGTAGCGCTCCAGCAGGTCGAGGATCGGCGAACTCATGCTGCTGCCCCCTGCTGCAACCGATGCAGGTAGGCATAGGCGCCTTGCGGGTTGCTCAACAGCTCATCGTGAGCGCCCTGTTCGATGATCTGCCCACGCTCCATGACCACGATGCGGTCGGCATGGCGCACGGCGGAAAGGCGGTGGGCGATGATGATGACCGTGCGCCGGGCGCAGATGCGCGCCATGTTCTGCTGGATGATCCGTTCGGACTCGTAGTCCAGGGCGCTGGTGGCTTCGTCCAGAATGAGGATGCGCGGGTTGCCCATCAACGCACGTGCTATGGCGATCCGCTGTCGCTGGCCACCCGACAGGCTGGCGCCGTGCTCGCCAACCAAGGTCTCATAGCCGTCTGGCAGTTCGAGTATGAATTGATGCGCGCCTGCCAGCGTGGCCGCTGCAATAACCTCCTCAAGGGCGGCGGCAGGGTTGGCCAGTGCGATGTTCTCGCGCACGGTGCGCCGGAACAGCATGTTCTCTTGCAGCACCACGCCGATCTGCCGTCGCAGTGAGGTGACATCGGCCAGTGCCAAGTCAGTCCCATCGAGCAGCACCCGCCCTCGCTCCGGCGAGTACAGCCGCTGGATCAGCCGGGTCAATGTGCTTTTGCCGGAACCGGACCTGCCGACGATGCCGATCACCTCGCCAGGGGCGATCTTCAGGCTGACATCGCGCAGGGTCTCGTTGCCGCCCGGACGATAGCGGAAACACACCTGATCGAGTTCGACCCGCCCTTCCAGTACAGGCAGCTGAGCGCCGTGGCTGACCTCAGTACGGTTGTTGAGAATGTCCCCCAGCCGTTGGATCGAGATACCGGTCTGCTGAAAGCTGGTCCACAACTGCGCCAGGCGCATGATCGGCTGCGCCACGCGGCCGGCGAGCATGTTGAAGGCGATCAGTTCGCCAACCGTGAGCGCCCCCTCGATGACCAGTCGAGCCCCTAGCCATAACGTGCCGACCGTGACCAGTTTGCCGATGAGGGCCACGCTTTCGTGGGCGATGTTGGACAGGTTCTGGGTCTTGAAACTGGCGGCGACATAGGCCGCCAACTGCTGGTTCCAACGGCGCGTCACCTGCGGCTCGACGGCCATGGTTTTCAAGGTGTCAATGCCATTGACCGCTTCGACCAGGAACGCCTGGTTCTCCGCCCCCCGTTGAAAACTCTGGTCGATTCGGGCACGCAGCAAGGGGGTGACCAGCAGTGAGAGCAGCAAGTAAAGCGGCAATGAAGCGATGACCAGCAGCGTCAGCCAACCGCTGTACAGCCACATGACCACGATGAATACCGCAACGAACAACACATCCAGCAGCAAGGTTATGCTGTTGCTGGTCAGGAAACTTCGGATATTTTCAAGTTCTCGCACACGAGCAACCGAATCGCCCACTCGCCGCGCCTGAAAGTACGCGAGTGGTAATTCGATCAGGTGCTGAAACAACTTGGCGCCCAGTTCGACATCGATACGCGAAGCGGTATGCGCCGAGACATAGGCGCGCAAGCCACTGAGCACACTTTCGAACAGCAATACGGCCAACAAGCCCAGCGCAATGACATCCAGCGTGGTGAGGCCCCGGTGGACCAACACCTTGTCCATCACCACCTGGAAAAACAACGGTGTCAGCAATGCGAGGATCTGGATGATGAAAGAAACCAGCAATACCTCACCCAGCAACTTTCTGTGTTTGACCACTGCCGGGATGAACCAGGTCAAGTCAAACCGTTCAAGCCCTCGAGGCAAGGGCGCGTCCGAGCGGACCAGAATCAGCTCCCCGGCCCAGCGCTGCTCTAGCTCAACCAGCGTCCAGGTCTGCGGCGCACAAACCCGCGGGTCCTGCACCAGTACTTGACCGCCCTCCATCCGGGCGATGATGAAATAGCCACCTTGCCTGTCCGTAGCGATGGCCGGCAGCGGCATGTGCGCCAGGCGCTTCGGATCCGTGCGCCGATGTTTGGCCTTCAGGCCAGAATGCTGGAATCCCTGCAACAGCTGAGCAACCGAGAATGGCTTGCCATCGGTAACAAATTCATGACTCAGTTGCTCGGAAGAAACCGCTACATCGTGATACCGCGCCAGCATGACCAGGCAGGCCAGGCCGCTGTCACTTGCTTGGTGATCAGCAACTTCAGATAGATCGGACACCTGTCCACCCCATGTGCGACTTGAACATGGGCAGATACTAGCGCCTGGCAATAGGATAATAGTCCTACACGGGGCAGACTTATCCTGTAGGAATATATCCAACAGTAATTAACTGCTGTAGGAGGTTTCCGAGAATAGCGAATTTATGCGTAGGAATTTATTACCTGCAAAGTAGGAATATATGCAGGGATATTAACTTTGAAGCCGTTATTACTGGCACTCAGTTCAGTGACATGCCAGTGCCTTCAGAGCCCCACCCTACCCAGAGAAAGGTGGAGCTCCAAAGAAGGCGATCTGCTCTGCGGAGCAGCTGCGCTCAGGCCGTCATTGCATCCAAGGCGGCGTCGGCTCTTCAGCCTTGGCCGGCCCATGTTCGGCCTCATCCCGCGCCGCACGGCGGCGGGCTTCATCGCGCAGGGTGGCGTCGATCTCGCGCATCACCCCGGCTACGTCGGCCGCCTCGTCGTCCTCCTCGAACTGCCCGCTCAGCGGGCTGTCCGGGCGCAGTTCGCCGGCTTCGTACAACGCCCACATTTCATCGGCGTAGCGGGTGGCCTTGAGCTCCGGGGCGAAGCGCCCGAAGTAATGCGCCATGTTCGCCACGTCCCGCTGCAGCATGCTGAACGCATGGTTGTTGCCCGCCGCATCCACCGCCTGTGGCAGGTCGATGATCACCGGGCCGTCAGGGCCAAGCAGCACGTTGAATTCGGACAGGTCGCCATGCACCAGGCCGGCGCAGAGCATCAGCACGATCTGGCGGATGACGAAGGCATGGTACTCACGGGCCTCTTCGGCCTCGAGGTGCACGTCGTTCAGGCGTGGCGCGGCATCGCCGTCGGCGTCGGTCACCAGTTCCATCAGCAGCACGCCGTCCTGGAAGTCGTACGGCTTGGGCACCCGCACACCGGCATGGGCCAGGCGGAACAGCGCCGCCACTTCGGCGTTCTGCCAGGCGTCTTCGGCCTCTTTGCGGCCGTACTTGCTGCCCTTGGCCATGGCCCGGGCCTGGCGGCTGTTGCGGACCTTGCGGCCCTCCTGGTATTCGGCGGCCTGGCGGAAGCTGCGCTTGTTGGCCTCTTTGTAGACCTTGGCGCAGCGTACCTGGGCACCGCAGCGCACCACGTAGACGGCCGCTTCCTTGCCGCTCATCAATGGCCGCAGTACTTCGTCGACCAGGCCGTCTTCGATCAGTGGTTCGATTCGTTTTGGTGTCTTCATCAGGCTGCGTTCGGGGTCCTGGCTCGGGGGATGGACATCCTCTCACAGGCTGGGGTGGGGACGTGAGTGTTTGTCGTCAGCCTTGTTGCGCCTGTGACATCGAGCGCCGCCCGCGCGGCGCTCGATCTCAAAAACACCGCACAACCCAAGCCCTACGCAAGCCTGCACCTCACAACCGCTGCAAATAGCCCTGCAGGTAGTCGATGAATGCCAGCACCTTGCCGCTGGCGCGCCGGTGGCTGGGGTAGACCGCCAGGATGTCTTCACCGAATGCATCCGGTTCGATCACGCAGTGCTCCAACACCCGCACCAATCGCCCCTCCTGCAGGTAACGGCGCACGCTCCACTCCGGGGTATGCAGGATGCCGTGCCCTGCCAGCGCGTTGCGCAGCAGCAAGTCGTAGTTGTCGCTTTCCAGCCGCGCCTTCTGCGGATACGGCAGGCGCATGCGCACGCCGTCGCACTGCATCCACCAGAACTTGGCATCCAGCGCCGGGTGAATGTACTTGAGCCATTGGTGCTGGCCAATGCTGTGCGCCGTCACCGGCAGCGGGTTGCGTTCGAGGTAGCCGGGGCTGGCACAGAGAAAGATGCGGTTCTTGCCGATGACCCGGGCAATCAGGCCCGGCAGGTCGCTGTGCCCTTCGCGCAACGCCAGGTCATAACCGGCTTCGATCAGGTCGACAAAGGCGTCGGACAACTCCACCCGCAGCTGGATCTGCGGGTAGTCGCGCATGAAGCCGGCACAGGCGTCGGCCAGGAACGCCCGGCCAAAAGCAAGTGGTGCGGTCAGGCGCAAGGTGCCGGACACCCCCTGCAGCTGGCTGATCTCTTCACCGGCCTCGTGCAGGCTTTTCAACACCTGGCGGGCGGTTTCCAGGTACAGCCGGCCCGCTTCGGTCAGCACGATACGCCGCGTGCTGCGCTCAAACAGCTGGCTGCCCAGCTCGCGCTCCAGGTGCGTGACCGCCTTGGTCAGGGCCGAAGGCGTCTTGCCCAGTGCCTCGGCCGCACGGCTGAAGCTGCCGTGCTCGGCCGTCGCGACGAACATCGAAATCGCACCCAAGGTGTCCATGCGGTTTTTCCTGAATGGCAAAAGGCTTTTTAGCGTTCTGGCGATTCTATGCCAAGCCTGCGCTGGGTAGGCTCGCCTCACACCAATAAATACAAGAGGCTACACATGTCGAGATGTCTACCTGGTTTGCTGGCGCTGGCCGTGGCTTTTGCCTCGGGGCACGTATTGGCCGCTGCCGACCTGGTGCTGGTGAACGGCAAGATCTTCACCGCCGACCGCAGCAACCCGCAGGCGCAGGCCATCGCTATCGAAGGCGGCAAGATCGTCGCCGTGGGCTCCGACGCCCAGGCGCGGGCCCTCGCTGACCCAAAGACCCAGGTGATCGACCTGCAAGGCAAGCGTGTCACGCCAGGCTTGATCGACACCCACTCCCACGCCATCTTCGGCGGCCTGCAACTGAGTGGCGCCGACATGGGCGGCGAAGCGATAGCGCTGGATGAGTTCGAAACCCGCCTGCGCACCTGGCGCGACGATGGGCGCGCGCGCCATGGTGATGTGCTGCAAGTCCTCGGCGTCAGCTCGAATTACTGGGCCCAGGCCAAGGCGCTGAATGAGCGCTTCAGCCAAGGCGAGTGGGCCACCACGCCCATCGTGTTCATCGGCGAGGACTACCACACTGCCTGGGCCAACCAGGCCATGCTCAAGCGCGCCGGTATCGACAAGGCGCTGCTGGCTACCCTGAGCAAGCAGGAACAAGACACCATCGGTAGCTTCGACGATGGCCAGCCCAGTGGCTTCCTGGTCGACGCCGGCTGGGACCGGGTCGCCAGCGTACTGCCAAAGGCCGATGCCGCCACCCTGCTCAAGGGTGCCCAGGCTGCGGTGCAGTTCAACAACAGCCTGGGCATCACGGCCTGGATGGACCCGGCCGCCAACAGCATGCCCGGCGAGGCGATCTTCGCCATCAAGCCCACCGACCAGACCGTGGGCGTGCTGCCCGCCTACAAGGCCCTCGCCGAGCAAGGCGGCCTGAACGCGCATGTCGCCGCACTGCTGGTGGTCAACCCGAAAAGCACCCCCGCCGACCTGCAGACCATCGACAACGTGCGCAAGCAGTTCGCCGGCGTACCGAACCTGACCCTGCCGGGCATCAAGGTGTTCGCCGACGGCGTGCTCGAATACCCCGCGCAATCGGCCGCCTTGCTCAAGCCCTACCACAACACCCATAAACCGGGCGAACTGCTGATCGACCCGCAACATTTCGGCGAGCTGGTCAGCGCCGCCGACCAGCGCGGCTGGCTGGTGCACATCCACGCCATCGGCGACCGTGCGGTGCGCGAGGCACTCAACGGCGTTGAGCAGGCGCGCAAGGCCGGCAACAGCGGCATCCACCATTCGATTACCCACCTGCAACTGGTCAACCCGCAGGACTTCGCCCGTTTCAAGGCGCTCGACGTGATTGCATCCATGCAACTGCTGTGGGCCGCCGGCGACGACTACACCGTCGACATGGTCAAGCCCTACGTCGACGCAACGGCGTTCCGTTACCAATATCCGGCCCATTCGCTGCAGAAAAATGGCGCAACCATCGCCGGCGCCAGCGACTGGCCGGTGTCGTCACCCAGCCCCTGGCAGGCCATCGCCCAGGCGTCAACGCGCAAAGGCAAGCAAGGCGTGCTCAATGCCGATGAACGCCTCGACCGCCAGACCATGCTGTATGCCTACACCGCCAACGCCGCCAAGGCCCTGGGCCTGGAGCAGCAGATCGGCACGCTGAGCGCGGGCAAGCAGGCCGACTTCGTCATCCTCGACCGTGACGTGCTCGCGGTGAACGACCAGCAACTGGGTGAGACCCAGGTGCTGGCCACCTACTTTGGCGGCCGCCAGGTCTACGCCAGGTAAACCGCTGCGCCTCTTGTTACCTGCACGGCATGCCAGCCCAGGCATGCCGCCTTTTCTATCTGCCACAACAACCACAACACAAGATAGGGATGACCATGAAGCACGCTACCCTGGCCGCCGTGTGCGCACTCGGCTGCGCCGCGCTCGCCCCCGCCGCCATCGCCTTGCCGATCAACGATGACTTCGCGGTCGACATCGACCTGGCCGCCGTCAGTGACTACCGCAGCCGCGGCATCTCGCAAACCCAGGGCGACCCGGCCGCGCAGGCTGACGTCATGCTCAGCCATGCCAGCGGCCTGTATATGGGCGCCTGGACCTCGAATGTCGATTTCGGCTTTGGCAGCAAGACCCGCCAGGAGGTGGACTACTACGGTGGCTGGGCCTGGCAGATTGCTGAGCAGGTCAACCTGGACCTGGGCTATCTCAGGTACACCTACCCCAAGGAGAGCCGGTACAACCTGTCCGAACTCTACGCCATCCTCGATGTGCAGGGTTTCAAGCTCGCGGCGTACTATGCCAACGATGCCACCACCCAGTACGGCACGGATCAGGACAGCCTCTACACCTTCGTGGGCTACCACACGGTGCTGCCGCTGGAGGTCGGCCTGGAGCTGCGCTACGGCCGCGTCGACTTCAAGGACCCGAGTTACTGGTCACAGAGCGGCCAGTCGCGCGATGCCTACCGTGAATGGGAAGCCAGGTTCACCCGCGAATTGCTCGGGCTCACCTGGCGCCTCAGCTACATGGACACCAACCTGTCGCAGGCCGAATGCGCCAGCAGCTATGGCTTCGACGATGTCTGCAGCGCCACAGTGGTCGCCGCTGTCAGCAAGCACTTCTGAGGCCTCAGGCCATGGCCCGGCGCTGCAGGATGAAGTGCCGGGCCCGGTCGAACGACCAGTTGTACACCACGGTGTAGGGCAGGATGATCACGAAGAAGCCCAGCTCGACCATGAACGCCTGCAGCAGCGAGATCTCCAGCATCCAGGCCGCCACCGGCAGGCACCAGACCACCAGCCCCGCCTCGAAGCCCAGGCCATGTGTGAAGCGCGTCAGCGCTTTCCACTGGATGCGCGGGGTGGCGACGAAACGGTCGACCAGCGCGTTGTAGAGCATGTTCCAGATCATCGCGATCACCGACAGGGTGACCGCCAGGGTACCGGCCGTGGCCAGCGACTTGCCCATGATCCACGAGAGCAAGGGGGCGCACAGCAGCACAGCGAAGATTTCATAGCCGACGGCATGGACCATGCGTTCGGTGAAAGAGACTTTTTTCATGGCAGATTCCATCATGTGGTTACGTCGTGAACCGTATTTTCTTTGATGGAAGTGATGCTTGCGATATAGCAGCTATCGGTTTTATCAATACGCCAGGATGTGAATGCCGACAGGTTTGGAGCCAGTCTTTCATGGTCACGATAGTTTTGAGTTTTTTCAGCTTGATTAAAGGGGCCGCTCGCAATCGCTTTGACATCAGTGAGTTATGCCTAAAGCGAAAGCCCTGAAGGCACGCTATATCAGTTCAGCAAAAACCTTGCGCTGTTGCCTAAGAGGAAATGTCGCCTAAAGTTCATCGCGCAGCAATCAAAAGGAGCTTGTGATGACACCGCCCGCTGCCGCTCTGAATCGGCATGTCAGCGCCAAATCCGTCGGCCCTGGAGATTGAATTCCTCGTCATGCAATGGAGAGCAGCGGTATGAATGTTTATCAGCGCTGTGCCCGACGGTTGTCACTCCCGGCAACAGCTTGCTCGCTGGTATTGGCCAGCACTCAGGCTTCAGCCGGCGGCATTTTCATCTACGAAGCCGGCCAGGAAGGCAACGGCTTGGCCAATGCAGGCTCTGCGGCATTGGCCAAGGACCCTAGCGTATTGATGAGCAACCCCGCGGGCCTTACCCAGTTGAAAGGCACGCAGATCAGCGCAAATGCCCAGGTCATTCTGGGTGATATCAAATTCTCCCGGGATGCCAACAACCAGTTCGACGGCAATGAAGGCGGCAACGCGTTGCAGTACCTGCCCGGTGCCAGCCTGTTCATCAGCCATCAGATCGACGACCGCTCGGCGATCGGTTTTGGCATGTACGGCAACTTCGGCCTGGCCCTGGATTACGACGATGACTGGGCCGGCCGCTACTTCACGCAAGAGGCGGCGATCATCGGTGTGTCCTTCCAGCCAACGCTGGCCTACAAGTTCACCGATGACCTGTCGTTCGGCATTGGCCCGCGCATCATGCTGGGCTATTACCGCACCGAGATGGCGATCAACAACAACCTGCTCGGCTTGCGCGATCGCCCGGACGGGCAGCTGGAGTACAAGGACACGGACGTGGGCACCGGCGTCAACCTCGGCCTGCTCTACCAACTTTCCCCTCGTACTGCGGTCGGCCTTGCCTACACCAGCAAGGTCAAGCTGGAGTTCAAGGACAGCCCGCATGTTCGCAACATCACCAACCCCATCATCAACGCAGGGCTCAATCGCCTCGATGTCGACTCGCTGGAACTGGACCTGAATGTGCCGCAAACGGTCACCGCCAGTATTGCCCACGACCTGAACGAACAGTGGAAGCTGCTCGGCAGCCTGGGCTGGCAGGACTGGAGTGACTTCGGCGATGTCGGGGTTGACGTCGATGCCAATGGTGGCGGCGTCAGTCGCACGGTGGATCGCAAGTACAAGGACACCTGGCATGCCTCGGTGGGTGCGATGTATCAAGCCACCCGGCAAGTGCGCTGGAGTGTCGGGGTGGGTTATGACAGCTCCGCCGTCGACGACAAGGACCGAACCGTGGATAACCCCATGGGTGAAACCTGGCGCCTGGCTACCGGTGTGAACTATGAAGTCGAGGAAGGTCTGGACCTCCACCTGGCCTATACCCTGGTGTGGCTGGGTGACATGGACGTCGACCAGACCAAGTCACGTTCGGGCAATACGCTATCGGGTACCTACAAGAACAGCGCCTTGCATATCGTCGGCGGTGGTGCGACCTGGCGGTTCTGAATGATTACCGACGTACAGGATTCGCTATCCGAAAGGGAGAACATATCCCTTTGGTGGACGCGCTGACGGCGGTAATGGCCGTTCCAGTCACTGAAAAAATGACAGCTAGGCCGCTGTCCGGTCATCCGGCCCCGCACCAGGATCACGTGCCGGGGCCGAATACCATTTCTCCCGAGGTACCCACTTGTCCTTGCTCGGGTCTTCCCGATAGTGCGGCGACATGATCTGGATGCCGTAGGTGTTGAAACCGTCCTGGATATTCGCATGCAGCATGCTCAGCAGCTCCGCCCGGGGTTTGGGCTGCTCCGGCGTCGCCTTGGCGACCAGGCGATACTCCGGGTAGAAGTCCGACAGCCCGGTCTGGAACACCTGGGGCCTGGGCGTGCTCAGGATGCCCTCGGTACGCTCTGCCGCCTCGATCAGGATCGCCTCCACCTGGCGCCAGGGCGTGTCGTAGCCGATGGTCACCACGGTGTCGACGATATAGCCGGCGCCCTGCCCGACCCGTGAGTAGTTCTTGGTCACTGACCCGGTGATCATCGAGTTCGGCAGCGTCAGCACTTCGCCGAGCCCCGTGCGAATGGTGGTGTTGAACATGCCCACCTCGGTGACCGTGCCCTCGTGCTCGCCCACGCGTACATACTCGCCCGCCTTCAGCGTGTGCGAATAGGTCAGGATCAGCCCGGCGGCCGCCTGCCCCACCACGCTGGAAGCGCCCAGCGAAATCATCAGGCCGAGCAGCACCGACAGGCCCTTGAAGGCGTCCGTGCCGGCGCCCGGCAGGTACGGGTAGGCCATGACCAGCGCGAACAGCCAGATGGCCAGCGAGGTCAGCCGCGTGGTCGGATGCAGGGTTTCTGCGGTCAGCCATTTGAGCGTGCCGGGCCGCGACAGGCGCTCGAGCAAGCGGCGGCTGAAGCCGCTGACGCCACGGGCGATGAAAAAGATCATCACGGCCACGGCAAGGCCCGGGATGGCATTGACCACGCCATTCATCAACAACCGAAGCATGTCGAGCAGGTAGACGTTGAGGCTCTCACCCCACGGCCGGGTATAGGGGAAGCGCGACAGCACATAGCTCAGCCATTCGTAGCTGAACAGCAGCACCACTGCCCAGTACAGCAGGCGCAACAGGCGGTCGATGAAGAAATACACGTACTGCATGTCGAACAGCGACAGCTGCCCGACCTTGATCTCCCTCGCCCGGCTGCGCATTACGGCTGGCAGAAAGGCCCGCAACTTGAGACGGGCGAAATTCGCGCCCTTGATCAACACCAGATAGACCAGCGTGGCCAGCAACGACAACCCGGTAGCCGTCAACAGAAAACGCACGCTGCGTGCCTGCCGCGTTTCGTCGATCACCTGTTGCAGGTTCGCTACGGCGCGCTCGGCCGCCGCACGGGTATCACCGCCGTCCACGCCCAAGTCCTGCGGCGCAACGATAAAGGCACGCCGACCTTCCAGGATGACCAACTGGCTATTGAGGATCGAATCGATGCGCACCTGCGGCTCATCGGTGCCTTGCAGTGCCTCATCGATTACCGCCGTTGCCCGCTGCACCCTGCCCGCCGGGGTTTCGCCGAGCAGGGTCGCCTGCAAGGTAATGATCGTGCGGTTGGCCACCCGCAGGTCGGCCGGCACCCCGGGGACACCGTCGGTTGCACTGCCCGGTGGTTCGCTGGCGATCGCCGCCCACGCGAACAGGACCCCTACCAGCAATAGCCATTTGCGCAGGCCTGTCATCGTACTGTCATTCCTCTTCGTTGATCACTTTCACCCGACCGGAGCGTGCGGCCTTGACCAACCGCTCATGGTCGCGCTCGGTCTGGTCGGCATACAGCAGCGCAAAGTCGCCGAGGGCCTGGTCGAACACGTCGCTCTTGCCCAGGTAACCAGTGATGGTCGCGGCATCGCCTGACTTGGCGTGGGCGCGTGCCAGGGTCATACCGCAGAAGTCGGCATAGCGCTCCAGTTGCGTGATGCTGATGTGCTCCAGTGGTACCGACATCTTCATATCGCGCAATTGCCGGACGAAGAAGTCATACCCGGCCGGCCCCCTTACCCAGCCCAGGAAGATATCGCTGGACGACTGCATCAGCCGCTGCCCCATCACCACCCGCTGCCCCTGGTTGTCGTACTGGCTCTTGCCCGCATAGGGTTCCAGCACCGAGCGGCAGGATTCCTTGAACTGCAGGATCAACGGGTGGTTTTCCTCGGAGAACAACAGCCCGATATAGCAGCGCGTGCCCACGCTGCCGATACCGACCACCTTGAGCGCGGCATCCACCAGGCGATAGCGGTCCAGCAGCACCCGGCGCTCGTCCGACAGGCTCGCCCGATAGGCCTCCAGGCCACTGCGCACGCGCTCGATGAAGTCCGGCTCATCGACATGCTGGATGACCGGTGGCTGATCGACGATGCGTGGTTGACCGCCCACCTGCCCGGCGATCTTCGGAAACACGCTCTCCATCACCCGTTCGCGGGCGCGGTCGAACAGTTGCTGGCGGAACTTGCGGGCCTTGGCGTCCGGCGCGGTGTCCATCAACGTCTGCGCGTCCAGCCGCGAGTACCAGACCTCCAGCGGCTTCATCTTGGAGAACCGCCGCAGGTGTTCACGGTAAGCCCGGGCGCAGGCGACCGCAGCTTTGTGCGCTTGCGCGTCGACCGCGCCATTGTCGCGGGCCGCCACGGCAAAGCTGGCGACCAGCCGCTTGATATCCCATTCCCAGGGCGCTGGCAGGGTTTCGTCGAAGTCGTTGAGGTCGAACACCAGGTTGCGCTCAGGGGTGGCGAACAGACCAAAGTTGAGCAGGTGGCAATCGCCGCAAGCCTGCACGGTGACCCCGATGTTCGGCACCTGGGCCAAGTCATAGGCCATCAGCGCTGCCGAGCCACGCAGGAAGGTGAACGGGCTGCGCAACATGCGCCCGTAGCGGATCGGCACCAGGTCCTGCAGGCGGTCGCGGTTGGACTTTTCCAGCAGGGCGATGACGTCGCGCTTGGGTGCAGGCTTCCATTTGCCATGGCTCTCTCGCGGAACCTTGTCACGCAAACGCTTGCCATCGGCGACGCGCTCCTCGCGCGCGCGAAAAATCGGACTCGGTACACTGTCGGCTGTGTGCTTGCGAGCAGCTGCACGTCGGGATGCCATGATACGATCGACTCCTCAGGAAGAAATCACTGCCCGCCTGCGAAGAACCAGCGAAAATACGGGTTCGCGCCGTCCGCCTGCATCAGTTGCCGGACCTCCCGCGCCCACGCCTGGCGGTTACCCTCGTAAGCCAGCAGGCTTACCCCATAGAATTTGCGTAGCAGGCCCCAGCGCGCCTCGACGCCCGCCCGCAGGCTGTCATCACCGCCGTGCAAGGGCGGTGGCGTACGCAGTGCCAGCAGTGGCGGCAGCACGCGGGTGATCTCCCGTGCGCGCACCCACGGCGCATACTCGATGCGCGGGCGGTCGTCGGTCACCGCCGGGGCATCCCCGGCAAAGCGCAGCAGCCCTTCACGGTCGGTTAGCCAGGTGGCCAGCAAGGCCTCTACCGAGCCCACCCCGACCTCGGCCAGCGCCCCGGCAACCGTGGGTTGGGCAAAGCGCTGACTGATCCTTGCAACATCAAGCTGCATCGGTTCGAGCGAGCCAATCAGCAAGGTTTCATGGAACTCGGTGGTCCACAGGCTGGCGTGGGGGAACACATCGAGGAAGCTGCGCACCAGCGAACGGGTGTCATCGACGTTCTGGGTCGGCAACGGCAGCCACTGGGCGACGATGCCTCCGGGCTCCAGGCGTGAGGCCGCCAGTGCATAGAAGTCCCGCGAATACAGGTTCACCACCCCGCTGGCGGACGGTGGTGGCGGCTCCAGGGTCACCAGGTCATAGCGCTCGCTGCTGCGCAGCAGTTCCCGCCGGCCATCGCGCAGGCGGATCTCCAGGCGCGGATCGCTCACGGCCGCATAGTTGCCGTTGAACAGCGGCGCCGCTGCCAGCACCTCGGGCAGCAGCTCCGCCACCACCGGGCGCTGCAGGCCCGGGTAGCGCAGCATGGCGCCAGCGGTGATACCGGTGCCGAAGCCGATCACCAGCGCCGAACGCGGCTCGCGGTTATGGATCAACAATGGCAGCAAGGCCTGCAAGCGCATGTAGCGTAACGAAGGCATGGCGTCGCCGGTGTTCGACACGCCCTGGATGTACAGGCGGTTGAAGGTGCCACCTGGGCGTTGCTGGCTGACCACCGCCACCGTGCCGCCGCGCCCCTCTTTGTAGAAAGTGAGCTGGCCGCTGCGCGCACCGGGTAGCAATTCCGCGAGCCTTTGCGTTGGTGTCAGCCCCCCGACCACCAGGGTGGTCAAGGCAACGCCGAGGATGGCCACGCGCAGGCCCTTGTGCACTGCCCGCCCCCGCCACATCGCCAGGCACCCGACCACGGCGGCCAGCACTGCCAGCACGCTCAAGGTGCGCACCAGCCCCAACTGCGGTACCAGCACGAAGCCCACCAGCATCACCCCGACAATCCCGCCCAGGGTGTTCAACGCCACCACGGTGCCGACATCGCGGCCCACCTGGCCAGGTTCGACGGCCAGGCGCAAGACCAGCGGGAACGCCGCACCCAGCAGCGTGGTCGGCAGAAACACCACGCACAGCGCGGCGCTGGCGAAACGCGCGGACATGCCGGCCAGCTCGTTGCCGGTCAGTTGCAGCACCAGCGCCTCGGCCTCGGTCTGGGCGACGATCAGCCAACGGCCGAGCCCGGCCACCAGCACCAGCGCCAGCAAGCCCGCCAGGGCGATCAGCAGACCGAACAGGCCCCACGGGTCCTTGATGTGGTCGGCACGGCGCGCATAGATCGCGCTGCCCAGCATCAGGCCCAGCAGGTAGGTCGCCAGCACCACGGCAAAAGCGAAGGCGCGGGTACTCATGAATTGCACGATGGATTGGGTCCAGACCACTTCGTAGCCAAGCGCCACACCGCCTGCCACGCAGTACAGGGCGATGGCCAGACGCGCTGCGCCCGCTCTGGAAACCGAATGTTGCTGTACCACACGCGGCATCTGTTGATCGCGGCGACGATAGAGCCAGGCGCCGCCAGCGGCCAGCAGGTTGAGCCCGGCTGCGATCAGCGCGCTGCCGGTGACCCCTTGGCTCGGCAGCAGCACGAACGCCGTCAGCAGCGTACCGGCGATGGCGCCTGCGGTATTGGCGGCATACAGGCGCCCGCCCGCCTCGGCCATCTGCCCCTGGCCTGGCGTCAGGGCCCTCATCAGTACCGGCAAGGTGCCGCCCATGAAAAATGCCGGAACGCCCACCAGCAGGAACGGCAGCACCCAGGCCAACAAGCCGATGCTGGCTTCCAGCCGGGCGAACAGCCCGGCGCTGCTGCCCAGCGCCAGGGTTGCCAGCATGCCCAGCACCGCCACTGCCAGTTCCAGGCTGGCATATAGCCTGACCGGGCGTGCGAGCCGGTCGGCCCAGCGCCCGAAGGCCAGGCCACCCAGGGCCAGGCCGATGAAGAATGCACTGATCCCGGCGGTGATGGCGTACACCTCCACCCCCACGACCAGGGACAGTTGCTTGACCCACAATACTTGATACACCAGCGCCGCCGTGCCAGAAAAAAACAGCAGACTGGCGGGTATGAACACCTGCAAGGGATGGCTGCGGGTTGCCGGGTCGGCGACTGCAGCATGACGGGGGGATGGACTGACAGCTGCGCGCATCGATCGACCTTATCGGGTGTCGCCCCGAGTGGCAGAAAAGGTAAGCGCCCGCCTGTGACGGGCGCCAGTCACCTCATTGCTTCTTCATCTTCTCTTCGATCTTCCTGTCCACTTCAGCACGAATCTGGTCGATGCTGAAGCTGGCCGGTTTCTGGCTCGGCGGGTACTCGACAAAGGTTTGCAGGAACGCTGCCGAGCGACGAACGCCATCGAAGATCAGGTAGTCGTTCTTGGTCAGCCAGTCGTAATACTGGTCAGACACGACGTCGGCTCGCTCGTAAGGGTCCATGCGCAGGTTGAACAGCTTCGGCACCCGCAGGCAGGTGAACGGCTCGCTCCAGACCTTCAGGCCGCCCGGCGCGCGCTGCTCGCAGAACACCAATTTCCAGTCGTTATAGCGCATGCCCACCAGGTCGCCATCATCACTGAAGTAGTAGAACTCGGTGCGGGCGCTCTTGTCGGTCTTGCCAGTCAGGTAATCCAGCTGGTTGAAGCCGTCCAGGTGCACCTTGAAGTTCTTGCCGCCCACGTCGGCGCCCTTGAGCAGGCGGTCCTTGATGTCGGTGTCACCGGCAACCGCCAGCAGGGTCGGGAACCAGTCCAGCCCGGAGAACATCTGGGTGGAGACCGTGTCAGCCTTGATCTTGCCTGGCCAGCGGACGATGGCCGGCACCCGGTAGGCGCCCTCCCAGTTGGAGTTCTTCTCGTTGCGGAACGGCGTGGTCGCCGCATCCGGCCAGGACCACTGGTTCGGGCCGTTGTCGGTGGTGTAGACGACGATGGTGTTGTCGGCGACCTTGAGGTCGTCAAGGGTCTTGAGCAGCTTGCCGACATCGCCGTCATGCTCGAGCATGCCGTCGGCATATTCGTTGCCGACCATGCCGCTCTGCCCTTGCATGGACTCGCGCACGTGGGTGAAGGCGTGCATGCGGGTGGTGTTCATCCAGACGAAGAACGGCTTGTCGGCCTTGACCTGCTTGTCGATGAAGTTGATCGCCGCCTGGGTGGTTTCGTCGTCGATGGTTTCCATGCGCTTCTTGGTCAGCGCACCGGTGTCTTCGATCTTGCCGTCGGCGCTGGACTTGATCACCCCGCGTGGCGAGGCGGCCTTGACGAAATCGGCATCATCCTTGGGCCAGTACGGGCGCTCAGGCTCTTCCTCGGCATTGAGGTGGTAGAGGTTGCCGAAGAACTCGTCGAAGCCGTGGTTGGTCGGCAGGTACTCGTCCTTGTCGCCCAGGTGGTTCTTGCCGAACTGGCCGGTGGCGTAGCCTTTGGCCTTGAGCGCCTGGGCGATGGTGACATCGCGGGCCTGCAGGCCCACCGGCACGCCTGGCATGCCGACCTTGGACAGGCCGGTGCGCAGGGCCGTCTGCCCGGTGATGAAGGTCGAGCGCCCGGCGGTGCAGCTGTTCTCCGCGTAGTAGTCGGTGAACATCACCCCTTCCTTGGCGATACGGTCGATGTTGGGCGTCTGATAGCCCACGACGCCCTTGCCGTAGGCGCTGATATTGGTCTGGCCGATATCATCGCCGAAGATCACCAGGATGTTCGGCTTGTCTGCGGCATAGGCAATACTGACGCTCAGCACCGTACTGGCTGCCAGGGTCATGGTGGTTATCCACCTTCTACTGCTCCGGTTCATAAGGTCACTTCTCCGTTTCACGTTACTGGCGTGTGCCACGACTACGTGCACGTGAGTGCCGACTGCTTAGCTGGTCCCTGTGCGCCTGCGGTCCTTGGTTACATTTACCTGCTTTGATCAAAGGGGTAGATACGCCGCCAATCGCGGGCCATGTCCACCACCGTCCAGCCTTGGTCGTTGGCGATGGTCAGCGCCTTGTCCAGGCGCCCGACCTTGCTGTCACGGTCGTAGGCCCACTCGCGGGCGCCATCGGTGTGGTGCACCAGCCCGGCGAAGCGCAGGCCCGGGCCGGCCTTGGTCCATTGCAACATCTGCAGGTCGCCGTCGGAGTTGCCAAAGGCGAGCAAGGGTCGGCGGCCGATGATCGAATCGATGCTGACTGGTTTGCCCGGCCCGTCGTCGTTGTGCTGCAGTTTGGGCTCGCGCAGGATCGAAAGCTGGCCGTTGGCGTCGACGAAACGTGCATCGAGGGTGGTGCCGATCACCTGCTCGGGGGGGATGCCATAGACTTCTTCGGCGAAGGCGCGCATGAAGGCGACTTCACCGCCGGAAACGATATAGGTCTTGAAACCGTTGGCGCGCAGGTAGGCCAGCAGTTCGAGCATGGGCTGGAACACCATCTCGGTGTAGGGCTTGCCGGTTTTCGGGTGTTTCGCGCTGGCCAGCCACTGCCGGCTGCGGGCAATGAACTGCTCGGTGCTGACCCCGGCGTGGGTCGCCGCGACGATTTTCAGCATGCCGTCCATACCGCTGTCGGCCAGTGCCTTCTGGTCACCTTCGAGAACAGCCTTGAAGGGTTGTTGGATTTTCCACTCGGGGTGCTCGGGAGCCAGGCGCTGCACTTCGTCGAGGGCAAACAGCACCTCGAAATACAGTGGCTGCTCGCTCCACAAGGTGCCGTCGTTGTCGAATACCGCAATACGCTCCGGTACCGGCACATACTGCTTGCCGCCTGGCTCGGTCACGGTTTCGACGAAGCTGACGATGGCCTGCCGCGACGCCCCCACGTTCCAGGAAGGCAAAGGTTCTGTAGCCTGGGCGATCAACGGAGCCAGCAACAAAAGGCTCATAAACCAATGCAGGCGAGGCAGCGTATGCATGGCAGGTCCTTGTCATTACCCGTGAGTGCGTCAGGGGTTCAACGGTTTCAACGCGTGACGCTGATCGGCGGCGTTTTCGTGCTTGATGCGCTGCCGCACGCGGCGCAGGTTATCCAGAAAGGGGGCAGGCAGATATGCGTTGTGGGAAGCCGCCCTATAGCGAATCTGGAGCAAGTCTAGGCAACGAACGCCAGTCGTGTCGGGAGAAAGCTCAAAAAAACCTTGCAGTGTCAGTTTGCCGCTGACACGACGTACCCAGAGGTACAACGCATCCAGCCGAGGCGGGCGTTCTTGCAGCTGCCGCACCAGGCCTGCCCAGGCGTAATCCGCCGAGCCCAGCCAGCGCGCCCGGCGCTGTTCACGCCAGCGACGCAGCGCGCCACGGGCAGGTTCGAACCAGCGCCGGCACAGCCAGACCAACAGCGTGCCCGCGAGCAAGGCCACGGCGATCAGCAGCCAGTGCCCGCCGACCTTGATTCGCGCCTGCTGGCCAAGGGCGCGCAAGTCGCCGTCGATGGAGAACGGCGCACGGTATTCTGCGGCGGCGGCTTTGAATGACACCGCGTCGACCGAAACGTCATGGCCCTTGCCAGCAAAATCCCACCACTTCATCTGGAAGGCCGGCAGTGTGAGCGCGCCGGCCCGTTCGACCACATAAGTCACGCTGTCCTCCCGCGCGCCGCCGACAGTGCCACCCCGGCCATCGCCCAGCGGCTTGACCTGCGGTGGCTGCACGTAGCGCTTCAACCCGTCGACCTCGACGAATGCCGGCGCTGGCATCGACATGGCCTGAGCCCCTTCTGCCTGCAGGCTCAGCGTGCGGATAATGCTGTCGCCGACCCGCAGCGGATCGTGCGACAGCTGTATGGATTGGCTCAGCTTCACATTGCTCGCAATCAGGTGCGGCTGGTCGCTGGCACCGGCCAGCGCCTTGGCGCTGAAGCTCAGTGGCTCGCCCGTGATCGAGACCGGCACATTGCCTGGCCCTGGTTGAACCTGATAACTCAGCGCCGGAATGTGGAACGCGCCGGCCACCTGCGGAGTGATCTGCCAGGTGTAGCGCAGCCCGAAAAACGCCTTGCCGTCGATCTTCTGGTTCAGGTGCTGGGCCTCACCGTTGGGCGGCGTGATCACCGCACCCGGTAGCTCCAGCCGCGGCAGCACCGGCGCGGCAGTGAACCAGCTGTCCACCAGCAGGTCCACCTGCAGGCTCACGGTCGCACCGACCAGGGCTCCATCCGGTGGTACCAGGCGGCTCTGAACCCGCACATCCGGGTCTGCCCAGGCACAACAAGGCAAGCAAAGCAGTAACAGGTAGGCCAGGCGGCTCATGGCGACGCTCCGGAAGGTTGGCGCGCTGCATCCTGCAACGCGAACTTGCGCTTGAGGAACTGTGCCGGCGACGTCGTCAGGTTGTTAAGCCAGGCGTCGTCGGAAGCGGCCTTTGCAGTCACCTGCTCACGCTGCTGGGCACCGTTGCTGGAGGTCTGGTCCTCGACCACCTTGTCGGCTTTTTCGTCGGGTGTGCCGGCCTTCTGCTGATCGTCGTAGTCTTTTTCCAGGGCTTGGGCCAGGGCGAGGTTGGCGCTGGCCTGAGGGAAGTCCGGCTGGCGTTGCAAGGCCTGCTGGTAAGCCGCAATCGCCTCGGGGAACTTGAACAGGCGCACGTAAATATTGCCCAGGTAGAAAAACGCCGGCGCTGAGTCCAACTGGGCGAAATCGGCCAGTGCGGCCTGGTAGTCGGCAGCCTGGTAGGCCGCTACGGCACGCCAGTACGGGTCCTGGAAGTGCGCCGCCGCTTCAGGGTAGTGGCCATGCTCGAAGGCCCAGCGCCCTTGCTGGTCGGGGGTCATGAACGCATCGGCCAGCGCCCCTGCCCGCGCTGCTTGCGGTGCGCCGGCTAACAGCATCAACGCCACTGCCAGCCAGTGCACTTGCCAGCCACGGCGCACGCAGAACAGCGCAATGAGTGCCAATGGCCAGCACAGCCAGTAACCGGCGTCCTTCCAGTGCACCTGCTTGCCTTCGTCCTGTACCGCCTGGAAATGCCGCTGGGCATGCAGCTCGATCCAGTCCAGGTCGTCATCGTTCAGGGTCAGGCTGCCCAGCGGTGCGTCGGCGGCGCGGGCCAGCCCCTTCAGGCCTTCGGCGTCGAAGTTCGCCAGCAATGGCCGGCCATCGCTGCCCACCCGCGGGCGCCCCTGGCGATCATGCAGCACGCCACGATCCTGGCTACCGACGGCCAGCACCAGCACTTGCAGGTCGCTGCCCTTCAGGTGTTCGCTGATGGCGTCGAACTGCGTGCCATCGACGCCGTCGGTGATCAGCACCAGGGTTCCCGGGACCTTTTCGGCCGCCAGCAGCGTTTTGGCCTGGTCGATCACACCAGGCACGTCCCTGCCGGAGCGGGTTATCAGCGAGGTATCCAACGCCTGCATGAAGCTGTCCAGCAGGCCGGGGTCTTGGGTGGCTGGCAGCACCAGGTGGGCGCTGCCGGCGTAAGCGATCAAGGCGGTACGCGCCCCGGCACGGCGCTTGAGCAGGTCGTGCATCTTGTGCTTGGCCGCCGTAAGGCGTGACGGCGGTACATCGTCGGCGTCCATCGACGGCGACAGGTCGAAGGCCAGGATCAGCGGGGCACGGTTGTCGAGAAAGCCCGGGCGGTCTTCGGTCCAGGTCGGCCCGGCGGCGGCCACTGCGCCGAGGCCGAGCAGCAGCGCCAGCAGGTGCACCGGGCGCAGGCTCTGGCGTTGTTCGGGGGTGATGACCAGGGCGGCAATCAGATGCGGGGCGATCACCCCGTCCAGTTGGCGCTTAAGATCATGTCGGCGCGTCCACAGCCATGGCAGCAACAGCGCCGGCACGAGCAGTAGCAGCCAGTATGGGCGCAGGAAGTGGAACGCGCTGAAGTCGAATTCCATCCTACCCTCCCCGTGCCAGCGATCGGCTGCCAAGCCCGGCAGCCAGCCCATGACTGACCACCAGCAGCACCAGCGCCGCGCCCAGCGGCCACCAGAACAGGTCACGCTTGGGCTGGTGACGCAAGGTCTTCACCTCGTGCGGGGTGATGCTGTCCAGCGTGGCGTACACCTGTTGCAACGCGTCGCGGTCATCAGCGCGGAAGAACCGTCCGCCCGTCTGCCGAGCTATATCCTGCAGCAATGCCAGGTCGACCTTGGCTTCGCCACTGGCCTGGGGGTCGCCGATGCCGATGGTGTGCACCACGATGCCCTGCGCCTTGGCCAGGCGCGCCGCATGCGCCGGGGTGATAGCGCTGCCGGTATCGTTGCCGTCGGTCAGCAGAATCAGCACCTTGTCCTGCTCATGGGCCTGGGCGAACAGCTTGATGCTGAGCCCGATCGCGTCGCCCAGCGCGGTGTTCGGGCCGGCCATGCCGATGCCCACCTGGTCCAGCAGCAGTTGCAGGCTGGCATGGTCGAGGGTCAGCGGGGCCTGTGGATAGGCGCCCGTGCCGAACACGATCAGGCCGATGCGGTCATCCTTGCGCTGTGCGATGAAGTCGCGCACCACGTCCCTGACCACGCTCAGGCGGTCGCTGCGGGTACCATCGGCCGCCGTGTAGTCACGGGTTTCCATGGATTGCGAAATGTCGATGGCGAGCATCATGTCGCGCACCGGTTGGTTGTGCTCGATGGCCTGTTCGACCCAGACCGGCCGGGCGCAGGCCGTTGTCAGCAAGCCCCAGACAACCAGGTTGAGCACGGTTTGCCAGCGCCGCCCGCCACTGTCGGTGCGCGGCGTGAGCCCCGCGGCCCGGCTCATGGCGGCGAAGAACGGCACCCGCACGGCGCTGCGTGCCTCGCGGTAGGCCGCCAGATAATGCCAGGCCACCCACGCCAGCGGCAGCGCGGCCAACACCCAGGGATAGTCAAATTGCCACATGATGGGTTTCGATCCATTGCCGGCTCAGGGCGAACAACTGGTTGACCTCCGACTCCGGAATGGCCAGCAGGTCCCTGGCCGGGGCATAGCTCAGGGTGTGCAGGCGAACCGCGAAATCTGCGGGTAACGGTGCTTTTGCACGCGCCACCAGAAAGGCCTGCCACTGCTCGCCGGCCAGCGTCGCCACAGGCGGCGCATCAGGCATCGACAGCCCTACCCGCTTGAGCAATACCGGTAAATCACGCAGCGCCTGCAACCGCTGCTGCGGCTCGGCTGCGCCTTGTGCCAGCTGGTCGCAGCACGCCAGCGCTTCGCGCCGATAGCGCTCCCGCCGCCAACGCCAACGGCTGTGCAGCGCCCATGCCATGCCGGCCAGCACCAGCACACCCAGCAGCACCCACCAACCCCAGGTCTGCGGCACATAGCTGAACGGCGGCACCGGCAGCGGCAGTTCCTGCAACTGGGCGACGTCCGGCACCACCGGCGCACTCATCGGTTGCCTCCGGGCAGCCGCCCCAGCTCACGGCGCAACTGCACCAGCGGTTCTTCGGCGGTACTGATCATCAGCAGCGGAATCTGGCTGCGCCGCAGCAGGTCTGCCACCTCCTGCAGGCGCCCGCTGAGGTACGCCCCCAGTGGGCGGCTGACCTGGCGACGGTCGATCTGCATCTCCACCTGCAGTTCGCCCTGGGTCACGGTGAGCCGGCCCTGTGCCGGCAAATGCAGCGCCAAGGGGTCGTAGACCTGCATGGCGATCACGTCGTTGTGCGCACTGAGCTGACGCAGCAACTGCAGGGTCTGCGTCGACACCCCGGCAAAATCGCTGATGATGCACACCAGCGCATCGTGACCGGTCAGGGCGATGCATTGGCGCAAGGCGATGTCCAGCTGCCGCTCGTTCTCGGTGTCGGGACCGGTGGCGGACAACGCCTGGTTGCTGCCGACGATGGCCGCGCACAGCGCTTCCACCCGGGCGCGGCTGCGCAACGGGCGCACCTGACGGACCTGCTGATCATCGAACACCAGCCCGCCTACACGATCACCCGCGCGCAAGGCCATCCACGCCGAGATCGCCGCCAGTTCCGCCGCCACCACCGATTTAAAGCTGCGCTGCGAGCCGAAAAACATGCTCATTCGCTGGTCCACCAGCAGCCAGGTCGGGCGATCGCGCTCCTCGGTGAAGGTGCGTACGAATGGCTTGCCGAAACGCAGCGAGGCGCGCCAGTCGAGGTGGCGCAGGTCATCGCCCGGCTGGTAGCGGCGCAGTTCATCAAAGCTCAGCCCGCGCCCGCGCAGGCGCGAGGCATGGCCGCCGGCAAGGATGCTGGAGAGCGGCTGGCGGGCAATGAAACTGAGCGCGCCGATGCGCAGCTCCAGGGCCATCAGCTGGGCAAGCGAGGCGTAGACGAAACCGTCGGCAAGCGGCGCCATGACACAGGCGGCTCAGGCCGGGATCGCCACGCAATCGAGCAGGCGGTCGATCACCTGGTCGGGCGTGATGGCTTCAGCGACCGCGTCATAGCTGAGCTGCAGGCGATGGCGCAGTACCGGATGGGCGACGGCGCGCACGTCGTCGGGGGTGACGAAGGCGTTGCCGGACAGCCAAGCGTGGGCGCGTGCCACCCGGTCCAGGCTGATGCCGCCGCGCGGGCTGGCGCCGATGCGAATCCAGCGCGCCAGGTCGCCGTCGTAGTCGGCCGGGTGGCGGGTGGCATTGACCAGGTCGACCAGGTAGCGGTCGATCGCCTCGGCCACATGCACTTGCGCGACTTCGGCGCGGGCGGCGAACACCACCTCCTGCGCCAGTTGTTCGGGGGCCTGCTTGCCAGTGCGGCCTTGGGCTTCCTCAGTGCGCACCAGGCGCAGCACCAATGCCTCATCCTCGACCTTGGGATAATCCAGCTGCAGCTTCATCAGGAAGCGGTCCATCTGTGCCTCGGGCAGCGGATAGGTGCCTTCCTGCTCGATCGGGTTCTGCGTCGCCATTACCATGAACAGCGCTGGCATGGCATAACTTTGCCCGGCCACGGTGATCTGCCGCTCTTCCATGGCTTCGAGCAAGGCGGCCTGGACCTTGGCCGGGGCGCGGTTGATCTCGTCGGCGAGGATCACGTTGCCGAACAACGGCCCGGGCTGGAACTTGATCTGGTTACCGTCGCTGGTCTGCTGGAGGATTTCGCCGCCGGTGATGTCCGAAGGCAGCAGGTCCGGGGTGAACTGGATACGCCGCATCTTCGCGTCCAGGTGCGTCGCCAGGGCCTTGACCGTGCGGGTCTTGGCCAGCCCTGGCAGGCTTTCGAGCAGGACGTGCCCGTTGGCCAGCAGGCCCAGCAGCACATGCCGAATCGTCTCGGCCTGCCCCAGTACCTGCTCGGCGACACGCCCCTCCAGCGCTGCGATCTCCTCGCGTATGCTCACGCTCTTGCTCCCTGGCCGCGTTGGTATGCGCTAAATCTAGCAGTGCATTTTTGCTTCGCCAGCTTACGGTTTTTGCCAATACGGCTCGATCGCCTGCAACCGCGGATCATCGGGCGCTGCCTGGCGCAAGCGTTTGACATAGGCAAAGGCGTCGTCGCGCTCGCCGGCCAGGGCATGCAGGTAGATCAGCGAATACAGCAGGTCCGGGTCGTCGGGGGACTGTTGCAGGCCGCTGCGCAGTGCGGCGATGGCCTCGTCGCGACGCTCCAGGCGCGACAGCAGCAGGCCCTGGTTGTAGCGGATCCGCGAATTGCCCGGCAGCGCTACGGCCGCCCGCTCCATCCATTGCAGCGCCTCGTCCTGGTGGCCGCGCTCGACGAGCAACAAGGCCAGCATGTAGGCCAGGTTGCCCTGGTCACTGGCGGGCATCTTGTCGAGCGCCACACCCTCGCGCAGCACCTGCTCGGCCTCATCGAAGCGTTGCGCGGCACTGGCGAGGGTCACCAGGTTGACCCGCGCCGGCACGAAGTACGGGTCAAACCGCAACGCCTGGCGGTATTCACCCATGGCCTCGTCATCACGCCCCTGACGGCTGAGCAACACCGCCAGGTTGAGACGCCCGCCCGGCAGGTCGGCGTTGCCGCGCAGGCGGCGTTCGTAATCGGCCAGCATCGTCCCGAACGCATCACGCGCCTGCTCTGGCAACTGTGCAGCGGGCACACCGGCCAGCACACGCACCGCTTCGTCGCGCACCGCCAGGGCTGGGTCCTTGAGCAGCGGCAACAGCGGTTGCAGGCGCTGCTCGGGCGGCACACTGGCAAACCCGGCCACCGCGTAAGCCCGCACCAGCGGGCTGTTGTCCTTCAGCGCCCAGCCCAGGCTGATCACCGACTGCGTGCCCAGTTCGGCCATTTGCTGCGCCGCCGTGGCGCGCACGATGGCCGGTTTGCCCTTGTCGGCGAGCACCGCGTTCAATTCGCTCAGGGCAATGCCGTGGCCGCTGCGCGCGGCCTGGAAGTTCTCGCCGTAATGCGCCGGGCGCTTGTGTGCGCCGAACCAGCCGGCGATGGCGGCTGCCGCCCACTGCGGCTCACGGTCCTGGTGGCAGCTGGTGCAGGCGTCGGGGCTGGCGGTCTTGGCCGCGAGGTCCGGGCGCGGGATGCGCAAGCTGTGATCGCGGCGCGGGTCGACCACCATGTAGGTCTTGGTCGGCATGTGGCAGTTGACGCACTGTGCGCCTGGCGAGCCGGCCGGATGGTGATGGTGCGCCTCGCTGTCGTAGTCCTTGGCCTGCAGGCTGGGGAAGCGCGCCTGCGGTGGCTGGCTGTTGTGGCACTGCAGGCACAGGCCGTTGCCCGCGATCTTGACCTTGGTGGTGTGCGGATTGTGGCAGTCGGTGCAACCGACACCAGCGGCGTACATCTTGCTCTGGGTGAACGAGCCGTACTCATACACTTCCCCGTCGATCTGGCCATCGGCGTGGTACAGGCCGGTGCGCAGGGTCGCTGGCAGGCTCTGGTCCAGCTGCGGATGCCCCGGCAGCATGCCGACGCCGAGGGTCTGGCGCCGGCTGTGGCAATAGGCACATTGCTCGACCAGGCCCTGGCTGCCCAGCACCTTGTAGTCCACGACCAGTCCCTTGGACTCGCCGGTCTTTTGCGCGGACATTTGTGCAGGCTTTTGTGAAGACTGGGCCCAGTCGACGTGCGCCTTGCCCGGGCCATGGCAGCTCTGGCAACCGACGTTCTGCTCCTGCCAGGTCGAGGCGAAGCTGTCGTCACGGTCGTTGTAGTTCTTCACCAGGCGGGTCGAATGGCAGTCGGCGCACATGCCGTTCCAGTTCTGGTAGCGACCGGTCCAGTGCAACGGGTCGTCAGGGGCGAAGCGCTGGCCTGGGTACAGCGAGAACCAGCGTTGCCCGCCCTGCGCCTTGGGCCGGCTGTCCCAGGCAATGGTCAGCGCCTGCAGGCGCCCGCGTGGCAGGTCGACGAGGTACTGCTGCAGCGGATAGTGGCCGAACGTCCGGCGCACCTGGAAGTCGGCCGGTTTGCCGTCCTCGCCCTCCAGGTTGACGAAAAAGCCTTTGCCCTTGCGAAAGAAGTGCGCCTTCACACCGGCTTCATCGAAGCGTGCGTCATTGAAGTTGCCCAGCACATTGGCGGCAGTGGCATCGCGCATGGCCCAGCCATGGTCGGAATCTTTCCATTGTTTGGCCTGGTCGGCATGGCAGCCGAGGCAGGTTTGCGGCGCTACATACCCCTCGGCAGGTTGCGCCTGTGCCGGCACGCTGCTTGCCGTGGCACTCCCCAGCCAGGCCAGCAGCAGCGCACCGAGAACTCCCTTGATCGCCTTCCCCATTCCTTGCTCCACGGCCGGTTCCATGGGCCCTGTACCGGACCCTTGCGGATCTCAGGCTAGCAAATATATCGGGACATGCCGCGAACTTGAGCTATCACTGATGGACAACCTGCGCATGGAGCCACCGTGAATCCACATCATCGCTCACGCCTGCTGCTGTCCTTTTCGATCGCCTTCGGCGCACAGGTGGCCGTGGCCGATAACGCCCGTGACTGGCAGAACACGCCCATCGACCTGAATATGGTGTTCGGCTATTACAACCTGATCGACACCAACACGCCGATCGACACCTCGCTGCCGCTGGATGGCCTGTCGCTCAATGCCGACCTCTATATCCTGCGCTACGCCCGCTCGTTCGGCCTGGACGGGCGCAACTCGGCGATTCAGATCCTGCAGCCATATGCCGACGTCGCGGCCTCGTTCGACAATGGGCGGTTCTTCAGCGGTACCAAGCACAACGGTGGCATGGGCGATACCCAGATCGTCTTCGCGCACAACTTCTTCGGTGCTCCGGCGCTGAGCGCCGAGCAATTCGCCAACTGGAAACCGGACACCTTCGTCAGTGGCGCCCTGTGGCTGACAGCCCCCACGGGCGACTATGACAAGGACCGGGTCATCAATATCGGCGCCAATCGCTGGGTGATCAAACCGGAGATCGCCTTCGGTACGCCAATCGGGCCGACTTGGCTGGAGGTCAACGGCTATGTCTCGCTGTACGGCGACAACGACGAGTACCAGGGCAACAGCAAGCTGGAGCAGAAGCCGCTGTACGCGATCGAGGGCCACTACAGCTATACGGTCAACCGGGCCTTGTGGGTGTCACTGGACAGCACCTACAGCACCGGTGGGGAAACCCGGATCGATGGCGTTGGCCAGGACAACAAACAGGAGAATGTGCTCCTGGGTGCCAGCCTGGGTTTCATGCTGAGCCCTCAGTTCGGTGGCCTGGTGGCCTATTCCGACACCGTGTCGGAACGCACGGGATCACCAGACGTGAATACCTGGACGCTGCGCTTGCAATATGTCTGGTAACCATTGCCAGGCGCCTGGCCCCAAAGGCCTGTGATGTCACAGTAACCCGGGGAATGCAGCCTCCAGCAGCCCGGGATCCTTCAGGATCGCTGCGCTGCTGACAATATCCGGGGCCAGCCAACGGTCCTGGGCATAGGCCGGGACCCGTTCGCGCAACAACCGCCAGGCAACGTCGGTCCCTGCGCCAAAGCGCTGCTCCTTGAGGAACTCGAACGCCTGAGCCGCCAACAGGTATTCGATGGCGAGGATCTGCGTACAGTTCTCCAGGGCGCGGTGCAGCTTCAACCCGGCATTGGTACCCATGCTCAAGTGATCCTCCTGCAACCCGGAGGTGACGTAGTTGTCGATGACTGCCGGTTGCGCCAGCTGACGGTTCTCCGCACACAGTGAAGCGGCCACGTACTGGACAATCATCATCCCCGAATTCACCCCCGGCTGGCTGACCAGGAAGGCCGGCAAGCCGCTGACCAACGGGTTGATCAGGCGGTCGAGACGGCGCTCGGCAATCGCCCCGATCTCGGCCACCGCGATGGCCAGCAAGTCGGCCGCCATGGCCACCGACTGGCCGTGCGGATTCGCCTGGGAAACCACCCGATACGCCTCGGGGGTACCCAGCAACATCGGGTTGTCAGTGGTGGAGTTGAGTTCGGTTTCGATCTGCCGCGCAGCGTGTGCCAGCTGATCGCGGGCGGCGCCATGAACCTGCGGAATCGAACGAATGCTCAAGGCGTCCTGGGTGCGAATGCCATGGCTGCTGGCAATGACTTCGCTGCCGTCGAGCAAGCGCCGCAGGTTACTGCCCACTCGCTGCATGCCGGGGTGGGGTTTCAGCGCGATGATTTCCGCGTCGAAGGCATCGAGCTGGCCGCGCAGGGCTTCGAAACTCATGGCACCGATCACGTCCGCCCATTGGCTCAAGCGCGTGGCATCGTCCAGGGAAAGGCAACTCAGGCCGGTCATGCACGGGGTACCGTTGACCAGGCACAGGCCATCCTTGGCGCCCAGCTTGACCGGCGCCAGGCCGACCTCGGCCAAGGCTTGCTGCGCCGGCACGATCTGGCCGCGATAACTGACCTGGCCCACCCCCAGCAAGCTGATGCTGATGTGTGCCATGTGGGTCAGGTACCCCACCGATCCCTGTTTCGGCACCTGCGGGGTGATGTGCTGGTTGAGCAGGCTCAGCAGCGCCTCGACCACCTTGCGCTGCAAGCCGGAACGGCCCTGGCTGAAATTGATGACCGCCGCGCACATGATCGCCCGGGTCTGCTCGTCCGACAGCGCGGCACCCACGCCACAGGCATGGCTGAGCAAGGTGTTGCGCGACAGCTGGCTGAGTTGCTCGTCCTGCAGCGAGACATTGCACAAGGCGCCAAGCCCGGTGTTGACGCCATAGGCGCGCTCACCGCTGGCAACGATGCGCTGGACAATCGCCTGGGCATTGTCGATCCGCGCCCAGGCCGATGGGGCCAGCTCAAGCTTGGCCCCATGCCGCGCCACGGCGACCACGTCCTGCCAGCGAACGGGCGCATCGGCGATGATGATTTTTTCGGCAAACGACATACACGCGGTTCCTTAAAGCGAAGCTACGCGGCGCTGCACGAAACGATCAACGTAGTCGTCTGCAGGCTGGTAGAGGATTTCCTTTGGCGTGCCGACCTGGATCAGGCGACCGTCCTTGAGGATGGCAATCCGGTTGCCAATACGCACCGCTTCATCGAGGTCGTGGGTGATGAACACGATGGTCTTGTGCAGGGTCTTTTGCAGCTCCAGCAACTGGTCCTGCATTTCGGCGCGAATCAGCGGGTCGAGCGCGCTGAAGGCTTCGTCCATCAGGATGATGTCGGTGTCGGCGGCCAGGGCACGGGCCAGGCCGACGCGCTGGCGCATGCCGCCCGACAACTGGTGCGGGTACGATTTTTCGTAACCCTTGAGGCCCACGGTGTTGATCCAGTGCAGGGCCCGCTCGCTGCACGTGGCCTTGCTCTCGCCACGGACTTTCAGGCCATAGGCGACGTTGTCCAGCACGGTGCGGTGCGGCAACAGGCCGAAGCTCTGGAACACCATGCTGATCTTGTGCCGGCGGAATTCGCGCAGGGCCTGCATGTCGTATTGCAGGATGTCCTCGCCATCGACCAGGATCTCACCGCTGGTGGGGTCGATCAGGCGGTTGAAGTGGCGCACCAGGGTCGACTTGCCCGAGCCCGACAGCCCCATGATCACGAAGATCTCACCGCTGCCGATGGACAACGAAAGGTCGTTGACCCCGACCACGCAGCCGGTCTCGGCGAGCACCTGATCCTTGGCTTTTTGCTGGCGGATCAGCTTCAGGGCCTCTTCGGCGCGCGCACCGAAAATCTTGAAGACGTTCTTGACTTCGATCTTGTTCATCATCTGCTTGGCGCTCATTTGCCCACCCCATGCCGCGGCCGGCCATAGGCCTGGGTAATGCGGTCGATCACGACCGCCAGAATCACAATGGCCAGGCCTGCTTCGAGGCCGCGGCCCACGTTCAGGGTCTGGATGCCGACCAGGACGTCTTCACCCAGGCCACGGGCACCGATCATCGAGGCGATGACCACCATCGACAGGGCCATCATGGTGGTCTGGTTGATACCGGCCATGATGCTCGGCAACGCCAGTGGCAGCTGCACGCCGAACAACTGTTGCAGGCGATTGGCGCCAAAGGCATTGATCGCCTCCATGACCTCGCCATCCACCTGGCGAATGCCCAGGTCGGTCAGGCGAATCAGGGGTGGGGCGGCATAGATGACGGTGGCAAAGATCGCCGGCACCTTGCCCAGGCCGAACAGCATCAGCACCGGAATCAGGTACACGAAGCTGGGCATGGTCTGCATGATGTCGAGCAGCGGCATCAACACCGCCCGCAGGCGGTCATTGCGCGCCGACAGGATACCCAGTGGTATGCCGACCAGGACCGAGATCAGCGTGGCCACCAGCATCAACGCCAGGGTCTGCATCAGCTTGTCCCAGAGGCCTACCGCACCGACCAGGAACAGCAAACCGACGATCACCGCAGTGGTCACGACCTTGCGGGTAGCGTGCCAGGTAATACCGGCGACGATGGCCAGCACCAGCCACCAGGGGGTTGCGCGCAGCAGGCCTTCGAGGTTGACGATGGCCCACAGCAGGGTGTCGGAGACGTGCCGGAACACATCACCGTAGTTGCTTACCAGCGCATCGACCCAGCCATTGACCCAGTCGGCAATGGAAAACGTGAAGTTCTTGGGAAACATGGAATTGTCTCGAGCAAGTGCATGGAGCGGACCGTCGTGGGTCTATCCGGCAAAACCGCCGGATAAACCCACAAGTTCAGAGTGCCGCGTCTACCTTTTTGGCTGCGTCTTCGCTGACCCAGCTGTGCCAGACTTCGGGGTGCTCCTTGAGGAACAACCTGGCCAGCTCCGGCGACTCGATACGCTCTTTGCTCATGCGCGCGAGGTTCTGGTTCAGCAAGTCGATCGGCAGATTGACCTTTTCCAGCACCGCCACCAGTTCCGGCGCCTGCTCGTGGAAGGCCTTCGACACACCCACCTTGATGGTCACGGATTTATCCACGCCGGGCTGCTCGTCCAGCTTGACCAGGTCGGCCTGGCCCATCAGCGGCGTCGGCGACCAGTAGTAGAACAGGATCGGCTCGCCACGCTTGTAGCTCGACAGCACGGCGGCATCCAGCGCCGGGCCGGTGCCCGGGCGGAAGTTGGTATAGCTGTTTTCCAGGCCGTACTGCTTGAGCATCTGGCTGTTGTCCAGCTCGCAGGTCCAGCCGGCCGGGCAATTGTAGAAGCGCCCTTTGTCCGGTTCTTCCGGATCCTTGAAGACCTGGGCGTATTGCCCCAGATCGGCGATGCGCTTGAGGTTCGGTGCCTTGGCTTCGAGTTTGCGCTTGGCATCGCCTTCGATCACATAACGCGGCACATACCAGCCTTCGACCGCACCCACGACCGGCGCGCCGACGCCGACGACCTTGCCGGCAGCCGCAGCCTTGTTCCAGACCTCGCTGCGCCCCACCCACTCTTCGGCAAACACCTGGATATCGTTGCTGCTCAGGGCGTTTTCCATGGAGATGGAGTTACCCGGCAGGCTATCGGTATCGCAGCCGTAACCGTTTTTCAGCACGAACTGCATCACGTCGGTGAGCAGCATCCCGCTTTCCCAGTTCAAACCGGCGAATTTCACCGGCTTGCCAGACTCGCACCAGCTGGCCGCCTGGCTGGCGCCAGCCGACGCCAGCAGCCCGAAAGAAAGTGTCGTGGTCAGCAGAGCCTTTGTAATTGTCATTGTGACGCTCCCAAACAAGAACAATGATTGCAGTATTGGAGGGCATCCGGCCCAAAGAGGGACGCCAGAATGGCTGACGTGCCTTGCCTTGGTGAGCACTGCGTGGGAGAAATATTTCACAATGTAAAAAAAGGATAAAATAATAAGTCCTGATGCATCACAAAGGAAAAACCTATGAAGTTCACACTGCGGCAACTGCGCTATGCGCTCGCAGCGGCCAAGCACGGAAACCTGACCACTGCGGCCATGGAGCTTCATGTTTCACAACCTTCCATCTCGGCAGCCATCACCGAACTGGAGGCGGTGCTGGGGCAATCGATTTTCATACGCCAACGGGGCCTGGGCATCTCGCTGACCCCATTCGGTCGTACCGTCATGGTCCAGGCCCGTCGCGTGCTGGCAGAGGCTCAGACCTTCGCCGAGATCAATGCCACTGCTGGCGAGTGCGTCGGCGAGTTGGTAGTCGGATGCTTTGAAGACCTGGCGCCCTATTGCCTGCCACAAATCGTGCGGCGGATGCAGGAGTCCTGCCCGAGGGTCACGGTCGACATGCGTGATGGCAGCTTCGACTATGTGGGCAAGCGGCTCAGTGAAGGGGCGATAGAGCTGGCGATCACCTACGATTTGGGGTTGCCACCGAACACTCAATGCACGCAGCTGTGCCAGTTGACCGCTCAGGTACTGTTGGCGGCCGATCACCCATTGGCCAAGCAGCCACGGGTCAGCCTCAAAGCACTCTGCGAATACACCCTGGTCGTCACCGATCAGGCGCAAAGCTGGCAGCATGTGCTGGACTTGTTCAGCTTTTACGACCTGTCACCCGCCGTTGTGCACCGTGTGCGCACCTTCGAGCTGCAGCGCAGCCTGGTCGCCAACGGGTTTGGCGTGGCGCTGATCTATACCCGGCCATTTGGTGACCGTAGTTACGATGGACAAGCGCTGGTGTGTCGGCCCACCGAAGAGAACCTGCCCACCCACAGCATCGTCCTGGCGCATGATCAACGCTACCCGCTGACGCCTTCGGCTGAGGCGTTCAAGGCGCTGGCGGTGGCCTGGTTCGCCGAACGACCGTCGTTTGCATCCGAGTGAATGCACCGGATCCGAGCCGCTCAGAAATCGCACAATTGTTCGGTAATCGCACAAATTCCTCTCCACCCTCTCTACTGTTGCACGGTATTGCGGCACGCTATAGGCAAGTCAGCACACAACGCCAAGCGCTGAATGGCCCCACCGCGTCAGCACGCGGCCAGGTCGACAATCCATACTCCAGGAAGAACCAGGAGCTCGCTGTGATCAATAAAACGTTTGAGTCCATCGCCAGCGCGGTGGAAGGGATTACCGACGGTTCGACCATCATGGTCGGTGGCTTCGGCACCGCCGGGATGCCGTCCGAACTCATCGATGGCCTGATCGCCACCGGTGCCCGCGACCTGACCATCATCAGCAACAACGCCGGCAACGGCGAGATCGGCCTGGCCGCTCTGCTGATGGCCGGCAGCGTGCGCAAGGTCATCTGCTCCTTCCCGCGCCAGTCCGACTCCTACGTGTTCGACGAACTGTACCGTGCCGGCAAGATCGAGCTGGAAGTGGTACCGCAAGGCAACCTGGCCGAGCGTATCCGCGCAGCGGGTTCGGGCATCGGTGCGTTCTTCTCGCCGACCGGCTACGGCACCCTGCTGGCCGAAGGCAAGGAAACCCGTGAGATCGACGGCCGCCAGTACGTGCTGGAAATGCCGCTGCACGCCGACTTCGCGCTGATCAAGGCGCACAAGGGTGACCGTTGGGGCAACCTGACCTACCGCAAGGCCGCCCGCAACTTCGGCCCGATCATGGCCATGGCCGCCAAGACCGCCATCGCCCAGGTCGACCAGATCGTCGAGCTCGGTGAACTGGACCCGGAACACATCATCACCCCGGGTATTTTCGTCCAGCGCGTGGTCGCCGTTTCCGGCGCTGCCGCTTCTTCGATCGCCAACGCTGTCTGAGGCCTGCCATGACCATCACCAAAAAGCTCTCCCGCACCGAGATGGCCCAGCGCGTGGCCGCGGACATCCAGGAAGGCGCGTACGTCAACCTGGGCATCGGCGCACCGACCCTGGTGGCCAACTACCTGGGCGACAAGGAAGTGTTCCTGCACAGCGAGAACGGCCTGCTGGGCATGGGCCCAAGCCCGGCGCCGGGCGAGGAAGACGATGACCTGATCAACGCCGGCAAGCAGCACGTGACCCTGCTCACCGGGGGTGCCTTCTTCCACCACGCCGACTCGTTCTCGATGATGCGTGGCGGCCACCTGGACATCGCCGTGCTGGGCGCCTTCCAGGTATCGGTCAAGGGCGACCTGGCCAACTGGCACACCGGCGCCGAAGGTTCGATCCCCGCCGTGGGCGGCGCGATGGACCTGGCCACCGGCGCCCGCCAGGTGTTCGTGATGATGGACCACCTGACCAAGTCCGGCGAAAGCAAGCTGGTGCCCGAGTGCACCTACCCGCTGACCGGCATCGGCTGCGTCAGCCGTATCTACACCGACCTGGCCGTGCTGGAAGTGACCGCCGATGGCCTGAAAGTGGTAGAGATCTGCGCCGACATCGACTTCGACGAGCTGCAGAAACTCAGTGGTGTGCCGCTGATCAAGTGATCCGCGACACCTGCCCTGCCCCGCAAAGATCGCATCACTGACAAGGCGGGCTGCTACAACGAAGATCTGCTGTAGCAGCCCAACCTGTTGACACCAGCGGCCACCAGGCCGCTATCGGTGAATAGCCGCTACGCCCCGCCTCTGCTCGACCTTCCGCGCCAACACCTCTCCTGTACCTCTTCTAGCACACAGCCTGAATGCCAACTTGATGCCATGGGTGACATGCGTTCACCTGTGCCTTGAGAAGTGATCGTTTGAGTCGATCAAATCGCTGAAATCTAATGGTTGGAAACCAACAAGAAGCTCGCACGGAAGCGATCAGCGACAGAGATAACTACAAGATGACTCCAACGTTCTCGTTAATCGTCCTGGGCACCGCGATACTCCTGATCGTGGTGATGATCAGCAAGCTCAAGGTCCACCCCTTCCTCGCCCTGCTGGCGGCAAGCCTGGTGGTCGGTATCGGCACCGGCATGCCGCCAACGGCCATGGTTGCCGCGTTCGAAAAGGGCATGGGCAGCACGCTGGGCTTTCTCGCCGGCATTATCGGCCTGGGCAGTATCCTCGGCAAACTGCTGGAAGAATCAGGCGGGGCCAAACGCATCGCCACCACGCTGCTGAACCTGCTGGGCGAACGCAATGCGTCATGGGCCATGATGCTGGTGGGCTTCATCGCCGGCATCCCGGTGTTCTTCGAAGTCGGCTTCGTGTTGCTGATTCCGCTGATCTACGTGGTCGCCCGGCAAACCCGCATCAGCATGCTGTACCTCGGCGTGCCGCTGGCTACCTCGCTGATGGTGGTGCACTGCATCCTGCCGCCGCACCCGGCTGCCACGGCCATTACCGGCATGCTCAATGCCGATATCGGCACGGTTATCCTCTACGGCCTGATCGTTGGCCTGCCCACCGCCATCATCGCCGGCCCTATCTGGGTACGCTTTGCCTGCAACCGTGGCGCGACGCCAGCGCAACAGGCCTTCCTTGCCGCACGCAGCGAGCCCCAGGCCGACGACCAACCGCTACCCTCCTTCGGCATCACCCTGGCCACGGTGCTGCTGCCGCTGCTGCTGATGGTCGGCAAGACCTTGGCAGTCACCGTGCTGGCCAAAGGCACCTCGCTCTACGAATGGGTTGCCTTCATTGGCAATCCGCTGATCGCTTTGGCGCTGTCGGTGGTGTTTGCCTACTGGGCGCTGGGCCTGCGTCGTGGTCTGGACATGGCGCAGTTGCTCAACCTGACCCAGCGCTGCTTCCCGCCCCTGGCCGGCATTTTGCTGATCATCGGAGCCGGCGGCGCCTTCAACGACATGTTGGTGGGCAGCGGCATCGGCAAGGCACTGGCTGACGTGCTCAACCAGACCCAGCTCAACCCGATCATCCTCGCCTGGCTGATCGCCGGGATCATGCACTTTGCGGTCGGTTCGGCCACGGTGGCCATGATCAGCGCGGCCGGCATGGTGCTGCCGATGCTGGGCCAACACCCCGAATACAACCGGGAAATCCTGGTGATCGCCATCGGTGCCGGGGCCATTGGCTGGACGCACATTACCGACTCGGCGTTCTGGGTCGTGAAGGAATACCTCGGCCTGTCGCTGAGCGATGCGCTGAAAAAATTTACTGCAGCGACCGTGCTGGCCTCGGTGATTGCCTTGTGCCTGACCCTGCTGCTTTCGAAAATTGTCTGATCTACTGTGCAAAGACTGCGCTACAGGTGAAATCATGATTCACGGAAAAACCCTACAAGCCTGGCAACAAAGCCACCCGATCATCGCCGACCTGGTCGCCCTGAAAGAAACCAGCTGGTTCAACCCGGGTATTGCCAAGGCGTCAGACGCGCTGAGCGACGTGGGCCTGACCGCTGCAGATGTGCAGGCTACGAGTGAGCGGCTGCAGAGGTTCGCGCCCTACCTCGCCAACGTGTTCCCCGAAACGGCGGGTGCCGGCGGGGTTATCGAGTCGCACATCGCCCCGCTGCCGCAGCTTCGCCAACAGCTTGTCGAACAAGGATCACTGCAGAACGTGGGTAGCCTGTGGCTCAAGGCCGACAGTGACCTGCCCATTTCAGGCTCGATCAAGGCCCGTGGCGGCATCCACGAGGTGCTCAAGCACGCTGAAGACCTGGCCTTGGCAGCCGGCCTGATCACGCCCGCCGAGGACTATGCCCTGCTGGCCAGCGAGCAGGCGCGCGCGTTCTTCAGCCAGTACAAGATCGCCGTGGGTTCGACCGGTAACCTGGGCTTGTCGATCGGCATCATGAGCGCGAAGCTGGGCTTCCAGGTGAGTGTGCACATGTCATCCGACGCCAGGCAGTGGAAAAAGGACAAGCTGCGCGCCAACGGTGTCACGGTGGTTGAACACGCGTCGGACTATAGCGTTGCCGTCGAGCAAGGCCGCCAGCAGGCAGCGTCCGACCCCAGCTGCTATTTCGTTGACGACGAGAACTCCCCACAACTGTTTCTGGGCTATGCCGTCGCCGCCGAGCGCCTGGCTCGACAATTCGACCAGGCCGGCATCAAGGTGGACGCCGATCACCCACTGTTCGTCTACCTGCCCTGCGGTGTTGGCGGCGGCCCTGGCGGCGTCGCCTTCGGCTTGAAGCTGGTATTCGGCGATGCCGTGCACTGCGTGTTCGCCGAGCCTACCCACTCGCCGTGCATGCTGCTGGGGGTGTACACCGGCCTGCACGACGAAACCAGCGTGCAAGACTTTGGCATCGACAACATCACCGCCGCCGACGGCCTGGCGGTCGGACGACCCTCCGGGTTCGTCGGCAAAGCCATGCAGCGGCTGATCGATGGCTACTACACCGTGACCGACGAAGAACTCTACCGGCTGATGGTGATTGCCTTCGAACAGGACAAGGTCAAGCTGGAACCCTCTGCGCTGGCCGGCGTACCCGGCATGGCTCGGGTACTGCAGGCCAGCGACTATCTGGCTCGCCTGGGCTACACCCCGGCGCAACTGCGCCAGGCTACCCACCTGGTCTGGGGAACGGGTGGCAGCATGGTGCCGGACGATGAGTTCAACGCCTACCTGGCGAAAGGACGAAGCCTTCAATGAACAGGCCCGGCAGCGGTACCCCAGTGAAACTCAACGGCTCGCACCTGGGCAGCCTGCATGTGTTTCTGGTGGCCGCACGGCACCTGAGCTTCGCTCGCGCAGCCGATGAGCTGTGCCTGACCGCCAGTGCCGTAAGCCATCGCATCAACCGTCTGGAAGATGAGCTGGGGTTCAAGCTGTTTCACCGCATGCCGCGCAAGGTTAGCCTCAGCGAAGACGGCGAGCGCCTGTTCACCGTGATGCAGCGGACCATGGATGAACTCGGCGAGGCCGTGCAGGAGCGCGCCCACGCCGAGGTCGCTGGCCAACTGACCTTGTATGTACGCCCGTCCGTAGCACAGTGCTGGCTGGTGCCGCGGCTGGCTCAGTTCAGCGCCCGCTACCCTGATATCCAGCTGGATATCAGGGTCGGTAACGAGAGCATCGACTACCGCACACGCAAGATCGACCTGGTCCTCTGCTACTCGGATGGCCACCATCCCGGGTTGCAGAGCATCCACCTGATGAACGAGCGGATCGCCCCGGTGTGCTCGCCCCATTACGCAGAAACCCATGCATTGGCAGGTGACCCGCACCAGGTAGAGCAGTGCACCGCCTTGCATGACGTTGCGGCCTGGGACAACGCCGCATTCGATGCAGAGTGGCAGCTCTGGGCCAGCAGTAAAGGTGCCGGCATTGAACTCCCACGCCGATTCCTCACATTCGATCGTTCAGACCTGTGCACGCTCGCTGCGCTGAATCACGCCGGCATTGCCATTGGCCGGGAGCAACTGGTCAGAGAGCGTATTGCGCGAGGTGAGCTGGTTCTGCCGTTCGGCGACTTTGTGGATGCTTCAAGCTACGGTTACTTCCTGGTGTACCCGCATCACGACCCGATGCCGAAAAGGTTACAGGTATTGATCGACTGGCTTATGGAGTGCGCCTCCAACTGCTGAGCGAGGCACACAATCTCCATCACCCAGCGGTCGTGACGTTCCCATCTGCGGCCTTGCAGCCAAGGCTGCGCATCAGGTCGCGGGTAGCGTCGAAGAAGATGTCGTTGAAGGCAGCGGCACATTCCGGGGTGAGCCGGCTGGAAGGGCCGGAAAGCACCAGTGCGCCGACCAACGCGTCGCCAGCGCCGTATACGGGAAAGGCTACTGATGCGGCATGCGGGTCTGTGGCCCCCATGGAGAAAAACGGCCGTTGCATGGCGATACCGCTCGCGAACGGCGTACGCAAAGCCTGGGCGCCAGCAGCGTCGTCCATCGGTCGCATGTCGCCGGGCTGAACGTGCATCCGCAGTCGATGGGGTGAATTCACTCGATACTGGCACATCCGGTAAGCGCCGTGACGCACGTAGAACGAGGCCGTCTCGCCAGTACGCTCTGCCAACAGATGCAGCCTGGGCATAACGTGACGCTCCAGATCGATGCCTTCCTCATACACCGCATTAAGCCGCATGACCTCGCTGGCCAGCTGGTAGCGCCCATCTGCCATGCGATTGACGAAACCATGATTTTCCAGCGAGACCATCAAACGCATGATGGTACTTTTGATCAGTCCGGTACGCTCGACAAGCTCTACGAGGGTCAAAGACGTGTCTCCCACCTGGAATGCAGAGAGCACTGTCAGCACGCGGTCAGCCGAAGCCACGCCATTCACCGCAGGACGCGGCCGAACATTAACCATCAGTAGATCCTCACCTTTGAATTGCCCAAGTCTTTGTCAGGGCCCAGATAAATCATTATCTGCGAATGCCCTGGCAACCGCCATCATGCCAGCAAGAGCCGATGCGGCACCAACATCATTGACGGTGAAGAAGCCTGGACAAGACCAGCCGGCCGGTCATCGCGCCTGCCGGCCAGGCGGCCCCACACCTGAGCGTGGGGCCATGCTCTTTGCCCTTCTATCTCCCTGCTGGGGGCTCAGAACAAGGCCACGGTATAGTTGACGATCACGCGGTTCTGATCGCCATTGCGGGCCGCTTCGCTGCGGGACATGCCATTGCGCCAAGCCACGCCCAGCCCCTTGAAAGTACCGCTCTGGATGACGTAGTCCAGGGAGAAGTCCCGCTCCCACTCCGACTGCTCGGCACCGCTCGTGGTCTGGATGTGGTCACCTTTGAGGTACATCATCGAGGCCTTGAGGCCGGGCACACCCAGCGCCGCGAAATCGTAGCCATACTGCGCAAAGCCGGTGCGCTCGCCAGCACGGGTGAAGCTCAGCAGCATCTTGTCGGTCCATAGGTACAGGCTGCTGCCACCGGCCCCCTTGTCGATCGACCCCTGGTTGATCTGCACGAAGTTGCTGTCGTTGGAGACGCTCTGGTAGCCCAGCAAAAGCGAGTGACCACCCAGGCGGTAGGTGAACGCCGCGCTCCACAGGTCGCTGTCGATCTGGCCGTCTCCGTCGGTGGTGTAGCCGCCTACGGTATAGCCCTGCGCGCGCCCCGAGGCGCTGCCGTTGGCACCGTCCGAGCGGGTGCGGAAGTAGCGCAGGTCGGTCGTCAGCGAGCTGTCGTCAGTCAGTGCCAGGGTGTGATTGAGGCCAGCAAAGTGCTGCTGGTAATAGTCCTGCAATTCACCCGCGTAGTACTGCAGCATGAGCGCACCGCTGGCACGGTAATCGACACCGGCAAAATAGAAACGGTCACTTTCCTGGGTGCCGCCACTTACGGCCATGCCGGTCAGGTCGGTGGAAGCCCGGCCCCGGGCGCGGTCAAGCGCACCGCCGATCAGCATCAGATTGTCGAACTCCTTCGACTGCAGCTGCACGCCCTGGAAGGTCTGCGGCAGCAGCCGACCATCCGAGGCCACCAACACCGGCATCTTTGGCATCAACTGGCCGACCCGCAGCTCACTCTTGCTCGCTTTCAGCTTCAGGGTCGCGCCCGCACTGCCCCACTGGTCCACCGCACGCTCGCCATCGGAGGGAATCATCGTACTGCCCGCGTGCCGGCCTCGGCCGCTGTCCAGGGTGACACCCAGCATGGCGGTCGCATCCACCCCGACACCGATCACCCCGCTGGTGTACCCCGAACGCAGATCGAGCAGGAAGCCCTGCGCCCATTCCTCGGTCTTCGAAGGCTTGGCGGCACCGTCGCGGTTATCACTGTTGAAGTAGAAGTTGCGCATCGCCAGGTTGGCATGGCTGTCGGAAAGAAAATCCGCTTGCGCAAACGGCGCCATGAGGCCACCGCTGGCGGCAAGGGCAAGGACACTCGAGAGGTTTTTAAAAGGCCGAGAAGGACGGCACGGCATACGCCATGAGTGCTGTTGCATCGCAAACTCCATTGTTTTTATTTTGGAACGCCATTTCTTTTATAGAAGCTCACAAAAAGCGATGCCTCGTCAACAGGCCGACAAAAAGCGACGAAATTAATCGCCTTTCGTCACAGCATGATTTATTTTGAAATGGCATTGCATTAAACAAAGCAAACAACAATGACCTGGACGCTCACGCGCCCCTTGCCGCCAGGAGCCCTCATGAGTTTTTTCGCTGCCCCACCCACCGTCGAAACCACTGTCTTCACGCGCTTGCCCGAGCGCTTCCGCGACCCGCGCCCATCTGCCTGGGCCAATGCCAATCGCCAAGGACGGGCAATCGACTCGTTCCTTGAAGGGCCTTCGTTCGACCGCCAGGGGCGCCTGTACGTGACCGACATTCCCAACGGGCGAATCTTCCGCATCTCGCCCCAGGGCGAATGGGAGCTGGTCTGCCAGTACGATGGCTGGCCCAACGGCCTGAAGATTCATCAGGATGGGCGCATCTTCATCACCGACTACAAGCGCGGGATCATGCTGCTCGACCCTCATACCGGTGCCATCGAGGCACTGCTGGACTCGGCCGGTTCCGAAGGTTTCAAAGGCGTCAACGACCTGGTGTTCGCGCCGAACGGTGACCTGTATTTCACCGACCAGGGCCAAACCGGCCTGCAGGACGCCACTGGCCGGGTCTACAAGTTCGACGCCAGCGGCAACCTGAGCTGCCTGCTGAGCACCATTCCCAGCCCCAACGGCATCGTCTACGACCCCCACCTCAATCACCTGCTGGTGGCCGTGACCCGCGCCCAGCAGATCTGGCGCATCCCGCTGGGCAACGGTTCGATCATCGGCAAGGTGGGCGTATTCGCTCAGTTGCACGGCGGCCTGGGCGGGCCGGACGGCCTGGCACTGGATGCGCAAAGCAACCTGTACATCGCCCACACCGGCTTCGGCTCGGTGTGGAAGCTGTCGAAAGTCGCCGAGCCGCTGCAACGTATCGTTTCCTGCGCCGGCATCAGCAACACCAACCTGGCCTTTGGTGGCGACGACGGGCAGACCCTGTTCATCACCGAGTCCGAGACCGGCAGCATTCTTCAGGTCCGTACCAGCACTCCCGGTCTACCGATGTATTCCCACAGCTGAGCCGCGCCCGTCTGCGCACACAACAACTACAAAAGAGTGACGACATGACCCACGAAACCCCTGCTGCCCAGGCGCCGCTCAGCGACGCCGAGGGCGAACGCCTGATGCGCCGCGTGCTGTGGCGCCTGGTGCCGTTCATCTTCATCTGCTACGTGATCAGCTACCTCGATCGCACCAACGTCGGCTTCGCCGCCATCAGCATGAACCAGGACCTGGGCCTGACCGCGACGATGTTCGGTTGGGCGGCCGGCCTGTTCTTCTTCGGCTATTTCATGTTCGAGATCCCCAGCAACCTGCTGATGCAGCGCTTTGGCGCACGGGTGTGGATTGCCCGGATCATGATCACCTGGGGGCTGATTTCCATGGCCACGGCGTTCGCCACCGGCCCCATCAGCTTCAGCATCGCGCGTTTCCTGCTGGGGCTTGCCGAAGCGGGCTTCACGCCAGGGGTGTACCTGTACTTCACCTACTGGTTCCCCGGTAAATGGCGAGCCAAAGCTACCGCAGCATTCCTGCTGGGCATCCCGGTCGCCAACATCGTCGGCTCGCCGCTGTCGGGCTGGCTGATGGAACAACACGGTGTCTGGGGCCTGAAGAACTGGCAACTGCTACTGGTCACCGAATCGATGCCCGCCGTGTTGCTGGGTATTGCCTGCCTGTTCGTGCTGGTCGACACCCCGGCCAAGGCGAAGTGGCTGAACCCACAGGAAAAGGCCTGGCTGACCCGGCGCCTGTGCCAGGAGCAACAGGCCATCGGTGCCTCCCACGGCAACACCTTGCGCGCCGCACTGACCAATCCCAAAGTGTTCACCCTGGCGGCCATCAACTTCTGCTGCATCGTCGGTTCCATCGGCATCGGCCTGTGGCTGCCGCAGATCATCAAGAGCCTGGGTATTTCCAGTGGCGTGGTCGGCCTGGTAGTGGCGCTGCCTTACCTGCTAGGCGCCGTGGCCATGACTTTATGGGCGCGCCTGGCCAATCGCAGCTGCCACCGCCTGCCCTACGTGGTCAGCGCGCTGGCCTTCGCTGCCCTGGCCCTGGTGAGTGCTGCACTGATCGACCAGCCGCAATTGAAGATCGCCAGCCTGTGCCTGGCCGTGGCCGGCATCCTGTCGTTCCAGGCCACGTTCTGGGCGATTCCCTCGACCTTCCTCACCGGCCGCGCCGCAGCAGGCGGCCTGGCAATGATCGTCTCGATCGGCAACCTTGGCGGCTTCACCGGGCCGTTCCTGATAGGCCTGATCAAGGATGCCACGCACAGCTTCACCGTGCCGTTCTTCGCCGTAGCGTCGATCCTGCTGATCGGCACCTGCCTGATGCTCTGGCTGGGTGACCCGGCCAAACAACAAACGCCGCAAGGCCAGGGTCAGGCTGCCTGACCGGTCAGGTGCGGCGGCGCATGCCGTACTGCCCGAGCAACCCCAGCACCAGCACGGCACCGGCGATCCCCAGGGTCGCCGGCGCCCCCCAGCGGGCTGCGACCAGCCCGGCGATCATCCCGCCCAAGGCCTCGAAGCCAAAGCGCATGGCGATGTAGAAAGCGATGACCCGGCCACGCAGGTGGCCCGGCGCACCGCTCTGCAACTGCATGTTGGTGCTGACATTGCTCAAGGTGATGCCAAATCCCAGCAACGCCAGCGCCAGCAACGCCAATGGCAGCCCGCCGGCCAACCATAGCCCGACCAGGGCGACCGCGCACAGCAGCGCCCCGGCATCGGTGAACTGGCGCAGCCGAGGCAATGCACCGCCCACCGCCAATACCAGAGTGGCCACGAAGGCGCCAGCGCCCGCCGCCCCCCACAGCCAACCCAACACCCGCGCATCACCGGCAAACACCGCCTTGGCCAGGATTGGCAACAGCGCTGCATAGCAGGAAGCAAACAGGTTGACCATGATCACGTTGACCAGCAGCTGGCGCACATTGCGGGTCTGCCACATGTATGCCAGCCCCTCGCGAAACACTTGGGCAGTCGAGCCACTGGCCTTTGGGCTGGCGCTACCGCGCACCTTCAGCAAGCCGAACAGCAGTGCCAGGAAAGCTATGGCCGTCAGCGCGAAGCAGGTCGCCTCGCCAGCGAGGGCGATCAGTGCCCCGGCCAGTGGCGGCCCGACAAAGCGCGCGCCGTTGATCAGCATGGCATTGAGCACCAATGCATTGGGCAGGTCGGCCGGGTCATCGACGAAGCTGCCGATCAAGGCTTGGCGCAACGGTGTTTCCAGGGCGTTCAGCAAACCCAGCAGCAAGGCCATGCCGGCGATCACCGGGCCATCGACCCAGCCCAGCCAGGTAGATAGCGCCAAGAGCGACGACTGCAAGGTCAGGATCACTTGCACGATGATCAGCAATCGACGCTTGTCATGCCGGTCAATCCAGGCACCGGCCAGCGGGCCGATCAGCAGTTGCGGAGCCAGTGAAAGAAAGGTGATCAGCCCCAGCAGCACGGCCGAACCCGTGAGGTGATAGGCCAGCCAGGCCAACGCCACCTGCTGTACCCACTTGCCCAGGGTGGAAACGCCCTGGCCGGCGAAATAGATCTGAAAATTGCGGTGGGCGAGCGCCCGGACGGCCGAAGGCCACGGGTTACGATGGGACGACGGTGAATCGGTCAAGTCTGCGAATCCTCATTAGACCCGCGCCAGCCCAGCGCCCGCTGCGCACCCCATCGCAAGGTACGCAGCAGTTCAACGGGTCAAACTGGCAGCAGGCAGCCTTTCTTCTTCAAGGACTCAATGACCCAGGAGCGGTCGTTGGTGCCTTGGGCAATGTGCTCCATCTGAGCAGTTTCGGCAGCATGCTTGGCCGTGGCACGGGCATAGACATCGGCAACCTGGTCGTACGGGACGCACAGCAAGCCATCCTCATCGCCGATCACCAGGTCGCCCGGCTCGATCACCATACCATCAATGGCAATCGGCACGTTGATCTCGCCCGGGCCGTCCTTGTATGGGCCACGGTGCGACACACCGGCGGCGAATAACGGGAAGTCGCCAGCTCCGATGTTGGCCGCATCACGGATGGCACCATTGATGACGATGCCGGCCACACCGCGCTTGACTGCATAAGCCACCATCATTTCGCCAATCAGGGCGTTGGTCAGGTCGCCGCCGGCATCGACCACGATCACATCGCCCGGCTGAGCGATGTCGAGGGCGTAGTGCAGCATGAGGTTGTCACCTGGACGCGCCTTGACGGTGAGGGCCGGGCCACACAGCACACCTTCACGATGCATGGGACGCAGACGGGCACCGCCTGCGGTCATGCGGTTCATCGAGTCGCTGACGTTGGCGACCGGAACCTCACGGTAGCGGCCAACCCACTCTTCGCCAATTTTGCGCGTGCGCTCAAGCACTTGGAAGCCAATGCTCATGTGACATACCTCTATTGATGTTATTCGATGTCATCGGCGGCCGCCGAATCTGCTTTTTAGAATGGCATTGCATTATTCATTTTTCAATCGGTTTTTTTTGCCAGAAGCATGGGCTTATCGGGCGCTTGATTTATTTCATTGCAACGCCGTTTCATTATGGTAGGGTTTATTCCATCGCCGCCTGAGCCGTAGCGACTGCCCTGACAATAAAAAAGGTGTTCACGATGTCCCGTACCATTCTGATTACCGGCCCCGAACTTGCTGCCGAGGCCATGCAACTTGCCGCCGACCAGGGCTTCCGGGTCGTCCCCACCACGCCCTACCTGCCGGCAGAAGAGCTGGTGGCCATCATCCGCGCGGAGCAGCCCGATGCCATCGTGGTTCGCCAGGGCAGCCTGACCCGCGCGATGATCGAGGCCAGCGCGAAGCTCAAGCTGATCGCCAAGCACGGCGTCGGCTTCAACACCATCGATATCCAGGCCGCCGCTGAACGCGGGGTGCCGGTGTCGATTGCGGTGGGTGCCAACGCACAGTCGGTGGCCGAACATGCCTTTGCCCTGATGTTCAGCGTCGCCCGCCAGACCGCCTTGCTCGATGCACGCATGCGTGAAGGTCACTGGGACAAGGCTTCGGCCAACGGCATCGAGCTGTCCGGCAAGACGTTGGGCCTGATTGGCCTGGGCTCGATCGGCAGTGTTCTGATGGACCTGGTGGCGCCGCTGCGAATGAAGGTCAAGGTGTTCGACCCTTACCTCAAGCAACTGCCGGAACGCGCCCATGTCGAGCGCGAAGAAGATTTCGATCGCCTGCTGGCCGAAAGCGATATCATCAGCCTGCACTGCCCGCTGACCGAGACCAACCACGGCCTGATCGGTGCTGATCAGCTCGCGCGCATGCGCCCAGGCGCCATCCTGATCAACACTGCCCGCGGGGAGCTGATCGACACCGACGCCCTGATACAAGCACTCAGCGAGCGTCGCCTGGCCGGTGCCGGCCTGGACACCTTCAACCCCGAGCCGCCACCGGCCGACAGCCCGCTGTGGGGTTTGCCGACCCTGGTCGCCACCCCGCACATCGGCGCCAACACCAGCGAAGCCCGTGACCGTGTTGGCCTGGTGTGTGTAAGGCAGGTTCTGGACCTGCTGGCGGGCAACGCCCTGGACCCGCGTTGCGTGGTCAACCGCCACCTGATCGACAGCTGATTGCAGCCCTCTCGCGCCGCTTTGCGAGAAGCGGCGCCATCACCACGCGTCACTCCAGAAAAAAAACAATTGGAGAGCACCATGACTTCAGCTACATCCACGCCGGACGACCTCGAACGCAGCACCATGCACCGTGTTGCCTGGCGCCTGCTGCCTTTTCTGATCATCTGCTACCTGATCGCGATCATCGATCGCGGCAACATCGGCATGGCTTCGCTGCAGATGAACCACGACCTGGAACTCTCGGCCAAGGTCTTCGGTTTTGCTAGCAGCCTGTTCTTCTTCTCCTACTTCCTGGTCGAAGTGCCCAGCAACCTGGCCATGCAACGGTATGGCGCGCGGATCTGGATCGCCCGCATCATGATCACCTGGGGCCTGATTTCCGCCGGTACGGCGTTCGTCCAGGGCGCCAACTCGCTGTACGTGATGCGTTTCCTGCTTGGCGCCGCCGAAGCCGGTTTCTTCCCCGGCGTGCTGCTCTACCTCACCTACTGGCTGCCGTCTGCCTACCGTGCACGCATGGTGGCGCTGTTCATGGTGGCGATCCCGGCCGCCAACTTCATTGGCTCGCCGCTGTCCGGCCTGCTGCTGAGCCTGGATGGCTGGATGGGCATGCGCGGCTGGCACTGGCTGTTCATCCTCGAAGGCATACCGGCAGTCCTGCTGGGCATCGCCTGCCTGTTCGTACTGACCGACCGCCCCGAACAGGCCAAGTGGCTGAGCGACGAGCAACGTGGCTGGCTCACCCAAAGGCTGGCCGCCGAGGCCGCCAAGAAGACCGCCATCGGCCATATCTCGCTGTGGAAGCTGCTGCGCCACAAGGACATCTGGGTACTGGCGCTGATCTACTCCGGGGCTTCCGCCGCTGGCAGCACCATGAGCGTCTGGGCGCCGCAACTGCTGAAAACCTTCGGCCTCAGCGCCATGCAGATCGGCCTGGTCAATGCCATCCCCTATGGCATCGCCTCGGTCGCGATGATCATCTGGGGGCGCAGCTCCGACCGCACCGGCGAGCGCCGCTGGCACACCGCGATGACCATGCTGCTGATCGCCGCCGGCCTGCTGATGACCCTGTTCACGTCCTCACTAGCGGCCACGGTAGTGATGCTGACCATGGTGCTGGTGGGTGCCTATTCGATGAAGGGCCCTTTCTGGGCACTGGTCTCCGGCTGGCTGTCCTCGTCCACGGCAGCCGCCGGGCTGGCGGCCGTCGGCGCCATGGCCAACCTGATCGGTGGCGGCCTGATGGTCAACGTCTACGGTGCCATCCACGACGCCACCAACAGCTACGCCCTGGCATTGATGCCCCTGGCGACACTGTGCACCCTGGCCGCCATGGGTGTGCTGGTGATCGGCCGCAAGCGCCAGCGCGAGCAGGCTGAAGCCGCTAGCGTGGCAGGCGCAAAGTAAGCCCTGGCCGTAGCGCTGCGATGCCCACCTTCCGCACGGAACGTGGGCATCTGCCAAGCGCATGCTTGCCTCGCACGTTGACCGGATCGATACTCATGGCCATTCATCCATGGTTTTTATCGATACCCATGCGCTACTCCCCCGAAGCCCTCGTCGCCTTTGTCGAAGCCGCCGCCCTCGGTTCGTTCTCCGCCGCCGCGCGCAAGCTGCGCAAGAGCCAGTCGACCATCAGCATCGCCATCGCCAACTTCGAGGCCGACATCGGTTGCCCGCTGTTCGACCGTGCTGGCCGCCACCCCACGCTCAATGCGGCCGGCCATCAGGTGCTGAACCACGTCGAGGCGATCCTCGATGCCAGCGCCAGGCTGGACGCGCTGGCCGTGCGCCTGGCTGACCAGGTCGAACCGCTGGTGTCAGTGGTGATGTCCGACAGCTACAGCATGACCTTCCAGGGCGCAGCGATGAGCCGCTTCGCCGAGCAATACCCGCACACCGAACTGCGCTGTGGCCCTTCCGAAGACGCCGACGTGATCGACCTGGTGCAGCAAGGCCTGGCGCATATCGGCATCCTCGCCGCACAGGACCGTTACCCGGCAGATGTCAGCGTGGCGCGGCTGCCCGAGCAGGCGCAGTTCTGCCTGTATGCCAGCAGTGAACACCCGCTGGCGAAGCTGCCGGCGTTGCAGCCGGAGCACCTGGAGAACGAGCGCCAGCTGTACATCAAGACCTACGCCCCGAGCCTGCCCCACGGCCACGGCCAGGCCTGGTCGGCACCGGACTACCTGACCTTGCTGGAATTCGCCGTGCGCGGCTTCGGCTGGGCCGAACTGCCCAAGGCACTGGTGGCGCGCTTTGGCAGTGGCCTGGTGGAGTTGCCCATGGCCGGCTACCCGCGGCGGGTGGCCATGGATGTGGCCTGGTCGCGCCAGCGGGCACTGGGGCCCGCCGGGCAGTGGCTGGTGGGGCAGTTGCTGGGGCGCTAGGCCCTTTCCCCGCAGACTACGGCGCTGCCCCCTCATCGAAGATCGCTACCGCCCGGACAAAACCGGCAGAGGCATGGCGGATCTTGTAAGGGAAACAGCTGACCAGGAAGCCGTACGCCGGCAGTTGCTCAAGGTTGGCCAGCTTCTCCATCTGCCCATAACCAATGTCACGCCCGGCCTTGTGCCCCTCCCAGATCAGCGAGGCATCCCCCGTTTCTGTAAAGCGCTCGCGGGTGTACTTGAACGGTGCGTCCCAGCTCCAGGCATCGGTGCCAACCACTCTCACGCCCCGCTCCAGCAGGTACAGCGTCGCCTCGCGCCCCATGCCGACCCCGGCCTCCAGGTAGCCGGGCTGGCCGAACTGGCTGCCGGCCCGGGTGTTCACCAGCACGATGTCCAACGGCTGCAATGCATGGCCGATGCGAGCAAGCTCGGCCTCGACCTCTGCCGCCGTGACCACGTGACCATCCGGCAAGTCGCGAAAGTCCAGCTTCACGCCTGGCTGCAGGCACCACTCCAGTGGCAGTTCGTCAATGCCGAACGCCGGCTTGCCACCGTCGGTGGTCGACGCGTAGTGCCAGGGCGCATCCATGTGCGTGCCGCTGTGCGTGGTGATCTGCAGGCGCTCCGCGGCCCAGGACTCAGCCCCCGGCAGGTCCTCCTTGCGCAGCCCGGGGAACATGGCCGCCATTTCCGGCCAGCCTTGCTGGTGATCCATGTAGTCGATCTTCGGCAGCAACGGCGGCGGATCGGTGTAAGGGTTGTTGTCCAGGGTCACGGACAGGTCCAGCAGGCGACGCTTGTTCAGGGTCATGCGATGAATCCTTTGCTAATGGCCACGCTGCGGCTGCGCCGCGTTGGCAGGTCAAGGGCGTTGCGTAACAGGCCGGCGACCGAACCGTCATGGCAAAAGCCCAGTTCACGCGCCCGTCGGCTGCGCAGTGACGGATAGCGGCCAAACAGGGCTTCGAGTTGCGGGTCGGGGTCAAAAGTAATGCGCGCGAGGTTGGCCTGGCCAAAACGCTCGGCCAGGCCAGCCAGCACCTGGGCGATGGACAAGTGCAGCACCGGCAGTTGCCAGATGCACTGGCTGCCAGGGGCGTCCAGTTCTGCCGCGTGCAGCAGGTTGTCCACACAGCAGCGCGCGGACATCCACCAGGCACATGCGTCGGCTGAAACCGGGCAGGTGTAGGCCTCCCCTGCCGCGCAGGCGTGCAGCAGGTCGCTCATGAACGCCGAACGCAAACCGTTGGGCTCACGCGGCCGGGCGACGATACCGGGCAGGCGCAACGCGCGGCCATCGACCTCGCCACGTCGGGCCAGGTCCTGCAAGGCGATTTCCACCATGCGCTTGTGCGCCGCATAGGAAAGCTGCGGTGACGCCGGCTGGTCTTCGTCCATCCGTGCCGGCAGCTCGCCGCCATACACCGCGACACTGCTGGCGTATACCAGCACGGGCGGGCAGCGCGGGTTGCGCAATTGATTGAGCAGCTCCAGGCTGGCCTGCAGGTTCACCTGGTAACCCAGTTCGTACTGCGCTTCGGCCGCACCACCGGGCACACTGACCAGGTGGAAGACCACATCGACACCATCGGCCAGCACCCGGCGCAGCAAGGCGGTGTCGGTCACACTGCCGTGATGGCGGCGCAGCCGAGCATCCTCGGGCAAGCCATCCAGTGCCTGGTCCAGCACCAGCAATGCCTCGATACGCTGCCCGCGCACTTCACCGGCCTGCAACAGGCGCTGCACCAGCTGACGACCGACGAAGCCGTTGGCACCGGTGACCATTACTCGCATGGCCAACCTCCCCGCACCACGCGCTGATCAATGGCACCGAACAGCACCTCACCCTTGCCACCCCGGGCCTCCATGCGCACTCGGTCGCCAAAGCGCATGAAGGCGGTGCGCGGTGCACCCGAGGCGATGGTTTCGATGGCGCGGCGCTCGGCGATGCACGCCGACCCTACGCTGCGATCCGCATTGGAAACCGTTCCCGAGCCGACCAGCGTGCCGGCGCTCAAGCGCCGTGTCAGCGCCGCATGGGCGATCAACTGGTGAAAACCAAAGTGCATGGCGCCGCCATGGGGATGACCAAACCACTCACCGTTCCACTGTACCTGCAACGGCAGGTGCACCCGGCCATCGCGCCAGGCTTCACCGAGCTCATCCGGGGTCACCGCAACCGGCGCGAAGCTGGTGGCAGGCTTGGCCTGAAGGAAGCCGAAACCGGTCTTCATTTCCCGCGGCGCCAGCGCGCGCAGGCTGACGTCGTTGAGTTGCAGTACCAGGCGCACATGCTGCAAGGCCTGCTCGGCCGGGCAACCCATGGGCACGTCGTCGAGCAGCACGGCAAACTCGCCCTCGAAATCGATACCGTGCGCTTCGCTGGGCAACGGGATGTCCGCACGCGCCCCGAGGAAGTCATCACTGGCCCCCTGATAGATCAGCGGCGTGTGCTCGACGCCTTCGATCGGGTCGAGGTTGAAGGCTTTCTGCATCAGCGCGCCATGGCTGAGGAAGCAGGAGCCGTCCAGCCACTGGCTGGCGCGCGGCAGGGGCGCAGCCAGCCGCGTCGGGTGAAGGTCGAAGGCGTCTGCCACCGCGTTATCGTTGAGCCGCTGATACAGCGCCTGCAAGCGGGCTTCGACCTGCGGCCAGTTTTCCAGCGCAAGCTGCAAGGTGGCCGCGATGCCGCTGGCATCGGCGGCCCGCCCAAGGTCACGGGCCACCACCAGCAGGCGGCCGTCACGGCTGCCATCGTCAAGCGACGCGAGCTTCATGCCAGTAACTCCTTGAGGTCGTCTGCATAGCGGCCGTCGAGCAGGATGAAGACCATTCGCGCCATCTGCTCGCTGCGGTTGCTCCAGGCGTGGTTGGTGCCACGCTGGACCACGATGTCGCCGCGTTTGAGATGCACCTCACCGTCGTCCAGCACCAGCCACACTTCGCCCTCGGTGACGATGCCGTAGTCCAGCGTCTGGGTGCGGTGCATCAGTTTATGCCGCGAGTCGGCCTTGCCCGTCCCGGCACTGGCTTCGCCGATCTCGGCGAAGGCAGCCGCTGCCTCTTCGGCGCTGACCTGGTTCTGCACGCTGTCCGGCGGGATGTCGACCACACGGATCACACTGCCCAGTGGACCTGGGCTCAGTTGCAGCGGCTGGGCCGTAGGGTCATCGCCGTTATCCAGCAGTGCCGGGCTGGCGCTGCTGTTCCATACCTCGTAGAACAGCGTGCCGGGTACCGCCTTGAGCGGGAAGTTGTTCGGCGTCGGGCCACAGCTGGCCACAACCGCCTGGCCTTGGGCATCGTGGCCAGTGACCACGCGTTTGAATGCAGGAAGCGCTTGCATGTTGTCTCCTTTCAATTGCCGTCGCCGATGGTCGTGCCACCGTCGACCCTAAGATTCTGTCCGCTGATGAAGGCGCCGCCCCTCATCGGGCACCGGCCATTGCCGCCGCGCGCGCACGGCGCATCAACAGCAGGCACGCCGGCGCCAGCCCCAGCTGCCCCAAGGCAACCAGCAACAACGCATGGGGCAGTTGCGCAGCCACGCCAGCGGTCAGTGCCAACACCAGCAAAGGGCTGATGAACTCACCGGCGAAGATCGCCGCGGTGAACCCGCCCGTGGCGCGGCCACGCTGGTCGAAGCCGACCTGCTGCATCACCCGGGTGATCAACGTCGGCAGCAGCAGGCCAACGCCCAGGCCATTGACCAGCACTGCCAGCACCACCAGGGCATGGCTGCTCGCCAGGGCCATCAGGCCACCGCCCGTCCCGGCCGTGGCGAACGCCAGGGCCAGCAGCCAGCTCGCCGGCAGGCGCGCCAGCAGGCGAAAGGCCAGGGCGCCGGCCAACACACCGAGCTGGTTGGCGCCCATGGCCAGGCCCACTTGCCCAGGGGCATCGACATGCAACAACTGCAGCACGTAGCCGGCCTGTACCGGGACGATGAACAGGCTGATGCCGGCCAGTCCGGTCAGCAGGTACAACGGTGCCAGGGCAGCCCATGGAAAGCGCGAACGCACCGTCGCTTCGGGCGCAATAGCGCAGGCACGCGGCTCCCACAGCCACATGGCCATCAGCGGCAAGCACAGCAGGCCCACGGCGTAGAGTGCGAACGGTGTGCGCCAGTCGCTCTCGCCCAGCGCGCCGCCCACCCCCATGAACAACGCCGCCGACAACGAGGTGACCACCATCTGCAAGGCAAACAGCCGCTCACGGCGCTGGCCGTCGAAGTAGTCACCCATCAGCGTGGTGCAGCAGGTCATGATGCCGGCTTCCGCCAGGCCGATACCGGCGCGGCTGGCGACGATCAGGCCCAGCGAATCCAGCCACAGCGGCAACACCCCGCACAGGCTGTACAGCAGCATGCTCGCCAGCAGCAACGGGCGCCGCCCGACACGGTCAGCCAGGACACCTGCCAACGGCGCCAGCAAGGCGATCACCAGGGCCGGCAGTGTCAAGGCCACCGGCACCAGCACGGCAACGCCCGGTGTCTCGGCAAAGTGCGCCTGCATGCGTGGCAGCACCGGCGCAATCAGCACCGCACCCAGTACCGGCAAGCAGCTGCCAAACAGCAGCAACCCCGCCTGGGCGCTGCCGACAGTGCGTTCAGCGGCCATGGCTGATCTCCTTGAGCGCGCCAAAGCGGGCGTCCTGCTCGCGCTTTTGCAGAGTGGGTTCAAGCGTCGCAGCCTGCTGCGTACAGGTCTGGCGTTGCGGCAGGAGGAAGTAGGCCAGCGCCGGCAACAGGATCAGCGCACCGACCATGTTCCAGACGAACATGAACGCCAGCAGCACGCCCATGTCGGCCTGGAACTTGATCGGCGAGAAGATCCAGGTGCCGACGCCAATGGCCAGGGTGATACCGGTCAGCATCACCACCTTGCCGGTGAACAGCAGCGCGCGGTAATAGGCCTCGGACAGGCTCGCGCCCTGGCGCAGCTGGGCCAGCACGATACTCATCACGTACAGCGCGTAATCCACGCCGATACCGACACCCAGGGCGATCACCGGCAGGGTCGCCACCTTAACGCCAATGCCCAGCGCGACCATCAGCGCTTCGCAAAGCAGAGAGGTAAGCACCAATGGCAATACCGCGCAGAGCACCGCGCGCCAGGAACGGAAGGTCACCAGGCAGAGCAGGATCACCGCGCCATAAACCCACCAGAGCATGTCGCGGTTGGCCTGTTTCACCACCTGGTTGGTGGCCGCCTCGATGCCCGCACTGCCGGCAGCCATGAGGAAGCTGGCCTGCTCGCTGTCGTTGGCCTGGACGAACGCCTGGACGCTGTCCACCACGCGCGCCAGGGTGTCGGCCTTGTGGTCGGTGAGGTAGGCGTAGAGCGTCAGCAGGCTGCAATCGTCGTTGTACAAGCCGCGGGGGGCGTTGGCAGTGACCATGTTCAGGGTCGCCTGGTTGTCGACCAGTTCGTACCACTTCGGGCTGCCTTCGGAGAGGCCGACCAGCACCCGGCGGTTGAGTTGCGCCAGCGAATTGGTCGTGTCCACGCCTGGCAGGCCGCGCAGTTGCCAGTCCAGGTCATCCACGCGCTTCAGCGTCCCGTAGGCCGAACAGCCACCGGGCGCGGTGCGCACCATCACCGCGAACACATCGCTACTGGCACCGTAGTGCCGGGTGACGAAGGCGTTGTCGCGGTTGTAGCGCGAATCGGCGCGCAGCTCGGGAGCACCGGCGTCGAGATCACCGACCTTCAGGTGCAGGCTCACGGCATAGCCGCCAGCGGCCATCAGCGCCGCCACTGCAATGCACCCGGCCGCCCAGCGACGCTGGGTGAACAGGTCGAGGAAGCGCCACAGCGCATGCTTGCGCGCCCCGCTCGCCTGCGCCTGTTCGGCACGCAGGCTGCGCCGCGCCGCGCGGGCACTGACGCCAACGTAGGAGAGCAGTACCGGCAACAGGATCAGGTTGGTGAAGATCAGCACCGCCACGCCCAGGCTGGCGATGACGGCCAGGTCCTGGATCACCTGGATCTGGATGATCATCAGCACGGCAAACCCCACGGCATCACACAGCAGCGCGGTCAGCCCGGCCAGGAACAGCCGGCGGAAGGTGAAGCGCGCCGCCACCAGGCGATGCATGCCACGGCCGATGTCCTGCATGATGCCGTTCATCTTCTGCGCGCCGTGGCTCATGCCGATGGCGAACACCAGGAACGGTACCAGCACCGAATACGGGTCGAGCTCGTAGCCCAGCAGCGGCAACAGGCCGAGCTGCCAGATCACCGCCACCAGCGAGCACACCACCACCAGCACGGTGCTGCGCACGCAGCGGGTGTACCAGTAAAGCACCACGGCGGTGATGGCGATGGCGGCGGCGAAGAACAGCAGGATCTGCCGCAGGCCGTCGATCAGGTCGCCCACCACCTTGGCAAAGCCGGTGATGTGAATCTCCACGCCCTGCGCCTGGAATCGCTCGCGCAGGTTTTCCAGTTGCTGGGCGAAGGCGGTGTAGTCCAAGGCCTGGCCGTCTGGGGTGTGCGCCAGCAGTGGTACGTAGAGGATGCTCGAACGCTGGTCGAAGGCCACCAACTGACCGATCTCGTTGGAACGCTCGATGTTGCGCTTGAGCGCTGCCAGGCTCGCCACCCCACCGTCATAGCCGTCAGGGATCACCGGCCCGCCTTCCAGGCCCTCCTCGGTCACCCCGGTCCAGCGGGTGGAAGGTGTCCATAGCGACCTCATTGCCGCACGGTCTACCCCAGGCAACAGGTACACCGCATCGTTAAGCTGTTGCAGGCTGTGCAGGTAGCCCGGGTCATAGATGCTGCCGCGCGGATTGGCCACGGCGATACGCACCGCGTTACCCAGGCCGGCGAGCTCCTGGCGGTGCTCCAGGTAGTTGTGAATGTACGGATGATCGCGCGGGATCATCTTCTCGAAACTGGCGTTGAGGGTCAGGCGCGAGGCCTGCCAGCCGAGCAGCACGGTCGCGGCCAGGCACAGCAGCAGGACCAGCGCCCGATGGTTGAACAGCGCACGCTCCAGCAGCGAGCCGGACGTGCTGTCGAAGTCATCGAGACGGCCGCTGGACGGCGCAGGTGAATTCATGGCGTACATGGCTCAGTCCGTCGTGGTGGAAAGGGAAGAAGTGTCCAGGCGGCGGGCACCGGCCATGCCGACAGCGATGATGGCGCCATCGGCAGCCGTGGTGGCCGCTGTCAGCGGCAGGCCGTCGGTGACCGGCAATGGCTGCGCGGCAAAGGCGTCGAGGCCGCTGCGCAGCAGCATCCCCGCCTGGTTGGCGAGCAACAGCTGGCCCCCGGCGACGCGCATGCCGTTGAGCGATGCCGGAACCGGGTTGGCCAGCGCCTGGAAGCTGTCGCCGCCGTCATCGGAGGCGAACAGCGAACCACGCAAGCCACCCACCAGCAGCCGGCCACCGGGCAGCACGGTGGCGGCGAAATAGCTGCCGTCGTAGGGCCCTTGCAGCGCCTCGAAGTGGGCGCCGCCATCAGGCGAACGCAACAGCAGGCCCTGTTCACCGGCGACGTACAACCTGGCGCCCTGACGCGCCAGCGCATACAGATGCAGCCCGCGGTCATTCGCCAGCAGCCCCATGCTGGACGCCCAGGTGCGGCCGCCGTCCTGGGTACTCAGGGCCAGCCCATAGGCGCCGACGACCATGCCGTGCCGCGCATCGGCGAAGTTCAGTGCCAGCAGCGGCTTATCCGCGCCATCGGCCTGCAGCCGTTGCGCCGCAGACACCCGACGTGGGTCTGCCGAGGCCTCGGCCGCCTGCAGCTCCAGGGCGGCGGCGCGCTTGCCGTCGAGCTGCAAGGTCCAGTGTTCGCCGGCATCCTCGCTGTGCAGCACTACACCGGCATGGCCGACCGCCCAGCCTTGGCGCGCGTCGACGAACTGCACGGCAGTCAGGCTGACACTGACCGGTACGCCCGTGGCCTGGCGCCAGCGCTTACCGTTGTCGTCGGAGAGCAGCACCACGCCGCGCTCGCCCACCGCCACCAGGCGCGCACCGGCCAGCGTCACATCCTGCAGCACCGCATGCAGCGCCTGGGTGCCCTGCACCGCCGGCTGCGAGAGCACCTCCAGGCCATCCCCGGCAAAGGCCGGGGGCAGCCCGCAACAGGCTGCCAGCAGCCAGCCATAGAGCATCTTGTTCATCGCACGCTACCTTTTGTTCTTGTTGTCGGTAAAACCCGGGCGCAAGGCGCCCGCTCAGCGCACGCCTTCCCCGGCCATGGCGTCGGCGGTGAACACCGATTCCTTGTACGGCGGCACGATGCGGTACTGCTCGTTCTTGCCGGCGAACAGGTCACCAGCGAACCAGGCGCCGGAGAGCAGGTCGTAGAAACCGTTGGTGAGGGTCACCACGCCAGGCAGGTCGGGCAGCACCACCGGCGAGGTCCAGACCACCTTGGCCAGCTGGTCACGAGCGTCGTAGCGCTCGCCCAGCACAGCGGCCCAGGTGTCCTCGTCGAGGTAGTAGGTGCTGCGTGGCATCACATGACGCTGGCCGCTCTTCAGGGTCGCCTCGACCACCCATACGCGGTGCAATTCCCAGCGGATCGACGCGGGGTTGAGGTGGTGCGGGTCGAGCAGCGCTTCGGCGCTGGCGGCGGTGAACACCTTGTTGGCGTTGTAGGGGATATACATCTCCTTCTTGCCCAGCAACTTCCAGTCGAAGCGGTCAAGGCGCCCGTTGAACACGTACAGTTCATCGAAACTCATGACCCCGGCAGTGGCCGGCGTCGGCGTGTCGCAGCAAGCGTTGGGCAGGCGGCGCACGCGGCGCTGGCCCGGCAGGTAAGTCCACACGGCGGCTTTGTCGGCGTTGAGGTTCTCCAGCCCGGTGATGGCCTCGCCAGCACGCAGGGGCGGGCCGTCGTTGGTCATGCGAATGGACCAGAACACGCCCTTGTCGCCACCGCCGCCCGGCAGGTACCAGGGCATCTGCAGGTCGGCGCGCGAATCGTTGGTCAGCACATGCTTGCCGTCGGCGGTGGTCAGGTATTGGTTGAAGCTGGCGTGCCACGAGGCCCCCCGCCAGCGCAGCAGGTGGTTCCACATGGCTTCCACGCCATTGGCCGGGATCGGGAACGGAATGCCCCCGGCTGCGCCTTCGGGCATGGGGCCGGCAGGGCCGTCCACCAGCTTGCCGCTGGTGGCGTTGGCGAAGGTGGCGTCGTAGACCGATTGCGGCGCGGCCGCACTGCGGTGGGTCGGGTACACGTCCAGCCGGTAGCTGTCCGGGTACTTCCTGAGCATCGCCTGGACGCCCGGGGTCAGCTTGTCGGCGTATTGCCCCAGGTTCTGCGCAGTGATGGTCAGCAGCGGCTTGTCGCTGGCGAACGGGTCACCCCGCTTGCCGCCCTCCTTGTAGGCCGGGTCGGCCTTGGTGTAACCACCGTTCCAGGCCGGGATGCTGCCGTCGGCGTTGCCGGCGCGCTCGCCACCGAGCGGGGTCAGGGTGGTCTTGAGGGTGGCCGCCTGCTCGGCGGTCACCGCGGCACCGGCGCCGTGGGCGAACAGCAGCGAGGCACTCAGGGCAGTGAGCAGGGAAACGACTTTATTGTTGTGTTTCATCGGGTAGTCCTCGGTCAGAAGGTGCGGCTGACGGTGAAGGCGATGAAGTCGCGGTCTTTGAGCGACTGTTCGAAGGTGTAGTGGCTGTCGGCGTCGAGGAAGGTGTTCTCCGGGCCGTAGTAGTGCGTGTAGGTCAGGCCCAGGCTCCAGGTATTGAGGTAGTTGCCCTTCAGGCCGATGTTCAGGTCGCCGCCGTGATCGCTGCCAAAGCCGGTGCCCAACGCCATCGATGCGCCGTTGGTGTAGCTCGCGCCGAGCGGTACCGAGAGGTCGAGGCCGGGCAGGATCTGCCGGTACATCGGCTCGAACACCAGGCGCAGGCTGGTGGCGTCGCGGTCGGCATTGGGGTCGACGGCGTCGGCGTTCTTGCTCACGCTCATTACCCGGTTCCAGGCGATTTCGCCGAGGAAGCTCGACTCGGCAGCGATGAAGTTCGGTTCCAGGCTGGCCAGCCAGGAGAAGTTGGCGTGCAACGTGCGGCCGGTGGCATACAGCGGGTTGTCGGCGTTGTCGATCACTTCGCCCACGGCCAGCGCATGCTGGCTGGTGGAGGCCAGCGGCTGGTTCCAGCGCGTGGACAACTCGCCAGCGAGGTTGAAGTTGCCCAGGGTGGTGGAGAAACTGGCGCCGAGCGCCTCGATGCCTTCGGGGTACACCCAGTAGAACTCGCCGGCCTTGCCGCTGACCGGGTCGAGGTTGGCGAAGTCCGGGCGCACGTTGAGCTGCGGCGATTTGTCGTGGAAGCGAATGGCATACACGCCCCAGTCGACAGTCTCGGTGCGCCAGCGTACCTGCAGGCCGCCCTGCCCCGAGTCTTTGGCTTGCTTGTCATTGCCATGGAAGAACGCCAGCGGTTGGCCGCCGGGGAACACTGGCGAGCCGACGAACATGCGCTCGGCGCCGTCGCCGAAGAAGTCGTCCGTGGAGAAGTAGCTGCCCGCCGCTGGCAGGCGGTTGGCCTCCCATTCGAACTGGTAGTAGGCCCCCACCGAGACATCCGGGGTCAGCTGCAACTGCCCGGAGATCTGCTGCACCGGGCGGATCAGCTCCTTGAACTGGGTATTGGGCACCGACAGGCCCTTGACCACGTCCACCGGCGCCATGCCCCCGGCAATGCCGTTCATGCCGTAGAACAGGCTTTCGCCCCACTGCATGGCGTATTGGCCCAGGCGGCCGGACAGCGGCATGTTGCCGATCTCGGTCTTGCCGAAGATGAAGGCGTCGAGCAGCTCGCCCTTGCGTCCGTGCAGCGTGCGGGTGTCGTCGGTGAATTCGTCGTAGTCGACCGAATAGCTGTTGGCGCGGCTGGGGTCGTTGTTGTCGGTGCCCTGGTTGTAGACATCGTCGTACCAGGCTGCACCACTGACCCGCGCACCGATGTTTTGGTAGGTGATGTCCAGTTCCGACAGCAGGTCCAGGCGGTTGGAGATCAGGCCCTTGTCGAAGTTGCGGTCGCCGTCGTCCAGGTTCAGCGCGGCCTGGCCCTCGGTGAGCTTGCTGCTGGCATCCTGGGTGCGCCAGGCGGCGCTGTATTTCAGGGTGTTGTCCCAGCGCACCCGCAGGTCGGGGTCGCCGGTGGCGAATTCGAAGGCCTGGGCCTGGCTGGCGGCCAGCGCGAAAAGCGCCAGGCTGATGGGCTTGAGCGACGGCAATGGCCGTGCGGGTGCTCCTTTGCGAGTCAACATCGGGGTTTCCTCTTTCTTGTTATTGTGCGTCGGTGTTGGCGTATGAGCGGGCGCGCCAGCCAGGCAGGCAGCGCCGGTTCTGCGGCATCAGATCGGCCGCGCGGTGACCTCCAGCATCTGCTTGACCAGGCCGATGCGGTCGAACGACGGATCGCGCTGGACTTCCTTCTCGCCGGCCAGCAGGGACATCTCGCTGATGTACTTGCAACGCTCGAAACGCCGGGCCATGAAGCGCTGCAGTTGCGCCTCCAGGTGGCCGCCAGCGGTAAGCTCTTCGGCCAGCACCACCGCATCTTCGATGGCCATGCCGGCGCCCTGCCCCAGGTGCGGCGTGGTGGCATGCGCGGCATCGCCAATCAGCAGCACGCGGCCGCGGTACCAGGGCTCATCGACGAACACCGCTTCCAGCGGCTTGTAGACCACCTCGGCGCTGTCGACGATTTGCGCACGCAACTCGCCGATCAGCCCGCCAAAACTGGCCAGGCGCTGGCGCAGGCCATCGGCCAGGGTGGCGGGTTCCATCCACGGGTTGCCCGGCTCATGGGAGGTGGTGAACAGGTACATCAGGTCATCGGCCAGCGGCACCAGGCCGGCGTTGCCCGAAGGCCCTTGGTAGTTGGCCAGGTGGTCGATGCCGGCAGCCCGCGGGAAGTTGTAGCGCCACACCGACTGGCCGGTGAAGCGCGGCTGGTAGCGGTCGCCGAACAGCAAGCCGCGCACTTTCGAGAACAGCCCGTCGGCGCCGACCAGCAGCCCGTAGCGGCCGTGGCTACCGTCGCTGAACAGCACATCCACTGCGCTGTCGTCCTGCTCGAAGCGCTCCACCGAGGTGCCCAGGCGAACCTGGGTACCCAGTTCGATGGCGGTTTCGCTCAGCACCTTGTGCAGGGCACGGCGTGAGATGCCGACGTTGGCCGGGTAATCCGGGCCGGCCAGGCGCTGGCCGGGAATGCGCGCCAGCTGCTGGCCCTCGGTGGTATAGATGGCCACGTCCTCGAAGGCGTAGGCCGCGTCAAGATAGGCATCGAGCAGGCCCAGGCGGTGCATCTCGCGCACCACGTTGCTCTGCTGGATGATGCCGACGCCGTAGACGGTCCATTCGGTCTTCAGCTCGACCAGGTCGACGGCAATGCCCTTGCGGCGCAGGGCGATGGCGGCGCACAGCCCGCCAATCCCGCCACCCACGATCAGCACGTTGTTCACAGTATTCATGGCATGTCTCACGTCTTGTTCTTGTTGTCCGCCCCGGCATGCGCGGCGGCCGTTCCCTGTGCTGGGCACAGCTTCCCGGCTGCGCCGGGCTTTGACCAATCGAGTCGCGGGATGCGACCTATCGCGCAGCGCGATAGCTCAGCGCTCGAGCTGTGCCAGCGGCAATAGCAGCCAACCGTCCGCTTGCTGATGTTCCAGCGCCTGCAAGGCCTGGCCACGGCAGGGGCCGTGGACGCAGGTGCCGTCCTCGGGCCTGAAACGCGCGCCGTGGGCATAGCAGATGACCCACTGGCCATCGGCACTCAGAAAGCGGTCCTTGCGGTACTCCAGCGCTACCTGCAGGTGCGGGCAGCGGTTTCGGTAGGCACGTACCTGGCCGCCGTGGCGAAGCACGAACAGGCTGTCCGTGCCCTGGCCCTGCGGGTCGAAACCACGGGCCTGGCCTTCAACCACTTCGTCCAGCCGACACAGCGCCACGCAGCCCACGGATCAAGCCTGCTTGGGCGGCGGGCCACCCGGCGCCCACTTCTCCCGTGAGCTGAACAGGAACAGCTGCGAGTTGTCGGCCGACATCGGCGCCACGCGCGCGGCCCAGGCGTCATCGTGCTTGTCCATGTCGGCGTCGTACTCGATGTGGCAGCCCAGCGGGCTGTTGAAGTACCAGAACCAGTTGGAGCCCAGCAGGTGTCGGCCAGGGCCCCAGAAGCTGGTCCAGCCCCGCTGCTGGAAGCGCGTGCCGGCCAGCAGTACCTCGGTGCCGCTGCCCATGTGGAAGGTGAAGTGTTCGCAACCCTGCATGTGCGGCGGGGTCTGGATCATGAACAGGCAGTGGTGGTCGTCCATGCCGGCGCTGCGCATGAACGGGCCGACGCCGCTGAAGCTGTCGGTGGTGACAAAGCCCAGGCGATCACGGTAGAAGGCTTCGCCCTTGGCCGCGTCAGGCACGAAATACACCACGTGCGACAAGGTCCGCGGCTGGGCCGGCATGTCCAGGGTAATGCCCAGTTGGTTGAGCGGGCGTTGCGGCGCGCTGCCTGGAGCGTTGGTCAGGTCGGCTGGCGCCTCGAAGGCACGCCGGCAAGTGACCTGGAAGGCGATGGCAAACCCCAGGTCGTCGACGCTGTGCAGCGCGCCGTCGGCATCGCGGCGCACTTCGCGATCACGGCCCAGCTCATCGGCGATGGCCGCAAGATCGGCGGCCGAAGCGACGCCGTAGACGGTTTCGCGCAGCGATGGGGTTGGCCCCAGCGCCGGCGGCAGGCTGCTGTCGTCGCCGCGGCGGATGATGATCGCGGTACCGTCCAGCGCCTCGAAGCGGCCACCGTCGGCATCCAGCCGGGTGGCCGTAAGGCCGTAGTCACGCAGGCAATCGGCACAGGCCTGGATATCGTCGACGCCAAACACCAGCGCATCGAGACCAAGAATATTCATGGCTACCACTCCATTGAAATTGTTATTCGGCGAGGCAGGGTCACCGTTCTGGGTCGTGGCGGCGCAGCGGCCGTTCGACTGGCGTGCAGGTTGCTGGGTGCCGGGGTGGTGTGACCAATCGCGACTCAGGATGCGAGGCATCGGCAATTGCGATACCTGCGCGCCAGCCCATGGCGCCTGGCGTTGGCCCGCTAGCAGGGCGCGCAGGTATTGACGTATCGGCAATGCGGCGGGAAGGTATCGCGAAAATAACTACAAGAACCGAGAGCTATCACATGCGCTTTCACCACCTGGATCTGAACCTGCTGGTCGCCCTGGACATCCTGCTCGAAGAGCAGAACATCACCCGCGCCGCCGAACGCCTGCACATGACCCAATCGGCCACCAGCGGCGTGCTTGGCCGTTTGCGCACGTTTTTCGAGGATGAGCTGCTGGTGCAGGTTGGCCGCAAGATGCAGCCCACGCCCTACGCCCTGGAGCTGGCCGCGCCGGTGCGCGAAGTGCTGCTGACCATCCGTTCCTCGATCACTGCCAAGCCGGTGTTCGAGCCGGCCAGCAGCAAGCGGCACTTTCGCCTGGTGGCCTCCGACTACCTGATCAGCGTGCTGTTCGCCCAGGTCATCCAGAACATTCACCAGCAAGCGCCGCACATTACCTTCGAAATGATCAGCCCCGGCGACAGCAGCGCCGAGCTGCTGATGCGCGGCGAGGTCGACATGATGATCGTGCCCGAGCGTTACCTCATCGACGGCCACCCGGCACAACTGCTGTTCGAGGAAGACCATGTCTGCGTGGTCTGGCGCGACAACCCCGAGGTCGGCGAGCAACTGACCCTGGAGCAGTACATGCAGATGGGGCATATCTCGGTGGGCTTTGGCCGCAACCGGCATTTGAGCATCGAAGACTGGTTCATGAGCCAGTACGGCTTCAACCGGCGCCTGGAAGTGATCACCAACGACTTCAACACCCTGCCGCAGTTGCTGGTAGGCACCGCACGGATTGCCACCATGCACCGCCGCCTGGCCGAGCTGTACGCCGGTTACCTGCCCCTGCGCATCCTGCCGCCACCGGTGAAGATCCCGGTGATGCGCGAGTTCATGCTCTGGCACCGCAGCATGGAGGGCGACCCGATGCACCGCTGGCTGCGCGAGCGCATCAGCGACTTCATCCGGCGCGCCGAGCAGCAGCCGGCACCGCTTCGCGCCAGCGCCTGAGCCGCAGCCATCGCCCCGGCCGGCGCCCGCGCGCCGGGGCATCGCGTTTGGCGATACCTCGCATCCCCGATCACGATTGGCCCCGCCCTGCCCTGCCTGCGTACCTTGCCTTCGAACCGCGCCTTGCGTGCCTGCCGCAATCGTCGGCGCCGGACTCAACGACCGCAGAAGGACAACAACAATGTTCCGTTACTTCCCCACCAATTACGTCTGGAACCTCTCGGTGGACCTGGCCATCGAGATGGGCGCCCGCATGGGCGAGATCGAGCAAATGTGCGCCCCGTTGCAGGACGCCGCCAGGCAGCCAGACGCCGCAGGTAGCCAAGCCTTCCGGGAAACCTGGTCAACCATGGCCGACAAGCTCTGTGCGCTGGCCGAGGAAGACCAGGCCGCTGGCCGGCGCCTTTCTGCGGGCGAGAAATACAACCGCGCCGCCACCTACTACCTCACCTGCGAACGCCTGCAGGCCCATGGCGCACCGGGGCGCATGGCACTGTACCAGCGCTTTCTGGAGACCTTCGCCCGCGGTATCGACCTGGCCAGGGAAAACTGCGAGCGGGTCGAGATCCCTTATGAGGGCAAGCACCTCTCGGGCTTGCTGGTACGCGCAGAAGGCGTGAGTGGCCCGGCGCCACTGCTGGTGCAGGTCAACGGCCTGGATTCGACCAAGGAAATGAAATACCGCGTCGGCCTGCCCGCCTGGCTGGCCAAACGCGGGGTATCGTCGCTGATCATCGACCAGCCTGGCACTGGCGAAGCGCTGCGCCTGCAGGGCCTGACGGCGCGCTACGACAGCGAGCACTGGGCCAGCCGCGTGGTCGACTGGCTGGAGACCCGCGCCGAGGTCGACCCGCGGCGCATCGGTATGGAAGGCGTGTCCCTGGGTGGCTATTACTGCCCGCGCGCGGTGGCTTTCGAACCGCGCTTCGCCTGCGGCGTGGTGTGGGGTGCCAACCACGACTGGCGCGATGTGCAAAAACGTCGCCTGGAGAAGGAAGGCGACTTCCCGGTGCCCCACTACTGGGCGCACGTGCAGTGGGTCTGGGGGGCGAAGGACATCGACGCGTTCATGCGCATCGCCGAGAACGTGCACCTCGACGGCGTGCTCGATCGCATCCGCGTGCCGTTCCTGGTCACCCATGGCGAGAAGGACTCGCAGATCCCGCTCAAATGGGCGCACCGCACTTACGAGCAGCTCGTCAACAGCCCCAAGCGCGAGCTGAAGATCTTCACCGACCGCGAAGGCGGCGTGCAGCATTCCAGCTTCGACAACAGCATCAATGCCGGCCAGTACATCGCCGACTGGGTAGCCGAGACCCTTGGCGGTCATACCGACTGACCTACTGCCCTGCACAAAACGGCGCCTTCGGGCGCCGTTTTTCATTGCGCGCGCGCCGGGGCCAGCTATCGATGGCGTCGATGGCAGGGCATCGACAGCAACTGTTGGTGCCGGGCAATGCCCACGGCCTAGCCTGTCGCAACACAACAAGACGAGGAGGTTTCGTTCATGGCTGCCCTTCACCTGCATTGCTCCACCCTGTTCGATGGCACCGGCCTGCAGGCCCGCCCGTTGCACACGCTGATCATCGAAGGCGGGGTAATCCGCCATGTCGGGCCGACCCGCGAGGCGCCGCCGCCAAGGCCGGGCGACCGCGAAGTCAAAGGGCATTTCGTCATGCCCGGGCTGGTGGATGTGCACACCCACCTGGCGTTCGGCAATGCCCAGAGCGAGGAAGACATCGATATCTGGACCAGCGACGAATTCCGCGCCTTGCGGGGACTGTTCTTTGCCCAGCACGTGCTGGCTGCCGGCGTGACCTCGATGGTCTGCCCCGGCGACAGCGGCCAGCTCAGCATCGCCGTGCGCAACACGGTCAACGCCGGGCTGTTCGAGGGCCCGCGCATCGCCGCCAGCAGCCGCGTGATCACCAACCGGCAGAGCCTCAACGACTGGTTCCCCAGCCGTGTTGGCGCACCGGAATACTTCACCGCCGCGCTGGTCACCCGCCGCAGTGACGCCATCGCGCAGATCCGCAAGCAAGCCAAGGATGGCGTGGACCTGATCAAGATCGCCATGGACGGCACCCACCGGCGCCCCAACGGTGAGATCATCGCCGCCTTCACCGCCGATGAAACCCGCGAAATGGTCGATGAAGCCCACCGCCTCGGCTGTCGCGTCGCGACCCACGCCTACGGCCGCGAAGCCGTGATGTACGCGGCCAAGGCCGGTGTCGACCTGGTGTTCCACGCCTTCTACATGGACGACGCCTGCATCGAGGCGCTGCTCGAAGCCGGCAGCGTGCTGGCACCGACCATGACCTTCCCGCAGAATACCGTGGACTTCTGCCAGCCCCACGACCCCGCCATCAGCACCGGTTACGCCGGCTACTGTGCTCGCACCCTGGAGCTGGGCACGCCAGTGCTCAAGCGCGCCAAGGCTGCCGGCGTACCTTTTGCCTGCGGCAGCGACAGCGGTTTTGCCGTCACACCCTACGGTGAATGGCATGCCCGCGAGTTGGAATTGCTGGTGCGGCGCCTGGGCTTCACGCCGGCCGAAGCGTTGTTCGCCGCAACCAATGTCGGCGCACGCCTGATGCCGCGCGGCGAGACCCTGGGTACCCTGGAGCCGGGCAAACAGGCCGACCTGCTGGTGCTCGACGGCTCGCCGCTGGACGACATCCGCATCCTCCAGGACCGTGATCGCCTGCAGGCCGTGTACAAGGCCGGCGAGCCGGTGCGGCTGCAACGCACCGCCTACAACCCCAAGCAAGTGTCGGACTTCAACTCGCTGAAATGGACCGACCTCTATACCCGTGACCGCGTTGCCGAACTCGGCAAATGGAGCCTGTGAACATGCCCGCCCTCGATTGCGAACTGGCCGTGCAGCTGGCCCTCGCCACCCTTCACCACGCCCGGGCGTTGGGCATGCAGCCTGTGGCGGCTGCGGTGCTCGACCACGCCGGCCATCCGCTGGCGGTGCTGCGCGACCAGCAGGCCAGTTTCCTGCGCCCGCAGATTGCCACCGGCAAAGCCCGCGGTTGCCTGGGCATGGGTTTCGGCGGCCGCGAACTGGCCCGCCGCGCCCAGGCGATGCCGGTATTCTTCGCTGCCATCAACAGCCTCACCGCGGGCGAAGTGATCCCGGTGCCGGGGGGGATTCTCCTGCGAGATGCCGAAGGCCGTGTACTAGGCGCGATCGGGGTCAGTGGCGACACATCGGACAACGACGAGCGCTGCGCCTTGCTGGCCATCGAAACGCTCGGGCTGATCGGCGATACCGGCGACCTTCAACCCTGATCCAGCGCTTGGGCCTGCTCCGCCAGCAGTTGGCGAAGCCAGGCCAGCGCCGGGTCGGCGGCCTGCTGCGGGTGCCATTGCAGCACCTGCGAAGCCAAAGGAAAGGCAACGGGCGACGGCAACACCTGCAACGGGTAACGTCGCGCCAGCGCTTCGGCCTGGCGGCGGAACAGGGTGGCGATGCGCGGCGTGCCAACGACGAATTCCGCCATCAGGGCGAAGCTCTGCACGGCCACCTCGACCCGCCGTTCGATACCGGTTTCGCGCAGGTGCTGGGTGTCCAGCGAGAGGTTCTGGCCATCGGTGAACTCGCGCACCACATGCCCTGCGCAACAATAGTCGGCCAGGTTCAGCCCTTGATGGTAGGCGGGCTCGCGGGCGCAGACGATGCAGCACAGTTCATCCTTGAGCAGCAACGCGTGGGGGTAGCGCGGGTTGATGCGCGCCTGCGGCACGATCACCAGGTCGCTGCGGCGGTAGTCGAGGGCCTCGGCGACCACATCACCGTCGCGTGGCAACGGCAGGTCGCGCACCACCAGCGATGCGCCGGGCGCCAGGCGCGCCAGGTTACGGCTGAGGGCCGGTACCAGGGTCGCGGCCACATAGTCCGATGCCACCAGAACGAAACGGCGCTCGCAACGGGCCGGGTCGAAGCCGGTCGTGGTCTCGACCAGTTCGCCAGCCAGGCTCAGTACCTCACGCACTTTGGGCGCCAGTTGCCGCGCCAGGGCGCTGGGCTCCAGCCCCCGCCCAAGCGGAACCAGCAACGGGTCCTGAAAGTGCTCGCGCAGGCGCCCCAACGCGGCACTGGTAGCCGACTGGCCAAGGTTGAGGCGCTGCGCGGCCCGGCTGACGCTGCACTCTTCGAGCAGCACATCGAGGGCGACCAGCAGATTGAGATCCAGACGTCGATAGCGCATCAAGGCCTTATACGGCAAAGCCGTCAGGCGCAGGAGGCGTGTTTCACGCTGGCTGGTATCAATTTTCGCGATACTGATCTGCAGCGCGAGCTGTCAGGCAAGCCGTTCGACCTGCGCCGGCGTGCGGCGCATCAGCACCTTGCCGTTGCGCACCGACACCAGCGCATGGCCCTGGCTGCGGACCATTTCGTAGTCATCCGGCGCCGACAGCAGCAGCAGGTTGGCCGGCCGCCCGACCTCGATGCCGTAGCGCTCGCCGAGGTTGAGGGTGCGGGCGCTGTTGTCGGTGATCAGGTCCAGGCTGCGTTGCAGGTCCTCAAAGCCGAGCATGTGGCAGATGTGCAGCCCGGCTTCGAGAATGCGCAGGATGTTGCCGTTGCCCAGCGGGTACCACGGGTCGACGATCGAATCCTGGCCGAAGCACACATTCATCCCGGCGCGGTCGATCTCGGCCACCCGGGTCAGCCCGCGGCGCTTGGGGTAACCGTCGAAGCGGCCTTGCAAGTGGATGCTTTCGGTGGGGCACGACACAAAGTTGATGCCCGACATCTTCAGCAGGCGGAACAGTTTGTAGCAGTAGGCGTTCTCGTAGGAGCCCATGGCCACGGTGTGGCTGGCGGTGACCCGCGCGCCCATGCCACGCACCCGCGCTTCTTCGGCCAGCACTTCGAGGAAGCGCGACTGCGGGTCGTCGGTTTCATCGCAATGCACGTCCACCAGGCAGCCGCTGCGCTCGGCCAGGTCCATGAGGAACTTGATCGACGACACGCCCTGGTCGCGGGTGTTCTCGAAATGCGGAATGCCGCCGACCACATCGGCGCCCATGGCCACCGCTTCGGTCATCAGTGCCCGGCCATTGGCGTACGACTCGATGCCCTCCTGGGGGAAGGCGACGATCTGCAGGTCGACCAGATGGCGCACCTCTTCGCGCACCTCGACCATGGCCTTGAGCGCGGTGAGCTTGGGGTCGGTGACGTCGACATGGGTGCGCACGTGCTGGATGCCATGGTCCGCCAGCATGCCGATGGTCTTCTTGGCGCGGGTCTTGATGTCGTCGTGGGTGGTGATCTCCTTGCGCTCGGCCCAGCGCTCGATGCCTTCGAACAGGGTGCCGCTCATGTTCCACTTCGGCTCGCCTGCGGTGAGGGTGGCGTCGAGGTGAATGTGCGGCTCGACGAAGGGCGCCACCACCAGGTTCTGCAGGGCGTCCAGGTCATCCGGGCTGGCCAGCGCGGCCACGTCGGCCTGCGGCGTGATGGCGGCGATGCGCTCGCCGTCCAGCTCGATGCGGAACAGGCCGGTCTTGCCACGCAGGCGGGCATTGATGATGTTCATGGCGTTACTCCTTACCTTGGTCTTCGTTCATGCGCCATACCAGCATGGCGACAGAAGCGTTCATGCGGAACAGCGGGTCGTCAAGAGACTGCCCGCTCAGTTGTTCGATGCGTTGAATGCGTTGGTTGATGGTATTGCGGTGCAGGCCAAGGCGCTGGGCGGCCTTGAGCCCGTTGCCATTTTCCTTGAGCAGGGCGTCGAGGGTGTGCACCAGCACATGCGGCTGCTTGCGTCCGGGGGTGATCAGCGGGCCTAAGGTCTGGGCAACGAAGTCATCGATCAGCGACCGGTCGACGATACCTTGCAGCAGGCGCAGCACACCCAGCTCGCTGAAGTCACAGAAACCGTTGGCCGGGTGCAGGTGTTGCGCCACGTCCAGGGCCTGGCGCGCCTCGCTGAGCGCCTGGCGGTAATGGGCGCAATCGCCGGCCAGGCTCGACAGGCCCATGTACAGCGCCAGCTCCCCCACCACCGCGCTCAGTTGCCGGTGCAGTGTAGCCAAGGTCAGCGGCAGGTCGGCGGCATCTGCCAGCAGCAGCACCTGCAGGTCGCCCGGCAACTGTGCGGTGACCGTCCCCGGTCGTTCGCGGCACCAGGCTTCGAGCTGGTCTTCCAGGGCCTGGCGGGTGGCCTGCCAGAGGCGCTCGCCCTGGGCCAGGCCATGGTGCTCGAACAACCGCTCGACATGCAGCAAGCGCAGCGCCACCACGCGACGCGGCTCATCCAGTGCCAGTTCAAGGTGCGCCGCACGCTGGCGGGCAATGGCCAGGCTCGGGTAGTCACCGCTGAGCAACTGGCCGAGGATGTCGTTGCGCGACCGGCGCACCTGGTTCATCTGCACCAGGGCCGTGCCGATCAGGTGGGTCACGATCACCATCTTCAAGGCATAGGGCTGCTCGATCAGTGGCAGGCCCAGTTGCTCGGCACGGGCGATCACTGCTGGCGGGATGGTCTGGATGAAGGTGCCGCCCGTGAGGATCACCAGCCCGGCAATCCCTACAGCCTCGCCGTCCTCGACCAGGCTCAGCAGGTTGCCCTCGCCACGCGGGTGGTTGATGCCGGTGACGAACACCAGTTCGCCGCCCATCACCCACTCGGCGATGCCTTCGTTCTCCGCCACATAGGGCCAGCGCACCCGACGCTGCAGGTTACGTGCGCCGGCACGCACGGCCATCTCCTGCAGGCCCGGGAGGTGCAGGATCTCGTCCAGCGCCAGGCTCACGGCTCGACGCCTGCCTGGCCCAGCGCCCGGCGCCGGCCGCTGAGTTCGAGCATGACCATGTAGCACAGGGCCGAGGCGCCAATGCCCACCAGCGGCGCGACCCAGGGCGAGGCGTAGGCCAGCACCGCACCCAGCGCATAGGCGCCCAGCCCCATGAGGTTGTAGCGCGGCAGCTGCACCGAAGCCAGCGCCGGGTACTGGCCGCGGTGGCGGTACCAGAAGTCCGCCATGATCACTCCGCCCACTGGCGGAATGATCGAACCCAGCAGCACCAGGAACGGGATCAGCATTTCATACATTCCGCCAATCGCCAGCACGATGCCCACCGCCGCCGCCACCAGCGTGGCGGTGCGTCGACGCTCGCTGCGCAGCAGGTGGCAGGCAGCGGCCGAGACGTTGTAGATGGTCGGCCCCTGGATGGTCCAGAGGTTCAGGCAGAGCATCACCACCGCCGCGAACGACAGGCCTTGCAGCATCATCACTTCGACGATGTCGGCCTGCTGGTAGACCATCGCGCACCAGGCCCCGGCCACTACCATCAGGCCATTGCCGAGCAGGAAGGCGACCATGCTGGCCACCACCGCCACCCGCCCGCTGCGCGACAACCGGGTCCAGTTGGTGGCCTGGGTGGCGCCGCTGGCGAAGGTGCCGAAGACCATGGTCACCGCGGCCGAGAAGGTCATGGTTTCATGGGGCACCACCGCCGCCAGGCCGGCAAAGCCGCCGGCATCGGCGGTGGCGATGTACATCGACACCACCAGCAACGCGAACATCCACGGCACCGATACCCGCGACAACAGGTCCAGGCCCTTGAAGCCGATGATCGCGGTGATGCTGAAGCCCAGGCCGAACAGCACCATCAGGGGCACGGTGAATCCACCCGCCAGGCCCAACAGCTTGACCAGCACGATCGCCACGGTCGCGGTGCCCCAGGCGTACCAGCCCAGTTCGGCGAAGCCCAGCAGGAAGTCGGAAAGCCGGCTGCCCGCCTCGCCGAAACAGAAGCGCCCCATCAGCACGGTGTTCAAGCCGCTGCGCGAGGCGATGAAAGCCAGGGCCGCAGCATACAGTGCCAGCAGCGTGTTGCCGATGGCGGCGACCCACAGCATGTCAACGAAGTTGAAGGCCATGCCCAGCTTGCCGCCGGCGAACATGGTGCCGGTGAAGAAGGTGAAGCTGAACAGCACCATGGCAATGGGCAGCAGCCCCTTGCGCGATGAGGATGGGGCTTCGCATAGCGGGAATTCGGTGGGTGAGCTCATGGCACGGTGCTCCGGGTTGTCGTTGCGACTAGGGGAGCAATATGCGGGCCGCTTTTGCCACGCGCGCAAAACGGGAAATTTACAGGCAATCGGCACAATCTTCCATGTTCAACCTGCACACTCTTTTACCTGATTGCCGAATGAAAACTGTGCGACCAGACCTGTCTTGAGGCAGACGCGCACCAAAGCGGAACAGCACCGGGTAGTTTTCACTCAGCCTGCCGTTGGCGGTGCGCGCGCCGGCCGTCATGGGCTGGCGCTGACGTCTACCTCTTTCCAGCTGTCATCCGGGTCGAAGCGTTTCATGGCCTTGGCAACCTTGTCGCCCTGCGGCCCCAGGTCTTTTTCGAACACCTGCCCGTCATGGCTGATCATGAAGCTCATGACGCCGCTATCGTTGTACTTCGCCGGCCAGGCGACCAGGGCAAAGCCGCGGCTCATCTGGTTGCCGATCAGGTAGCTGTAGGCACCACCCGGTGCCGACGGGCCTTGGCCATCGAGGATGCGAAAGTGGTAGCCGTACCAGTCATCACCCACCACGTCCTTGCCGAACAGCGGCCCTAGCGGGCTGATCTCGCCGCCCTCTTCGTCTGCCCAGAACAGGCCGTCATGCTTGCCGGGCGTGCTGAAGATCTGCTGGGCATATTCCAGCGCGCCGTTGCCGTTGCGGTCCTTGGAGGCGTAGTCCATCTGCGCGTCGTGATAGGCGAGCACCGACTGCAATGCGGCCAGTTCGTTTCGGCCAATGCGCCGGGCACGGATTTCGGCGCTGCCGGCCTTGAGGTCGAAGCGCCAGCCGTTGGCAGACTTGGTCAAGGGGATAGGCAAGGTCCAGTGCTCAGGGCCCACGGCGAGGATGGCCTTGTTGTCGCCCTGCTTGTCGATCTGATGCTCGGCCTTGTACTGCTCCAGGAAGGCATCGACGTCACTGCGCTGCACGCCTTCACGCGGGATGTAGGTGCGCCAGTCTTCACCGAGCAACTGGGTCAGGCGCGCTTCGTCGGCGTGCTCGACGCCCAGTGCCTGGACGAACGATTCGACGGCTTTCTCCGGCGTCGGGAAGGCCTCCTGCGCCGTGGCCAGGTTTGTCCAGGCCATGCCCAGGCCGATCAGCAACGCAGCAAGGGTTGTCTTGGTGTTCATCGACGGCCACCTCCACCACCGCGACGCGCCGGGGCGCTGGGCCTGGATACCTGCTGCCCCGCTGCGCGCGAGGCGCTGGGGCGCTGGGCGAACGACTGGCTGGTACGACCGCGGTTGGCCTGCGCCGTGGTACGCGACGGTGAGCGCACGCCGTCGAAGGCATTGTTGCGGGCCCGGCCTGCCGTGTTACTCGGTCGGTTTTGCGCGATCTGACGGCCCTGCCCTTCACCCTGGCGACGTTGGTTGACCTGGTTGCGCGCCTGCTGATTGTCGCGGGTGTTTTCACGCGCGTTGCGCGGTTCTGCGCGGCGATCGGCAGGGCGTGCGTTGTCGTTGGCACCTTGCATGCGATTGCCAACACCGCCTTCGGCGCGGGCCTGGCGTGCGCTGTCGCGGGCTTCGCGGTTGCTGGTAGCCGGGCGCTCGATACCTGCACGGTCCATTGAGCTGCGGGCGCGATCCCGGGCCTGGGCACGCTGGGCATCATCGCCACGGAACGCCGCACGCTGGCTGGCCCCATCAAGCTGGCGGCCGTATTGCTGGCGGCTGCGGTTGTCGCGGTATGGCACGCCATCGCGGTGCGCGGGGTTGTGCTGCCACTTGTTCTGGTTGTTGGTGATGCGGTTGTTGCCGTTGATATTGTTGTAGCGATTGACGTCGATATCGACATCGCCGTTGTTCCAGTCGCAATCGCCCCACACCGAGTCGATGATTGCCACGCCGGCGCCGAACGCCAGCCCGGCCATCAGCGCGGTGCCCGCGTAGTACATAGGCGACGGTGGGTAAAACACCGGCGGCGAGGCCGGATAGGCCCAGGTGCCGTAGGTGGTGGTCGGGTTGTAGGTGGGCACGTACACCACCTGCGGGTCGGCAGGCTGGATGATGATGGTGCTGGTCGAGGCGCTGCTGGCCGGCGCGCTCTGCGAACCACCTGAGCTGGCCTGTGCCGGGGCCGCTGCGGGCGCGGCCTGCACGGTGACGTTCTGGTACTGGTTGCTGGTCAGGTTACCGGCCGCCTGGGCCTGATGGCGCAGGCGCTGGACGCCGGCCATCACGTCATCGGGTTGGGCCAGGAAGGCGTCCCCCAGGCGCTGGACCCAGACCGGGTCCTGGCCGAGCACCACCAGCACCTGCGGGAACGCCACCAGCGACTGCACGCTTGGGTCCCAAGTCTGGTTGGCCACCTGCTTGACCGCGTCATCGCCCTGGGCCTTGGGGTTGGCCTTGGACCAGGCCACTGCCTCGGTCACCTCGCCCGGGTAGGTCGACGCCATCAGCACCTGGGCCAGCAGCGGATCGGGATACAGGGCAATCGGCGCGAGCATCTGGTCGAGCTGCTCCGGGTTGAACACCGCCTGCTTGGCTTGCGCAGGCGCCGGGTCGGGCGCCGGTACATCCTCGGCCAGCGCCAGGCTGGCAACACCGTTAAGGCACAACACGACCGACAAGACGCATAACAATGGCATGCGCATCGCATTCCCCATCTGGCCATACCGCGTGAAAAGGGTGAGTTGCAAACCGGGCAGTCGCTGCCGTGCGGTAAGGGTAGCAAAGGCGCCATTTTCGACCACTTTTGTGTATTGGATTTCAACGCACTAATGGCAACTAGGCTTACTGCCTTTAAATCTAAATCGCCTATCGAAACGCAACTGTACTAAACATGCCCTGACCGCTTCGCAGCAACCCACCCAGCAGGAGGCCCGATCATGGCAACTTCAAGAGCCTATCGTTTTTGTCTGGCGGTGCTGTTGTGTGCCACGACGTTGCAGGGTTGGGCGGCCGTTACCGACCGCGCCGAACGGCGCCAGCAAGCACGCGAAGTACGCCAGGAAACCCGCCAGGGTGCGCGCCAGACCAAGCAGGACTGCCGCCACGCCGACCAGCAGAGCAACGCCGGTTGCCGCCAGGACAAACGCCACACCAAACAGCAAGGTCGCGAACGCGCCCGGGACATCAAATACTGACGCCTGACTCAGCCACCGAGGGCGATGATGGCAAGGATCAGCGCCACCCCGATCAGCGACATGATCACTCCCGTGAGCACTCGGCGCCCACCGGAGTAGCGCGCCAGCAGCCAGCCGGCGAGGAACAGCATGATCAGGGCGACCAGGTTCGACACGCGAATGGCGGTGCCGGTGTGGGCAATCAGCAGGAACGGGATAACCAGCGGGAAGGTCGCCAGCACCACCAGCAGAAAGGTCGCCAGTGCCGCCTTGAAATCCTGCAGGCCAAGCCGCGCCGGCATCGGTTGCTGGCCGTTGCGCAGCAGATGGACCCTGAGCAGCTCCAGCCCGTTTTCGTCCACCACTTCGCCGATACGCGCCGGCAATGCATCGGCAATCAACCGACGCCCCTCCTGCCCTTGTTCATCGGCGAGCAGCCGGGCCCGCAAGGTCCGGCTGTGGGTCCGCTCGGTCCAGGTGCGCAACAGGTAGATCACCGCATCGGCCAAACCCCAGGCCAGGTTGCAGCCAAAGGCCGCGATCAGCATCAGGCGGGCATCTTCCCGGCCGGCCGTGGCCACGCTCAGCGTGCCGGTGAAGGTGGTGGCCATCAACAGGCCAAACATTACTTCGGTAATGCGATCGATGGGTTCCAGTGCACGTCCACTCATACGCTGCCCCTCTGGGTTGCTCTGAACTGACGCAGGCCATGTTTCAAACGAGCAGGCTGCGCATTCCAGTACGTCAGTGTTTGCGCCGGCAATTGATGGGGGGTGTCGACCCGCTCTGCCAATTTGCTGGCAAAGTCGTGCGCCGAATCCTGGGTGGGAAAGGTGAAGGTCATGCCACAGGCATGCACCAGCCAGCTTGGCCGTCCTTGTACGCTGGCCTGTTCGATAAGGAAGTTCATGTTGCGCTCCTGCGGGCAGGTGAAGCGCCATGGCAATGCTTTTCCAGCGTAGCGCAACTGGGCAGACCCTCAACTAACTAATCATTATCAAGCGCGTTTTGACATTCACTTTGCATCTACCAGTGGGGCCTCCCTTGCCGGATGAATCAACATGAGGATCGGGTGGCTCTGCAGGGTCATCGAAAGCGGCATGCATCAGCGTGCAGAAGCTGAATCAGCGGTTGCAGCAAAAGGCAAATATCTGGGCGAAAGTTCCTACAATGTTTTAGGAAGCGCTCAACTCCTCTGAGAATTGATTCCTCGTTAGTGTGCAGGCTTATCTTGATCGAGCCTGAAATCCCTCATGAGCATTTCTCAAGACATTGCCAACGCCGTCGCCGAAGTCGAATTCCTCCTTACCCCGTGCAAAGCCTGCCAGCGCCAGGGCCTACCCATCCTTCCCCTGCGCCGCGCCGTGGTACCCGATACCCGTCCCGGCAGTGACCCCGTCACGCAAACCCGGATGGGCCTGCGCACCTTGCGCAGCGGCTACCTCTACGTGCTGCTCGACCAGCGTATCTGGCACGCCTACGAAGTCACCGCGCAAGGCCACCTGCGCCACTTTCTTCCCTACGAGCCAAATCCGGGGCCGCCACCGTCGCTGCCCGAACGCTGTGTACATGAGGACCACGACATCCCGTCGTCCTTCCTCAACATCGACACCGATACCTACGGCTCGGCCTGGCTGGCCTTTTCCAGCGATCCCTGGCCGGCCAGCGTACTTGATGCCTACAAGGGTGGCCAAGCGCCTGCGCAGCGCTTCGAGGGCCTGGACCTGACCCAGGCGCGCAAGCACCCCGAACTGCTGGGTCTGGCCATGACCCCGGACAACCTCCAGGTCGACCGCCAGGTCTTCGAATATGCCCAGCAACTGAACGGGCCGTTCGACAGTGCCCATGGTTTTCACAGCCGCTTCCTGCGCAAGACTGCCCTGCGCGGTTACCTGGTCAACGCCATGGCCCGGTACCAGCTGGAAAACGGCGTGCTGGCGGTGGTGCTCGACGATACTGTCGGGCTGGTCCAGGAGTACAACCACCAGCGCCTGAACTGGGTGGTCAAGCGCCAGGCCTGGCGCGAGGCCCCGCTGCGCGCCTATCAGCTGCAGACGTCGCAGATTCTGCAGATCATTCGCGCTACCCAGCGTGAGTGGGCGGCGCAGAAGGTACCCATGACGTTCGAGCCACCGACTGGCGACGGGCCGCCGGTGTTCGTCGATCCTGAGAAAGAGCGTCAGCGCGTGATAGAGATGCGCCAGCGCGAGAGTGATGAAAAACTCGAAGAGCGCTACGACGAACCCCGGCGCGCGGCATTCCATGCGGAGTATGAACAAGAGGAGGCCCGGTTCCAGGCTTTCATCGACCGGCATGCCGGCACCTACGTGAAACTCTGCGAGAGTGCGGCCTTCACCCTCATCGAACGACACGACTACGACGGCCGGGACCGCGAATCGGGCATCGCCTACAGCAAGACCATCGCTGCGTGCCTGGCCGGCGGCATCACCGAGGCGCCGTCCACCAACCCTGAGCCAGCCCCAGGCAGCAGCGAAGCGCTGTGGTTGAAGTGGCTGCAAGACCCCAGCAGTCCACCCTACCGCGCCCTGCTATTACGCGACGGCCCCCTGATGGCGGCGCTGTTACCAAGTTTCTCCCAGACCGAGCCGACCAACTGGAACGACAGCGAGAAGCTCTATAGCGCCTTGAGCAAGTTCATCACCAGTGAAGACGCCGGCTTGAAGATGCGGGATTCGCTCAAGCAAGCCATCACCGAACTGCAGGGCGCGGTGAATGCCGCCAGCCTGCGC
>NZ_JBDJMM010000012.1:0-163229 GCF_039673865.1 Pseudomonas sp. TWI628 | reverse complement strand
TCCAGCAGCTCTTTGGGGATTTTGGGCAGGTCACGCAAGGGTTTCTTTTTGGTTGGCATACATGCACCTCTTACTCATGTTATGCCCGAACACAAAATTTCTGACACCCTCCTGCAAATGCCAAAGCGAACCAATACAACTTTTACACCCTACCCGCATCCAATCAAAAGTAGCCCCACACTCGCTGACAGGAGGTTTGCCATGGCGATGCGCAAGGCCCTTATGCTTTCCTGCATGACCCTGGCCCTGATGGGCTGCGTCGGTTCCAACGACGATCACCACGCGCCACCGACCACCGAACAGGTCGACCTGCACCGCTACCAGGGGACCTGGTACGAGTTGGCGCGCCTGCCGATGTTCTTCCAGCGCAACTGCGTGCAGTCCGAAGCCCATTACGGTTTGCGCGAGGATGGCCGCATCGACGTGACCAACCGCTGCAAGGAAAAGGACGGCGCATTGAACGAAGCCCGCGGCATCGCCGAAGCCCAGGTGCCGGGCCGTACCGACAAGCTCTGGGTGCGCTTCGACAACTGGTTCAGCCGCCTGGCGCCGGGGCTGACCAAGGGCGAGTACTGGGTGCTGTACCACGACAAGGACTACCGCGTGGCACTGGTCGGCCACCCCAACCGCGAATACCTGTGGCTGCTGTCGCGCACGCCGGCAATCACCGACCAGACCCGCGACCAGCTGTTGGCGCTGGCCCAGAAGCAGGGCTACGACACCAGCAAGCTGATCTGGCGTCAGGACGCCCCTGCCGAGCCCTGAGCATCGACGCCCTGCAGCATTCCGTCTAAGGTGTGGCTCCCCCACGCATGGAGCAAAACATTGGACCTGCAGTTTCTGGGCACCTCCTCCGGGGTGCCCACCAAAGCCCGTAATGTCAGCGCCACCGCCGTCATCGAAGCCAGCGGCAAACACTGGTACCTGGTCGATTGCGGCGAAGGCACTCAACACCAGCTGCTGCACAGTTCGCTCTCGGTACGTGACTTGCGCGGCATCTTCATCACCCATGTGCATGGCGACCATTGCTTCGGCCTGCCGGGGCTGCTGGCCAGTGCCGGGATGGGCGGGCGCAGCGAACCACTGGACCTGATCCTGCCCGCCGCCTTGCAGGACTGGGTGCGCCTGAGCCTGGCGGCGAGCGAAACCTACCTGCCGTTCGAACTGCGCCTGTTGCCGGTCGAGCACCTGGGGCACTGGCACAGCGAGCACATCCAGGTCAGTACCGTGCAGCTGTCGCACCGAGTGCCGAGCGTTGGCTTCGTGTTTACCGAACTCAACCCTGAACCACGCCTGGACATTCAGCGGCTGGAGGCCGAAGGGATCCCGCGTGGGCCGTTGTGGGGTGACCTGGCCAAGGGCCTGGCGGTCGAGCATGACGGGCAGCAGCTTGAGCCGCGAGACTACCTGAAAGCCTCTCGACCACCGCGGCGGGTGATCGTCTGTGGCGATAACGACAACCCGGAATTACTTGCCGAGGCCGCCAGGGACGCAGATGTGCTGGTGCATGAGGCAACCTATACCCGGCCCATCGTCGAGCGCAGTGGCAATACGTTTGGCCACAGCACGGCGGCGGCAGTGGCGCAGTTTGCTGAAGCGGCCGGGGTGCGTAATCTGGTGTTGACGCATTTCAGTGCGCGGTATCAGGGGGATCCTAAGCGCAGCCCGTGCATCGATGATGTGCGTGATGAAGCGTTGGCTCACTACAGCGGGCATCTGACCTTGGCGCAGGACCTGCAGCGTTACCATATCGGGCGTGATGGGTGCCTGGTGGCCGTTTCGCCTTGAGATCGCCGGGGCCGCTTTGCGGCCCCGGTCAGAGCGTTGCTATGCCGCCAGCCGCCCGCTGGCGATCGCCTCCGACGCCGCCAGCATGGCCCGCAGCAACACGGCACAACCCGCCGCCAGGTCTTCTGGCGTGGCGTTCTCGATCTCGTTGTGGCTGATGCCATTCTCGCAAGGCACGAAGATCATCCCCGCCGGCCCCAACTCGGCCAGGAAGATCGCGTCATGCCCTGCCCCGCTGACGATGTCCATGTGCGGCAACCCCAGTGCTTGCGCCGACTGGCGTACGGCATCGACGCAACCGCGGTCGAAGTACAGCGCCGGGAAGTCTGCCGTGGGGATCAGTTCATGGCTCAAGCCATGCTTGGCACAGGTCGCCTCGATCACCGCGCGCACTTCGGCGATCATCGCATCCAGCTGGTCGCCTTCCAGATGGCGGAAGTCCAGGGTCATGCGCACCTCCCCCGGGATCACGTTGCGCGAGCCGGGGTAGGCCTGCAGGCAACCGACCGTGCCACAGGCGTGCGGCTGATGCGCATGGGCGGTGCGGTTGACCGCTTCGACCACGGCTGCGGCGCCCACCAGGGCGTCCTTGCGCAGGTGCATCGGCGTCGGCCCGGCGTGGGCTTCGACGCCGCGCAGGGTCAGGTCGAACCACTTCTGCCCGAGGGCACCGAGCACCACACCGATGGTCTTGGCCTGGTCCTCAAGGATCGGCCCCTGTTCGATATGCGCTTCGAAGTAGGCGCCTACCGGGTGCCCGAGCACCGCGCGCTGGCCGGCATAGCCGATGGCGTTCAGCGCCTCGCCGACCGACACGCCCTGGGCATCACGCTTGGCCAGGGTTTCTTCCAGGGTGAACTTGCCGGCGAACACACCCGACCCCATCATGCAGGGCGCAAAACGCGAGCCTTCTTCGTTGGTCCACACCACCACTTCCAATGGGGCCTCGGTCTCGATGCCCAGGTCGTTGAGGGTACGCAGCACTTCCAGCCCGGCCATCACGCCGAAACAGCCATCGAACTTGCCGCCGGTTGGCTGGGTGTCGATATGGCTGCCGGTCATCACCGGTGGCAACTTGGGGTTACGCCCCGGGCGGCGGGCGAAGATGTTGCCCACTGCATCGACGCTGACGCTGCAACCGGCAGCCTCGGTCCATTGGACGAACAGGTCGCGAGCCTGGCGGTCAAGGTCGGTCAGGGCCAGCCGGCACACGCCCCCCTTGGCGGTGGCGCCGAGACGGGCAAGCTCCATCAGCGATTGCCACAGGCGTGCGCCGTCGACGTGGCGCTCGGTGGATTTCAGGACATGCTGGGATTGGCTCATGGTGTTTCTCCTCAGGCATTTTTATTGGTTTGCACTGGCGCGATCGCCGGCCCGCGCACCGCCATACCGCCCAGGGCGTAGTACAGCGCCCCGCCCAGCAGCGACCCGGTGAACCAGCCATAATCGTAGAACCAGCTGAAACTGCTGTTGCCGATGGCCAGCACGGTCAATGCCACCGGGAAGGCGAACGCGACGAAACCGGCCCAGTTCCATGCTGGGTACACGTCGTCGCGGTACAGCCCGGCCAGGTCCAGGCGCTGGCGGCGGATCAGGAAGTAGTCCACCACCATGATCCCGGCGATCGGCCCGAGCAGGCTTGAGTAGCCCAGCAACCAGTTGGAATAGACGCTCTCCAGGCTCAGGTCAGAAACGATCCAGCCCAGTTTCTTCAGCAACTCGTGGCTCATCAGCGCCAGGCCGATGAAACCGGTCAGCCACACCGCGCGGCTGCGCCCGATCAGGCGCGGGGCGATGTTCTGGAAGTCATTGGTCGGCGAGACGATGTTGGCGGCGGTGTTGGTCGACAGCGTGGCGATCACGATCAGCGCCATGGCCAGCGCCACCCAGCCGGGGCTGTGGATCTTGCCGATGAGGGTGACCGGGTCGGACACCGTTTCGCCCACCAGCGATGCCGAGGCTGCGGTCATCACCACGCCCAGCGAGGCGAACAGGAACATGGTCAGCGGCAGGCCGAAGATCTGCCCGAGAATCTGGTCCTTCTGGCTTTTCGCATAACGGCTGAAGTCCGGAATGTTCAGCGACAAGGTAGCCCAGAAGCCGACCATGGCAGTGAGCCCGGCGCAGAAGTAACCGACCACGCTGGCGCCTTCCGGGCGCTTGGGTGGCTGCGCCAGCAGTTCGCTCATCGACATGTGCGGCAAGGCCCAGAACAGCAGGCCGAAACCGACCGCCACCAGCAGCGGTGCCGACAGTGTTTCCAGCCATTTGATCGACTCGGCACCACGCAGCACCACCCACAGGTTCAGCGCCCAGAAGATCATGAAACCGATCACCTCGCCGGTACCGCCCAGCGCCTTCCAGCCGTCGAAGATCGAGCCGAGGAACAGGTGGATGGCCAGGCCGCCGAACATCGTCTGGATGCCGAACCAGCCACAGGCCACCACCGCGCGGATCAGGCACGGTACGTTGGAGCCGAGGATGCCGAACGACGAGCGCAGCAGCACCGGGAACGGGATGCCGTACTGGGTACCCGGAAAGGCGTTGAGGGTCAGCGGGATCAGCACGATGAGGTTGGCCAGCAGAATCGCCAGCAGCGCCTCGCCCACGCTCAGGCCGAAGTAAGCCGTGAGCACGCCGCCGAGGGTGTAGGTGGGCACGCAGATGGACATGCCCACCCACAGCGCGGTGATGTGCCATTTGTTCCAGGTGCGCTGGTGCACCTTGGTCGGCGCGATGTCGTGGTTGTAGCGCGGGCTGTCGAGGACGTCACTGCCTGCGGACAGCTCGAACAGGCCTGCCTGCTCGATCACTTCCGATCTGCTCTGTTGCATGGGGCCTTCTCCAGATTTCTTCTAGTTGTTTGCTCATCGGGCTAACGCGATGGCCGGAGTACACACACCACCAGTACTGCTCCTCCGGCCCGGCCTGGCGGTTGTGGCCGTACTCAAATTGCGTGCCGGGTTGGCTTGCGCCTACCCGGCCGGCCGCCACCGACCGGAGGTAAACAACTGATCTGCATAGCATTGTTGCGCGGCAGGCGCGGGCACGGTTATCCCCTCGCCTGGCGCTTGCGCCGCCTTGGGCCGGCCTTGGCCCCTGCAACAGGTTTCAAACTGGTGCAGCCTGGTTTTTCAACGGCGCGGCCTGCGCCTCGAAGCCAGTAATCAAGCAGCTGATTTTGCATGGAAAATCTTGACCAATTTGGCTTCTTGTCAAGTGCGTCAAAATGGTGAAAGGCCTCACCATTTTGGTGATTTCAACAATTAATCGTTAATTATCAATTAGTTATTAGAGCTATAAGCATATAAATTATTTTCTTGAACAATCCTGAAACTGCATCTAAATTCCAATCTTGTCAGGCCTGACAGGATTAACACGCCGCCTTCAGCCCCTGGCACATAACAACTTCAAGAACCGGCACAGACCGGTCAGCCTGCGAGGAAGACGGCATGTCCCTGTTGATCCGTGGCGCCACCGTGGTTACCCATGAAGAGAGCTATCCCGCCGATGTGCTGTGTGTCGATGGCCAGATCCGCGCCATCGGCAAAGACCTCGAAGCCCCGACCGACTGCGAGATCCTCGACGGCAGCGGCCGCTACCTGATGCCCGGCGGCATCGACCCGCACACCCACATGCAGCTGCCCTTCATGGGCACGGTCGCCAGCGAGGACTTCTTCAGCGGCACCGCCGCAGGGCTGGCCGGTGGCACCACCTCGATCATCGACTTCGTCATCCCCAACCCGCAGCAATCGCTGCTGGAGGCCTTTCACACCTGGCGCGGCTGGGCACAGAAGAGTGCATCCGACTACGGCTTCCACGTCGCCATCACCTGGTGGAGCGAGCAAGTCGCCGAAGAAATGGGCGAGCTGGTCAGCAAACATGGGGTCAACAGCTTCAAGCACTTCATGGCTTACAAGAACGCCATCATGGCGGCCGACGACACCCTGGTGGCCAGCTTCGAGCGCTGCCTGCAGCTGGGCGCCGTGCCCACGGTGCACGCCGAGAACGGCGAGCTGGTCTACCACCTGCAGCAAAAATTGCTGGCCCAGGGCCTGACCGGGCCGGAAGCGCACCCGCTGTCGCGCCCTTCGCAAGTCGAAGGCGAAGCCGCCAGCCGCGCCATCCGCATTGCCGAGACCATTGGCACACCGTTGTACGTGGTACACATCTCCAGCCGTGAAGCGCTGGACGAAATCACCTACGCCCGGGCCAAAGGCCAGCCGGTATACGGCGAAGTGCTGCCGGGCCACCTGCTGATCGACGACAGTGTCTACCGCCACCCGGACTGGGCGACCGCCGCCGGTTATGTGATGAGCCCGCCGTTCCGCCCGCGCGAGCACCAGGAGGCGCTGTGGCGCGGCCTGCAATCGGGCAACCTGCACACCACCGCCACCGACCACTGCTGCTTCTGCGCCGAGCAGAAGGCCATGGGCCGCAACGACTTCAGCCGCATCCCCAACGGCACGGCCGGCATCGAAGACCGCATGGCGGTGCTGTGGGACGCCGGGGTCAACAGCGGGCGCCTGTCGCTGCACGAGTTCGTCGCGCTGACCTCGACCAACACCGCGAAAATCTTCAACCTGTTCCCACGCAAGGGTGCCATCCGCGTCGGCGCCGACGCCGACCTGGTGCTGTGGGACCCGCAGGGCACGCGCACCATTTCCGCCCAGACCCACCACCAGCGGGTCGACTTCAACATCTTCGAAGGCCGCACCGTACGCGGCATCCCCAGCCACACCATCAGCCAGGGCAAGGTGCTCTGGGCCGATGGCGACCTGCGCGCCGAGCCTGGCGCCGGTCGTTACGTGGAGCGCCCGGCCTACCCCTCGGTGTACGAGGTGCTGGGCCGACGCGCCGAGCAACAGCGCCCGACACCCGTTCAGCGCTGACCTGACCCGCATTGCCGTACCGGCCCTCAGAGGCCGGGCGGCGCCGTATTGCCGTTGACTGCCACAACCAAAAAGAAAAGAGAGGCTACAACCGTGATCGATGCCCTGAACCACTTGCCGCGCCCGCGTGCCGGCAGCGACCAACTGGCCGAGCGCTTCAGCGACCTGGCGCCGCCCCTCACCGCCCGCCAGGCTGCCGTCGAGAGCGCCCGCTGCCTGTACTGCTACGATGCCCCCTGCGTGAACGCCTGCCCGAGCGAAATCGACATTCCCTCGTTCATCCACCGCATCAGCGACGAGAACCTGCAAGGTGCCGCCGAGCGCATACTGTCGGCCAATATCCTCGGCGGCAGCTGCGCCCGCGTGTGCCCCACCGAGATCCTCTGCCAACAAGCCTGTGTGCGCAACAATGCCCAGGAATGCGCCCCGGTACTGATCGGCCAGTTGCAACGCTACGCCCTGGACAATGCCCACTTCAGCGAGCACCCGTTCAAGCGCTCGCCCAGTACTGGCAAGCGCATCGCCGTGGTCGGTGCCGGCCCCGCCGGGCTGTCGTGCGCCCATCGCCTGGCCATGCACGGCCATGATGTGGTGGTGTACGAGGCCTGCGACAAGGCCGGCGGCCTCAACGAGTACGGCATCGCCCGCTACAAGCTGGTCGATGACTACGCCCAGCGCGAAGTGGAATTTCTGCTCGGCATCGGGGGGATCGAGATCCGTCACGGCCAGCGCCTGGGCGCCAACCTTGGCCTGGGCGAGTTGCGCGACCAGTACGACGCAGTGTTCCTCGGCCTGGGCCTGAACGCCGTGCGCCAGCTTGGCCTGGCCGACGAAGAAGCCCCCGGCCTGCTGGCTGCCACTGCGTACATCCGTGAACTGCGCCAGGCCGACGACCTTGCGCAACTGCCACTGGCCGAACGCTGCCTGGTGATCGGCGCCGGCAACACCGCCATCGACATGGCCGTGCAGATGAGCCGCCTGGGCGCCCGCGACGTCAACCTGGTGTACCGCCGCGGTTTCGCCGACATGGGCGCCACTGGCCATGAGCAGGACATCGCCAAGGCCAACCAGGTACGCCTGCATACCTGGGCCCGCCCCGACGCCGTGCTGCTTGATGACGACGGCCACGTGCGTGGCATGCGCTTCATGCGTACCGAACTGGCCGACGACCGCCTGCGCGACACTGGCGAAACGTTCGAGCTGGCCGCCGACGCCATCTTCAAGGCCATCGGCCAGCGCTTCGACGACGCCAGCCTCGGCGACCCGGTCGCCGCGCAACTGGCGCGCGACGGCGAGCGCATCCGCGTCGACGACAACCTGCGCACCAGCCTCCCAGGCGTGTACGCCGGTGGCGACTGCACCGCCCTGGGCCAGGACCTCACCGTCCAGGCCGTGCAACACGGCAAGCTGGCCGCCGAAGCCATCCATGCCCAACTCATGCTCAACGTGGAGGCAGCGTAAATGGCCGACCTGTCCATCGAATTCGCCGGCATCAAGGCACCCAACCCTTTCTGGCTGGCCTCCGCGCCACCGACCGACAAGGCCTACAACGTGGTCCGCGCCTTCGAGGCCGGCTGGGGCGGCGTGGTCTGGAAGACCCTGGGCGAGGACCCGGCGGCGGTCAACGTGTCGTCACGTTATTCCGCGCACTACGGCCCCAACCGCCAGGTGCAGGGCATCAACAACATCGAGCTGATCACCGACCGCTCACTGGAGATCAACCTGCGGGAAATCACCCAGGTGAAGAAGGACTGGCCCGACCGCGCATTGGTCGTGTCGCTGATGGTGCCGTGCGTGGAAGCGTCGTGGAAGTTCATCCTGCCGCTGGTGGAGGCCACCGGCGCCGATGGTATCGAGCTGAACTTCGGCTGCCCCCACGGCATGCCTGAGCGCGGCATGGGCGCGGCGGTCGGCCAGGTGCCGGAGTACGTGGAGATGGTCACCCGCTGGTGCAAGATGCACTGCTCGCTGCCGGTGATCGTCAAGCTCACGCCAAACATCACCGACATTCGCCAGTCGGCCCGGGCAGCCTATCGCGGCGGCGCGGATGCGGTGTCGCTGATCAACACCATCAACTCGATCACCAGCGTCGACCTGGACCGCATGGTCGCCCACCCCATCGTCGGCGACCAGAGTACCCATGGCGGCTACTGCGGCTCGGCGGTCAAGCCGATTGCGTTGAACATGGTCGCCGAAATCGCCCGCGACCCGGAAACCCGCGGGTTGCCGATCTGCGGCATCGGCGGGATCGGCAACTGGCGCGATGCTGCCGAGTTCATCGCCCTGGGCAGCGGTGCGGTGCAGGTGTGTACGGCGGCGATGCTGCATGGCTTCCGCATTGTCGAAGACATGCAGGATGGCCTGGCGCGCTGGATGGACCAGCACGGCCACCGCAACCTTGAGGCTTTCCGCGGGCAGGCCGTGGGGCACACCACCGACTGGAAGTACCTGGACATCAACTACAAGTCGGTGGCGCATATCGACCAGGAGGCCTGTATTGGCTGTGGGCGTTGCCATATTGCCTGTGAGGATACTTCGCACCAGGCGATTGCCAGCACCTTGAAGGCTGATGGGACACATGCCTACAGCGTGATCGAGGACGAATGCGTGGGCTGCAACCTGTGCCAGATCACCTGCCCGGTGGAGAACTGCATCGAGATGGTCGCGCAGGATACCGGTAAGCCTTACTTGAACTGGACGCAGGATCCGCGCAACCCGTACCGCGAGGCTGGTTGAAGCCATTGGGGCCGCACAGCGGCCCCGTTCACTCATGGCTCCAGCCCGATCCCGCGCAAGATCACACAAGTCACCGTCTGCACCGCACTTTCGAACGCCCTGTCGGACAATGGCTCACCTTCGTTGAGCAACGCCACCTGGTAACCAAAGTCGGCATAGTGCTGGGTCGACGCCCAGATCATGTAAAGCAGCGCCGAAGGCTCCACCGGCAGGATGCGCCCCTCCGTCACCCAGCGACGGATCTTGTCCTCCTTGAGCTTCGCCCACGGCACAAGGCTCTCCGCCAGGTTCACCCCCAGCACCGGCGCCCCATGCAGCATCTCCTCGGCCCAGATCTTCGAACCCAGCGGCCGTGAACGCGAATGGCCCATCTTGGCGCGGATGTAGCTGGTCAGCACCACCCGCGGGTCGTCGAAGTTCTCGAAGCACAGCGCGTCCTGCTTCCACACATCCAGCAGGTCCTGCAGCACTGCGCGGAACAGCTCGTCCTTGGTACTGAAGTAATAATGCAGGTTGGAACGCGGCAGCTCGGCCTGCTCGGCGATGTCACCCATCGAGGTGGCGCCATAACCCTTTTCGGCAAACACCTTTTCTGCGGCGACGAGGATCTTCTCGATATTGCGACGGCGAATTTCGATCTTGTGGTTGGCCATCAGGCTTGGGCCGTCCACACAGCAAGTTCGTATCCGTCCGGGTCGATGAAATGGAAACGGCGACCACCCGGGAAGGCAAAGGTAGCCCGACTGATTGTCGATCCGGCGGCCTCGACCCGCTGTTGCGTGCCTTCCAGGTCGTCGGCATAAAGGATGATCAGTGGCCCGCCCGGCCGCACCGCTTCGCCAGTGGTGAAGCCACCGGTCAAGCGCCCATCGCTGAACTCGGTATAGGTCGGCCCGTAGTCGGTGAAGCGCCAGCCGAACACGCTACCGTAGAAAGCCTTGCTCCGTGCGATGTCGCTGACGTTGAACTCGATGTTGTCGATCTGCCGATCGTGGCCACGAACGCTCATGCGTGCTCCTTGCCGAATGGGGGTTGCCCTAGTCTACTCCGGTACTTTCCCCCGATTGAATCAGGCCGCCTGAAATAACCGGGCGATGACGGGCTGCTGACGATGGCGGGCCTGCCAGATGTCATAGTCGGCCTGGATGGCGAGCCACATCCGAGCGGTACTGATACCTGCCATTTCCAGACGCAGCGCCAGGTCTGGCGACATGGCCGCACGGCCATGCAGTACCCGCGAAAGCGCTTCTCGAGAAAATCCCAGATGCGTTGCGAAAGCCTTTACCGTCAGGCCGAGCGCTGGCAATACATCCTCACGCAAGGTTTCGCCGGGATGTGGCGGATTGTGCAAAGGCATGATCAGCCCTCCTGTTCAGTGATAATCAAGGTAATCGACCCATTCGACATCCGAACCCACGAAACGAAAGATCAGCCTCCAGTTGCCGCAAACACTCACTGACCAGAAGCCCGACAGCTCCCCCTTGAGCGGATGCAGTTGCCAACCTGGCAGGTTCAAGTCCTGCGCGATGATGGCGCGTTCCAGAAATTGCAGCTGTCGCTTCAGGCGTTTTGCATGAGTGGCCTGAATACCTCGGGTGTTGCCCGTTTCGTAAAAGAATCGCAGTCCCTTGTGTCGAAAACTGATGATCATGGGTAGCTCGCCGTGTCCATTTGGGAGTGCGGCATAGTGTGACCCCATACATCACACGAATCAAAGTATCATGTGTGACGCAATGCGTCACACACTAAATTCTTCGCTAGCCACATCGTGCCCGATCGCGCACCGGGCATTGCGCCCGATGCAGGTTCAGCGCCGTGTTGATGATGCCGATATGGCTGAACGCCTGGGGGAAGTTGCCGAGCATGCGCTTGCCGGCCGGGTCGTACTGCTCAGCCAGCAGGCCGACGTCGTTGCACAGGCCGGTGAGCTTCTCGTACAGCGCCTGGGCCTCGGCCTCGCGCCCCAGCAGCACGTACACATCGGCCAACCAGAACGAGCACACCAGGAACGTGCCCTCCCCTGGGGTCAGCCCGTCGCTGCAGCTGTCGCTGTCGTAGCGCAGCAGCAGGCCGTTCTTCAGCAACCGTTGCTCGATCTGCGCCAGGGTGCGCTGAAAGCGCGGATCCTCCACTGGCAGAAAGCCGGTCAGGGCGATCTGCAACAGGCTGGCGTCCATCTCGGCCGAGCCATAGGCCTGGACGAAGTGCTGGCCGCCAGCATCGAGCCCTTGCGCGCAGACCTCGCGATGAATCTCGTCGGCCACCTGCCGATAGTGTCGGCCCTGCTCGCTGCCTTCCTCGGTGGTGTCGGCCAGACCCGCCGCGCGGTCGAAGGCGACCCAGGCCATGACCTTGGAGTGGACGAAATGCTGACGGCCACCGCGCACTTCCCACAGCCCTTCGTCAGGCTCGCGCCAGATACGCTCGACATAGGGCAGGATCAGCCGGGAGATCGCCGCACTGCGCGGGTGGCGCGGCAGGCCACCCTTGATCGCCTGGGTCATGGCATCGGCCAGTTCGCCGTAGATATCCAGTTGCACCTGCTCGGAAGCCGCGTTGCCGACCCGCACCGGCTGCGAGTGTTCGTAGCCCGCCAGCCACGGCAAGGTGTACTCCTGCAGGTCGCGCTCGCCGGCCAGGCCATACATGATCTGCATCTGCTCGGGGTTGCCGGCCACCGAGCGCAGCAGCCACTCACGCCAGGCCTGGGCTTCATCGAAGTAACCGAGGTTCATGAATGCCAGCAAGGTCATGGTGGCGTCGCGCAGCCAGCAGAAGCGGTAGTCCCAGTTGCGTTCATGGCCGATGCGTTCGGGCAGCGAGGTGGTGACCGCTGCGACGATGCCGCCAGTGGGCGCGTAGGTCATGGCCTTGAGGGTGAGCAGCGAGCGGCGCACCAGGCCGGTGTAGGGGCCCACTTCAGGGCAACGGTCGGCAAACGCCTGCCAGTGCCTGAGGGTGTGTTGCAGGGCCTGGTCGATGTCGCAGTCGGGCTGCACCGGCAAATGCGAGGGCTGGTGACGCAGGCTGAAGATCTGGCGCTCGCCTGCAGCCACGCGAAAACGGGCGACGGTGTGGTGGTCGAGGCCGTGGGGTACCACGCTGCTGCGCAGGATCACGCGATCGGGGCCGGCCACCGCACTGAGCGTCAGCGGGTCGATTTTCTCTACCCAGGGCACGCTGCGACCGTAGTCGAAGCGCAGTACCAGGTCCATTTCGAAGTTGGTCTCGCCGGACAGGCCTTCGACGATGCGCACCACCGAGTTGACCTCGTCCAGCGGCATGAAGTCGAGCACCCGGGCGCGGCCGCTGGCGGTGACCCAGGTGGTTTCCACCACCAGGGTGTCGCCCAGGTACTGGCGGCTGGTGTGCTCGACGGGGTCGCTGGGTGCCACGCGCCAGCGGCCGTTCTCTTCGTTGCCCAGCAGTGCGGCGAACACCGCCGGGGCGTCGAAGCGCGGCAGGCACAACCAGTCGATCGAGCCGTCGCGGCTGACCAGGGCGGCGCTGCGGCAGTTGCCGAGCAGGGCGTAGTCTTCGATGTGGGCGGGCATTGCACCTCCTGTATGGCGTCACCCCAACTTGTGCCACTCACGCTTGTCGCGAGTCAGCAACTCAGTGCCAGCTTCAGGGCCATCCTCGCCCGCCGGGTACTCATGCACCTCGCCGCCCTGGGCCCAGGCATCGAGAAACGGCTGTACCGCGCGCCAGCCGTTCTCGATGTTGTCGGCCCGCTGGAACAAGGTCTGGTCGCCGGTCAGGCAGTCGTAGATCAGCGTTTCGTAACCGGTGGCCGGGGTCATCTTGAAGAAGTCCTTGTAGGCAAAGCCCAGCTCGATGTTCTCCATCACCAGCTCCGGCCCCGGCCGCTTGGCCTGCAGGTCGAACCACATGCCTTCGTTGGGCTGGATCTGGATCTTCAGGTAATTGGGCTTGGGCCGCTCCAGCTCCGACTCGCGAAACTGCGCGTAGGGCGCCGGCTTGAAGCAGATGGCGATCTCGGTGTCGCGCACGCTCATGCGCTTGCCGGTGCGCAGGTAGAACGGCACCCCGGCCCAGCGCCAGTTGTCGATCATCACCTTGAGCGCCACGTAGGTTTCGGTCTGGCTGTCGGGGGCGACGTTGCTTTCCTGGCGATAGCCCGGCAGCGGCTTGCGGCCCTGCTTGCCTGCCACGTATTGACCCCGCACCGAGTTCTTCAGGGCCATCTTCGCCGTCCAGGGGCGGATGGCACCGATCACCTTGGCCTTCTCGCCTCGCACGGCATCGGCCCCAAACGCCGCCGGAGGCTCCATCGCCACCATCGCCAGCAGCTGGAACAGGTGGTTGGGCACCATGTCGCGCAGGGCACCGGTGGTGTCATAGAACGCGCCGCGGGTCTCGACACCGACCGTCTCGGCGGCGGTGATCTGCACATGATCGATGTAGTGGTTGTTCCAGAACGACTCGAACAGGCCGTTGGAGAAACGGCTGACCAGAATGTTCTGCACCGTTTCCTTGCCCAGGTAATGGTCGATACGGTAGATCTGCCGCTCGCTCATCACTTTCAACAGGCAGGCGTTGAGCGCCTCGGCACTGGCCAGGTCGGTGCCGAAGGGCTTCTCCACCACCACACGCCGGAAGCCACCGGCCGACTCGTCGAGCAGCCCGGCTTCGCCCAGGCGCTGAGCCACCTCGGGGAAGAAACGCGGCGAAGTGGCCAGATAGAAGATGGCGTTGCCGTGGCGGGTTTTCTCGATGCGCTTGGCCAACGCCGCATAGGTCGCCGGGTCGAGGAAGTCTCCGGTCTGGTAGTCCAGGTGCTTGGCCAGACGTGCCCAGAGCGTTTCGTCGAGGCACTTGGCAGCGCCCTCGCCGCCTTTGTCGCGCGCCTGCATGAAGGCATGCAGGCGCTCGGCGAATTCATCGGCCGTGGCCGGGTTGTGGTCAACGCCGACGATGCGCAGGTTGCGGTCGAGCAAACCGTCACGGCTGAGGTTGTAAAGCGCCGGCATCAGCAGGCGCTTGACCAGGTCACCGTTGGCGCCAAACAGGAACAGCGTGCAGGGCGGAGCAGCAGGAATGGTCTGTTTGGTCATCAATCTTTTTTCTCGACGTGGCCACCGAAGCCCAGGCGCATGGCCGAGAGAATCTTGTCAGCATAGGTGCCCTGCTGCTGGCGCGAGCGGAAGCGGGCGAACAGCGCGCTGGACAGCACCGGTACTGGCACCGCCTGTTCGACGGCGGCGTCGATGGTCCAGCGGCCTTCGCCACTGTCGGACACCGAGCCACTGAACTGCGCCAGCTGCGGGTCGGCCACCAGCGCATCGGCGGTGAGGTCGAGCAGCCAGGAGGTGACCACGCTGCCACGGCGCCAGACCTCGGCGATCTCGGCCACGTTCAGGTCGAAGCGCTGGTCTTCCGGCAGTTCGTTGCCACCCTTGCTGCGCAGCAGGTCGAAACCTTCGGCGTAAGCCTGCATCAGGCCGTATTCGATACCGTTGTGCACCATCTTCACGTAGTGCCCGGCGCCGGGCGGGCCGGCATGGATATAACCATGCTCGGCACGGGCGTGCTCACCGCTGCGGCCGTGGGTGCGCGCAATGTCGCCGACGCCTGGTGCCAGTGCCTTGAACAATGGCTCAAGGCGCTCGAACACCGCCGTCTCGCCACCGATCATCATGCAGTAGCCACGGTCCAGGCCCCACACACCGCCGGAGGTGCCGACGTCCAGATAATGCAGGCCGCGCTTGCCCAGTTCGGCCGCACGGCGCATGTCATCCTTATAGAAGGTGTTGCCGCCGTCGATGATGGCATCGCCCGGTTCCAGCAGCTCGGCCAGCTGGGCAATGGTCTGCTCGGTGGGTTCACCGGCCGGCAGCATCACCCACACCGCGCGTGGCGCCTTGAGCTTCTGCACCAGCGCGCCAAGGTCGTGGGCACCCTGGGCGCCCTCGCCTTCCAGCCCGACGATGGCATCACGGTTACGGTCATGGACCACGGTGCGGTGGCCGGCGCGCATCAGCCGCCTTGCAATATTGCCGCCCATGCGGCCCAGCCCGACGATTCCCAATTGCATGAGCCGATGCTCCCCTTACGAAATGGATGACAAACACAGTTCAACTTTTCAGATTAGTCCAGCACGGCGCCCGAGGGTTCAGCGACGAACGGCGTGACAACGTTAAACAAAAAAGTTCCCATGGGCAGCGAAAGAATTCAGAATGCGCGCCGCGTGAAGCGTCTACGCTTTAACTGTCACCAGCCAAAACCGCGAGGTGTGCTCATGGGTACCTTGATGCCTGCTACTCCAACCCAGACCCTCTATGTCTCCGTGCGCCGCGATGAGCTGCGCAAGTTGAAGGACGAACGTGACCAGCTGCGCCAGCAGGTCGCTCAATTGCACATGCTGCTGGAACAGGCGCGTGGCGACGGCAAAATCGTCAGCCTCTGATTCATCCCCTTCCCTAGTGGGAGCTTCGCGCTCCCACACTGCTGAAATCCCGCCCCATCATGGTGCATGAAACGCTGGCCAGCCACCCCATGGCGCACGCGTCAAACAGCCTTGCCCCACCCTCGAACAGCCCTGTTCATATCCGGTCACACACGCCAACGTTTGCGTCTATCTCGCGTCATAACGAAAGTGACCAGTGGGTCACCTTTTTATCTCCGGCTCTCCTACACTCAGGTTTCGGCCCGCCATTTGCTCAGAGGAAGAGCGACGTAAAAAAGTCGAACTTTTGGAAACGGTGGTGGGTCAGCAACTAAGTAGGCCAAATGCAATAGGACTTCCTTCGCAAGGCCCGACCCCAACCAGCCCAATCGCCTTCGGCCGGAATGCTGATCGCGTTGTGCCTGCGCGCACGACTTCGGGGCATGGATAGCTATACGCAACTATCGAATCAGAGAGAACCCGCACGAGATAACACCAAGGGTGCCAGCACCCTGCCAACACTTAGGGACGGAGAGAAGTATGATCAGTGCCGCTGTCGAGCCTCACGTAGATTCATTCAACCCGGACAACCGCGATCCGCTCACCCCGGACTTCGCCAAGACAGGCACGGCACCCGGCGCCCAGCGCCAGCACAACCCGAACAAGCGCAAGATCCTGTTCGTCACCTCGGAGATCGCCGACCTGGTCAAGACCGGCGGCCTTGGCGACGTTTCTGCGGCGCTGCCGCGCGCCTTGGCGCACCTGCACGATGTACGGGTGCTGATCCCCGGCTACCGCCAGGTGATGGAAAGCGACAACCCGATTCATATCGTCGGCGAGCTCGGCGGCCACGCGGCCCTGCCACCGTGCAAGATCGGCCGCATGGACATGGCCGACGGGCTGGTCATCTACGTGCTGATCTGCCCCGAGCTGTACCAGCGCGACGGCACCCCCTACGGTGCCAACAACGGCCGCGACTGGCCCGACAACCACATCCGGTTTGCCCGCCTGGGCCTGGCCGCAGCCGAGATTGCTGCAGGCGAAGGCAGGATCCACTGGCAACCCGAAGTGGTGCATGCGCATGACTGGCCTGCCGGCCTGGCACCGGCCTACATGCACTGGCGCGGGCTGAACACGCCAACCTTGTTCACCATTCACAACCTGGCGTATCAGGGCGTCTACAGCCGCGGCTGCAGCCCCGAGCTGGCTATCCCCGACCATGCCATGCAGCAAGAAGGCATGGAGTTCTACGGCAAACTGTCGTTCCTCAAGGCCGGCCTTGCCTACTCCAGCCACATCACCACGGTCAGCGCCACCTACGCCCAGGAAATCACCACGCCGGAATTCGGCTGCGGGCTCGATGGCTTCCTGGCCAGCAAGGCCCAGCAAGGCCTGCTCGGCGGCATCCCCAATGGCATCGACGAAAGCTGGGACTCGGCCACCGACCAGCACCTGCAGCACAACTTCAGCATCAACGACTGGGACGGCAAGGCACGCAATACCGCCGAAGTGCGCAAGCTGTTCGAACTGGAGCCGTGCGAAGGGCCGCTGTTCGCCGTGGTCTCGCGGCTGGTCTACCAGAAAGGCCTGGACCTGACCCTGGGCGTTGCCGACTACATCGTCGAGCAAGGCGGGCAGATCGCGATCATCGGCCGCGGCGAGCCGGAAGAAGAACAGGCCATGCGCGAGCTGGCCCTGCGTCACCCTGGCCGCATTGGCGTGCGCATCGGTTTCAACGAAACCGACGCCCGGCGCATGTTCGCCGGCAGCGACTTTCTGCTGATGCCTTCGCGCTACGAGCCCTGCGGCCTGAGCCAGATGTATGCCCAGCGCTTCGGCTCGCTGCCGGTGGCGCGCAACACCGGCGGCCTGGCCGACACCATCGAGAATGGCGTCACCGGCTTCCTGTTCGATGAGTCGACCGTCGAGAGCTACCGCGAAGCGCTGAGCCGCGCCTTCTACACCTATGGCAAGAAGGACTTGCTCAATGCCATGCGCTGCCTGTCGATGACCCAGCCGTTCAACTGGTGCCAGGCGGTGGAACCCTATGCCCGCCTCTACGAGGACCTGGTCAAGCAGGCACACCTGAGCCATTACTGAGCGGGGTTCGAAGATGCACAGACATGGCGCACACCTCCTGGACGCCACGTCGGCGCGCTTCGCCCTATGGGCGCCAGATGCGCGCAGCGTGAGCCTGGAACTGGAGCAGCAGCCCGCCATCGAGCTGCAGCCCGAAGACGACGGCTGGTACACGGCGGTTGCCGCGTGCCAGGCCGGCGACCGCTATCACTACCGCATCGACGGCACACTGCAGGTGGCCGACCCAGCGTCGCGCTATCAGCCCGAAGGCGTGCATGGGCCGAGCCAGGTGGTGGATGTCGGCGCCTACGCCTGGCAGCACCCCTGGCAAGGCCGGCCTTGGCACGAAGCGGTGATCCAGGAGCTGCACGTCGGCGTGCTCGAAGGCTACCAGGGCGTCGCCCGGCAGCTGCCCAGGCTCGCCGAACTGGGCATCAGCGCCATTGAGCTGATGCCGCTGGGCCAGTTCCCCGGTGAGCGCAACTGGGGCTACGACGGTGTGCTGCCCTTTGCACCGCAACACAGCTACGGCAGCCCCGAGCAGCTGTGCGCGCTGGTGGATCACGCCCACGGCCAGGGGCTGATGGTGATGATCGATGTGGTCTACAACCACTTCGGCCCTGACGGCAATTACCTGCACCAGTACGCCAGCCCGTTCTTCCGCGAAGACCGCCAGACGCCTTGGGGCGCCGCCATCGATTTTCGCCGCCGCGAGGTGCGCGAGTACTTCATCCAGAACGCCCTGATGTGGCTGTGCGACTACCGCTGCGACGGCCTGCGCCTGGATGCGGTGCATGCCATCGACCAGCCCGACTTCCTGGTCGAGCTGGCGCAACGGGTGCGCGCCGCCGTCGAACCTGGCCGGCACGTGTGGCTGGTGCTGGAGAACGAGCACAACCAGGCCTCGCTGCTCGAACAGGGTTTCGATGCGCAGTGGAACGACGACGGCCACAACGCCTTGCATGTGCTGCTGACCGGTGAAACCGAAGGCTATTACGCCGACTATCAGGAACAGCCCATCGACAAACTGGCCCGCTGCCTGTCCGAAGGCTTCGTGTTCCAGGGCCAGGCCAACCGCCACGGCACACCACGCGGCGAACCCAGCGGGCACCTGGCGCCGAGTGCCTTCGTGCTGTTCCTGCAGAACCATGACCAGATCGGCAACCGCGCCCTGGGCGAGCGCCTGACCCGCCTGTGCCCGCCAGCGGCCTTGCGTGCGGCCACCGGCCTGTTGCTGCTGGCACCGATGATCCCGTTGCTGTTCATGGGCGATGACGATGGCAGCTGCCGGCCGTTCCTGTTCTTCACCGACTTCCACGATGCGTTGGCCGATGCCGTGCGCGAGGGCCGCCGGGGCGAATTCGCCCACTTCAAGGCGTTCACCGATGCCGAGCAGCGCGAACACATACCCGACCCCAATGCCCAGCAGACCTTCGAGGCATCGCGGCCGCAAAACAAGGAGGTCCTCGCCGGCTGGCATGGCCTTTACCACCAGCTGCTCGACCTGCGCCAGCGTCACATCATCCCCCACTTGCCCGGCAGCCGCGCCCTGGGCGCGGAGGTGCTGGGCGACAAAGCCCTGACCGCACGCTGGCGCCTGGGTGATGGCAGCACCCTGCGCATCGACCTGAACCTGGCCGCCGCGCCGCAGGCAGTGGCACTGCCCGCCGCAGAACGGCGCCTGTTCGACAGCAGCGACACCACCCACCCAGATACTGCGCTGTCCGCCTACAGCTGCGTGGTCAGCCTGTTTCCACCTGGCCAGGAGCACCCATGAGCGAAACCGCCTTGCACCGACTGGCCGCCCGCGTAGGGCTGGCCCGCGACTGGATCGACGCTAACAACCGGCCGCAGCAGGTCAGTGACGAGGTCCTGCGCAAGGTCCTCGAAGGCCTGGGCCATCCCGCCGACGACGAGGCTGCCATCCAGGCCAGCCTGCAGGCCGTGGAGGCCGCCGAGGACGCCGAACACCTGCCCCCGCTGATCACCGCCGACCTTGACCAGCCGCTGCCCTTGCGGCGCTACTTCCCGCCGGGCAGCGCCGTGCGCTGTACCTTGGAAAGCAACCGCCTGCAGTACCTGACCCTCGATGCCCAAGGCAACCTGCCCGGCGGGCTGCCGGTGGGCTATCACCTGTTGCAGATCAACGACCGCAGCTTCACCCTCGCCGTGGCACCGCCGCGCTGCTACAGCCTGGCCGACGCCGTCAGCGAACCGCCGCCACGCTGCTGGGGCCTGGCGGTGCAGCTCTACAGCCTGCGCCGCAGCGGCGATGGTGGTTACGGTGACTGCCTGGCCCTGGAACAACTGGCGCGCAGCGCCGCCGAACGCGGCGCCGATGCCCTGGCGATCAGCCCGATCCATGCCCTGTCGGCCGCCGACCAGCAACACTACAGTCCCTACTCGCCGTCCAGCCGCCTGCTGCTCAACACCCTGTACGCCAGCCCCGGCACGCTGCTGGGCGAGCGTGCCGTGCGCATGGCGATCGAAGCCTGTGGCCTGGAGCAGGTGCTCGAAGACCTGGAGCAGCGCCCGCTGGTGGACTGGCCCCGCGCCGCCGACGCCCGCCTGCGCCTGCTTGAAGCGCTGTACCAGGACTTCAGCCAGGCCGACCACCCGCTGCGCAAGGACTTCGACAGCTTCCGTGAGGCCCGCGGCCAGGCCCTGGAACACCACTGCCGCTTCGAAGTGCTGCAGGCGCAAGCCGTCGAACACGGCCTGGGCGCCGACTGGCGCAACTGGCCCAGCACCTGGCACGACCCGTACCACCCGGAAGTCGAAGCCTTCGCCAACGCCTACCCAGCCAAGATCGAATTCCACGCGTTCTGCCAGTGGCTGACCGAACGCAGCCTGCAACGCGCTCAGCACGCCGCGCGCAGCAACGGCATGGCTATCGGCCTGATCGCCGACCTGGCAGTGGGTGCCGACGGTGCCGGCAGCCAGGCCTGGAGCCGCCAGGACGAACTGCTGGCCAACCTCAAGGTCGGCGCCCCACCCGACATACTCAACCGCTCGGGCCAGGACTGGGGCATCTGCGCCTTCTCCCCCGAGGGCCTCAAGCGCAACGGCTACCGCGCCTTCATCGAAATGCTGCGGGCCAACCTGGCCCATGCCGGTGGCCTGCGCATCGACCATGTGATGGGCCTGCGCCGGCTGTGGCTGATCCCCCGTGGCTGCAAGCCCGACGAGGGCGCCTACCTCGACTACCCGCTGCAAGACTTGCTGCGCCTGCTGGCCCTGGAGTCGGTGCGCCACCAGGCGATCATCCTCGGCGAAGACCTCGGCACCGTGCCCGAAGGCCTGCGCGAGCAGCTGGCGGCCAAGGCCGTGCTGGGCATGCGCGTGCTGCCTTTCGAGCAGACCCAGCCCGGCCACTTCAAGCCGATCCTCGACTGGCCGGACGACGCCCTGGCCACCACCGGCACCCACGACCTGGCGCCACTGGCCGGCTGGCTGCAAAGCCGCGACATCGACTGGAGCCAGCGCTTGCAACTGATTGACGCCGCCACTGAATTGCATTGGCGCCACGCACGGCAGAAGGAGTGCGAAGGCCTGCGCCGCACCCTGGAAGCCAACTACGGCCCGCAAGCGGACAACGACGCACTGATCGATGCCGCCATCCGCTACGTCGGCCACACCCGCGCCCCGTTGGTGCTGATCCCGCTGGAAGACCTGCTTGGCAGCGACGAGCAGCCCAACCTGCCCGGCACCACCAGCGGCCACCCCAACTGGCGCCGGCGCTTCGCCGCGCCGGTGCGCCAACTGCTCGACGACGAAGACGCCGCACGGCGCCTTGAACTGCTGGCCCAGGCCCGCGAACAAGCCTGGGAGCGTGACCGATGAAGCCACTGACAGCGACGCTGCGCCTGCAATTTCACAGCGACTTCAGCCTCGATGACGCCGTGCCACTGGTGCCGTATTTCGCCCAGCTGGGCATCAGCCACCTGTATGCCTCGCCGATCCTCAAGGCCCGCGCCGGCTCGCGCCACGGTTACGACGTGGTCGACCCGACCTGCGTCAACCCTGAGCTCGGTGGCGAGGCAGCGTTGCAACGGCTGGTGGCTGCGCTGCGCCAGCATGGCATGGGGCTGATCCTCGACACCGTGTCCAACCACATGGCCGTGGGCGGCGCCGACAACCCCTGGTGGCAGAGCTTGCTGGCCTGGGGCCGACGCAGCCCCTATGCGGAGTTCTTCGACATCCAGTGGCACTCCAGTGACCCACTGCTGGCCGGCCAGTTGCTGCTACCGTTCCTTGGCAGCGACTATGGCGCGGCGCTGAAGAACGGCGAAATCCCGCTGCAGTTCGACAAGCAATCGGGCTTGTTGCAGATCGCCCACTATCAGCACCGCTTCCCGATCTGCCCGCTGGATTATGGCTGGATCCTCGCGCAGAGCCCTGAGCCTGCGCTGAAGGCCCTGGCCGAGCATTTCACCGCGCTGCGCGAGGCGCCTGAGCCACTGGCAAACGCCCTGCCCCTGCACGCCGAACTGGCGCGCCTGGTGCGTGAAGGCGCGGACCTGGCGTCGGCCCTGGACGCCTTCGACAGCCGCAGCGAACCCGGCTTCAAGCGCCTGCACCTGCTGCTTGAACGCCAAACCTATCGCCTGGCCAGCTGGCGCACCGCCGCCGATGACATCAACTGGCGGCGTTTCTTCGACATCAACGAACTGGGCGGCCTGCGGGTGGAGCGTGCCGTGGTGTTCGAGGCGACCCACGCCAAGCTGTTCGAGCTGATCGAACGCGGCCTGGTGGACGGCCTGCGCATCGACCATATCGACGGCCTGGCCGACCCGCGCGGCTACTGCCGCAAGCTGCGTCGCCGGGTCGACAGCCTGCTCGCCAGGCGCCCGGTGCAGGCCGCGCTGGAGCACTTCCCGATCTACGTGGAAAAGATCCTCGGCGCCGATGAACACCTGCACCGCGACTGGCTTACCGACGGCACCACCGGCTACGAGTTCATGAACCAGGTGTCGCTGCTGCAGCACGACCCGGCCGGCGAAGCACCCTTGACCGGGTTGTGGGCCACGGTCAGCGAGCGCCCCGGGTTCCCCGAGGAAGTGCGCCAGGCGCGTCACCTGGTGCTCAACGCCAGCCTGGCCGGCGATTGCGAGTCCGTAGCCCAGGCCCTGTTGCAGGTCGCCCGCGACGACCTGATGACCCGTGACCTGACCCTCGGCGCGATCCGCCGCGCACTGCAGGCGCTGGTTGCGCATTACCCGGTGTATCGCACCTATTTCAACGCCTGCGGGCGCCCGGCCGAGGACGAACGTTTCTTCCAGCAGGCCCTGGCCAATGCCCGCCAGGACCTGGGCGAAGCCGACTGGCCGTTGCTCGACCAGCTTGAGCAATGGCTCGGCGGCCAGCCCTGGCGCCAGATGCCACCGGGCCGGCCACGCAAGCACCTGCGCCATGCCTGCGTGCGCTTCCAGCAGCTCACCGCACCCAGTGCCGCCAAGGCCGTGGAGGACACCGCCTTCTACCGTTCGGCACGGCTGCTGTCGCGTAACGACGTGGGCTTTGAGGCCGAGCGCTTCAGTGCCAGCCCCGAACATTTCCACAACGAGGCCCAGCGGCGTCTGCGCGATTTCCCCGACAACCTGCTGGCCACCGCCACCCACGACCACAAGCGTGGCGAGGACAGCCGCGCCCGCCTGGCCGTGCTGAGTGAGCGCGGGCCCTGGTTCGCCAGCCGTGTGGAGCACTGGCGCGAGCTGGCCGCACCGCTGCGCGAGCAACTGGATGACGGCGTGGCGCCCAGCCCAGGCGACGAACTGCTGTTATGGCAGACGTTGCTGGGCAGCTGGCCATTGACCCTCGACCTGCACGACGACAACGCGCTGCGCCAGTACGCCGAACGCATCCGCCAATGGCAGCAGAAGGCCCTGCGCGAAGCCAAGCTGCGCAGCAGCTGGAGCGCGCCGAACGAGGCCTACGAGGCAGCCTGCGCCGCCTATGTCGACGGTGTGCTGCTGGATCGGCAAAACCAGCAACTGCGCCAGTCGCTGGCCGATGCCGCACAACTGATCGCCTGCCCCGGCGCCCTCAACGGCCTGGTCCAGAGCCTGCTGCGCATGACCGTGCCGGGTGTGCCTGACCTGTACCAGGGCAACGAGTACTGGGATTTCAGCCTGGTCGACCCGGACAACCGCCGTGCCGTGGACTACGCTTGCAGGCGCCGCACCCTGGACGATGCCACCACGCCCGGCGAACTGCTGGCGCACTGGCGCGACGGCCGCATCAAGCAGGCTCTGATCGCCCGGTTGCTGGACTGCCGCCAGGCCCATGCCGAGCTGTTCCGCCGGGGCGCCTACCTGCCCCTGAACGTGCAAGGCCGGCATGCCGACCAGGTCATCGCCTTCGCCCGCCTGGGCGAAGAGCAACGCGTCATCGTCGTCGCCCCGCGCCTGGCCAGCGGCCTGCTCGGCGGCGCCACTACACCGTTGATCCCGGCACAGAACTGGGACGACACCCGGGTGATCCTGCCGTTTGCCTTGTCGCCTGCCACTTGGACTGGACTTTTTGGCGGTGCCGCTGTCAGCCCTACAAGGGAGCTGATGTTGAGCGCGGTATTGGCGGAATTCCCAGTCAACCTGTTGATTGAACATGCATAGCATTCAGGAGCGTCGTGATGAGTGTCGAAGAAAAACGAGTACGCGAATTTGCTTACCAGATCTGGGAATCGGAAGGTAAACCAGAGGGCCAGGAGGAACGGCACTGGGACATGGCACGCAAGCTTGCCGAAGCCGAAGCACTGGCACCCAAGGCAGCGCCGCGCAAGCGGGCACCGGCCAAGCCCAAGGTAGCGGCCGAGCCGAAGGCTGCGGCGTTGCCTGGGGCTATCAAACCAACGGCCACCAAGAAGCCAAGAGCCGCGAAAAAGCCTACTGCCGGGTAAGCCCGTGCCGGCACTTTCGCGGCTAAAGCCGCGAAAGGGCCGCTGCAGGTCCCCGTATTATTCCCTCCATGACGGCCAATCGAGGATTGCCATGAGCCCGCGCACCCCAAAGAAAACCCGCTCCGTCGCCCCAACGCGCATCCGCGAAGGCCAGCCCTTTCCCCTTGGCGCGACCTGGGACGGCCTGGGGGTCAATTTCGCCTTGTTTTCGGCCAATGCCACCAAGGTCGAGCTGTGCCTGTTCGACTCCACCGGCGAGCAGGAACTCGAGCGCATCGAGCTGCCTGAGTACACCGACGAGATCTACCATGGCTACCTGCCTGATGCTCATCCGGGGCTAGTCTACGGTTACCGCGTGTACGGCCCTTACGAGCCGGAAAACGGCCACCGCTTCAACCCCAACAAACTGCTCATCGACCCCTATGCCAAACAACTGGTCGGCAGCCTGAAATGGTCCGAGGCGCTGTTCGGCTACACCATCGGCCACCCCGATGGGGACCTGTCGTTCGACGAGCGCGACAGCGCGCCTTTCGTGCCCAAGTGCAAGGTCATCGACCCGGCCTTCACCTGGGGCCGCGACCAGCGCGTGCAGGTGCCTTGGGAGCGCACGATCATCTATGAAGCCCACACCCGCGGCATCAGCATGCGCCACCCGGCGGTACCGGAAGCACTGCGGGGGACCTTTGCCGGCCTGGCCAACGATGAACTGCTCAAGCACATCAAGGACCTGGGCGTGTCGAGCATCGAGCTGCTGCCCATTCACGCCTTCGTCAACGACCAGCACCTGCTGGACAAAGGCCTGAACAATTACTGGGGCTACAACAGCATCGCCTTCTTCGCGCCACACCCCAAGTACCTGGCCAGCGGCAAGATCGCCGAGTTCAAGGAGATGGTCGCGCACCTGCACGACGCCGGCCTGGAGGTGATCCTTGACGTGGTCTACAACCACACCGCCGAAGGCAACGAACGCGGCCCGACGCTGTCCATGCGCGGTATCGACAACGTCTCGTACTACCGCCTGATGCCCGACGACAAGCGCTTCTACATCAACGATTCCGGCACCGGCAACACCCTCGACCTCAGCCACCCGCGGGTGCTGCAACTGGTCACTGATTCACTGCGCTACTGGGCTGGCGAAATGCGCGTGGACGGTTTCCGCTTCGACCTGGCAACCATCCTAGGCCGCTATCACGACGGCTACAGCGAGCGCCACGGTTTCCTCGTGGCCTGCCGCCAGGACCCGATGCTCAGCCAGGTCAAGCTGATCGCCGAGCCCTGGGACTGCGGCCCTGGCGGCTATCAAGTCGGCAACTTCGCACCGGGCTGGGCCGAGTGGAACGACCGTTTCCGCGATACCGCACGGGCCTTCTGGAAAGGCGACGAGGGCCAGCTGGCCGACTTCGCCGCCCGCATGACCGCCTCGGGCGACATGTTCAACAACCGTGGGCGCCGGCCATATTCCTCGGTCAACTTCATCACCGCCCACGACGGTTTCACCCTGCGCGACCTGGTGTCGTACAACAGCAAGCACAACGAAGACAACGACGAGAACAACCAGGACGGCACTGACAACAACCTGTCGTGGAATTGCGGCGCCGAGGGCCCGACCGATGACCCTCAAATCAATGCACTGCGCATGCGCCAGATGCGCAACTTCTTCGCCACGCTGCTGCTGGCCCAAGGCACGCCGATGATCGTCGCCGGCGACGAGTTCAGCCGCACCCAGCACGGCAATAACAACGCCTACTGCCAGGACAGCGAGATCGGCTGGGTCAACTGGGACCTGGACCAGGAGGGTGAAGCGCTGCTGGCCTTCGTCAAGCGCCTGACCCGCCTGCGCCTGGCCTACCCGGTGCTGCGCCGCTCGCGCTTTTTGGTGGGGGATTACAATGAGGCGATCGGGGTCAAGGACGTGACCTGGCTGGCGCCGGATGGCAGCGAGATGAGCGTGGAGCAGTGGGAAGACCCGCACGGCCGTTGCCTGGGCATGCTGATCGATGGCCGCGCCCAGGTCAGTGGTATCGCACGGCCCGGGTCGGAGGCGACCATGCTGCTGATCTTCAACGCGCACCATGATGTGGTGCCGTTCCTGCTGCCGGCCGTGCCGGAAGGCGACTACTGGAGCTGCCTGATCGACACCGACCGGCCGGAGATGCGCAAGCCGCCACACCTGCAGTTCGACAGCACCTTCGAGGTCAAGGGGCGGTCGTTGCTGCTGATGGTGTTGCAGCGCGAGGAAGAATGAACCGGAACAGGCGCACCCTGTCCCACCTGTATCCGTAGCGTTGAGGAGCCACCGTGAACCTCGAAGCCGGCAGCCCAGGTTTCGCCAGCACCCGCCAGGCCCCGCCGGTGAAACGCCTGCGGGTGCTGACGGTGAACACCCACAAGGGCTTCACCGCCTTCAACCGGCGCTTCATCCTGCCTGAGCTGCGCGAGGCAGTGCGCAGCACCCAGGCCGATGTCGTGTTCCTCCAGGAAGTGCTCGGCAGCCACGACCGCCATGCCGCGCGCTACCCCGGCTGGCCGCAGACCTCGCAGTACGAATTCCTCGCCGACAGCATGTGGAGCGACTTCGCCTATGGCCGCAACGCGGTCTACCCCGACGGCCACCACGGCAATGCGCTGCTGTCCAAGTACCCGATCATCGAACACCGCAACCTTGACGTGTCGATCACCGGCCCCGAGCGTCGCGGCCTGTTGCACTGCATCCTCGACGTTCCCGGGCAGCACAAGGTGCATGCCATCTGCGTGCACCTGTCATTGCTGGAAAACCATCGGCAGAAACAGCTCAAGCTGCTGCGTCAGCTGCTCGAATCGTTGCCTGCCGATGCGCCAGTGATCATCGCCGGCGACTTCAACGACTGGAAGTCCCATGGCAACCGCACCCTCGGCCTGCAACGTGACCTGCACGAGGCGTTCGAACGCCACCATGGCCACCTCGCCCGCACCTACCCGGCGCGTTTGCCACTGCTGCGCCTGGACCGCATCTACCTGCGCAACGCCGATAGCCATGCGCCGCAGATTCTGGGGCACAAACCTTGGACGCACCTTTCCGACCATCTGCCACTGGCTGTGGAGGTCAGGTTGTAACAATGATTCGGCATAGCCAGTGCCGCAGAAATAGCGATCATCGCTATATCCGACAAAATAACTCGGTTAATCAAAGGGTTAATGACAGCCACGGAGTTTCAACAGACCTTTCACGCTTTCTTGACGCAAGCGCCGGTCTCTCCTTAGCTGAACACTATCACTAGATGTAAAAACTCGCGCCGAGCCTCTAGCTCGCGCCTTTGTGCGCGCTCGCAAAAGCTGGCGTGCTGGTTTGGGTCGCCCTCTGTTTTTGTCGTACAGCTCGTGACAACAGGCCAGGTCCTTGGGCTGTACAACAAAAAAAAAGAGGAGATCCGCCATGAAAAGAACCTCGAATCCCTTGCGCTTCGATCATATTTTCTGCGCGGTTTCCACGTCGATGCTTCTGGCAACCCCGGTGGAAACTTTCGCGTTCGAACTGCAGGAAGATCCGATCTCCCCCACATACCTGCAACAACCGACCGTGCCGACACCCTCGCTCGACCCGGTCAGCGCCAGCGGCCTGAACCTGGCTACGCTGAACGCCTTCAGCGCGAAAATGGGCGAACGGCACACCCTGCCAGCACCCGACCTGGCGGGCGGCCAGTGGGCACAGTTGTTCCCTGGCGCCACACCACAACCTGGCGCGCGGGCGCCAGAGCAGCTGGAAGCGCCCAGCCAGCAACTGATGATCGGCCCGGACCTGTTCGTGCGTGAAACCGCCGATGGCAACGTCCACCGTGCGGGGATTTTCGTGGGGCACAACAACCTGCAGAGCAGCTTCAATGGCGCGCGGCCATTGCTGGGCGAGCAGCAGCGCAACGCGGTCAACCTCAGTGGCGAGAGCCTGGGGGTGTACTGGAGCATGACCCATGAGCAAGGCTGGCACCTGGATGCCGTGGCCATGGGTTCGCGCATTGAGGTGATGGGCCGCGGCGAAAGTGGCCAGCGCCTGGATGACAGCGGCCATGCGATGACCTTTTCGGTGGAAGGCGGTTACCCGATCGGCCTGGGGGGTGGCTGGGTCATCGAGCCCCAGGCACAGTTGATCAATCAGCAGTTCTTCCCGGGCAACCAGGTGCAGGCGGAGACCTTGAAGGCCTTCGACAGCCAGCCCAGCTGGAGCGGCCGGGTGGGTGCCAAGTTGTCCGGGCGTTATGAGGTGAAAGGCATGGGGATCGAACCCTATGTGCGGACCAACGTCTGGTATGACTTCAACGACACCAGCGAAGTGAAGCTGGATCAGGTCGACAAGATCTCCAGCTCGCGCTATTCGACCACGGTGGAATTGGGCCTGGGGTTGGTGGCACGGGTGACACCTGCGGTGGCGCTGTTTGTCAGTGCCGATTACAGCAGTGATGTGGATGGCAACGACATCAATGGGTTGATTGGCAGCCTTGGAGTGCGGATGCGGTGGTAGGCAGGTCTGGCCCTATCGCGGATCAATCGTGATCCCCGTAGGAGCGGATTTATCCGCGATGAGGCCAGCACAGGCAACCCATCAGGCCGGTTTCATCACCAGCACCCCCAACGGCGGCAAGTTCAGTGCCAGTGACAACGGCTGCCCATGGCTGGCCACCTCATCACTCTGCACCGCCCCCAGGTTGCCGACATTCGACCCGGCATACAGCCCGGCGTCGCTGTTCAGCAACTCTTGCCAACGCGCCCCGAACGGCACGCCAATCCGGTAGCCCTCACGCGGCACCGGGGTGAAGTTGGCCACCACCAGCAACGGCTCGCCCTGGCTGCTCCAGCGCAACCAGGCGTACACGCTGTTGTGCGCATCATCGCCGATCAGCCACTGGAAGCCCTGGGGCTGGCAGTCCTGCTCGTGCAGCGCCGGCAGTTCGCGGTACAGGCGGTTGAGGTCGCCGACCAGGCGCTGCACGCCTTGGTGCTCGGGGTACTGCAGCAGGTACCAGTCCAGTTGGTGGTCATGGTTCCACTCGCGCCACTGGCCAAACTCGCAGCCCATGAACAGCAGCTTCTTGCCCGGGTGGGTCCACATGAAGGTCAGGTAGGCGCGCAGGTTGGCAAACTTCTGCCAGCGGTCACCGGGCATCTTGTCGATCAGCGAGTGCTTGCCGTGCACCACCTCGTCGTGGGAGATCGGCAGGATGAAATGCTCGGAATAGGCATAGATCAGGCCGAAGCTCATCTCGTTGTGGTGATAGGTACGGTGCACCGGGTCGTTCTGGATGTAATGCAAGGTGTCGTGCATCCAGCCCATGTTCCACTTGTAGGCAAAGCCCAGGCCGCCCTGCTGGGTCGGTTGGCTGACACCCGGCCAGGCGGTGGATTCCTCGGCGATGATCAGCGCGCCCGGTGCCTCGTGGGCGGCGATGCCATTGAGGTGGCGGATAAAGTCGATGGCCTCGAGGTTTTCGCGCCCACCGTGGCGGTTGGGCACCCATTCGCCAGCCTTGCGCGAGTAATCGCGGTACAGCATCGAGGCCACCGCATCGACGCGCAAACCATCGATGTGGAAGTGCTTGAGCCAGTGCAAGGCCGACGCCATCATGAAACCACGCACCTCGTTGCGGCCGAGGTTGTAGATCAGCGTGTTCCAGTCCTGGTGGTAGCCTTCCAGCGGGTTGTCGTACTCGTACAGTGCGGTGCCGTCGAAGCGGGCCAGGCCGTGTTCATCAGTGGGGAAATGCGCCGGCACCCAGTCAAGGATCACGCCGATGCCACCTTGGTGACAGGCATCGATGAAGGCGGCGAAGTCTTCAGGCGTGCCATAGCGCGAGGTTGGCGCGAACATCGACAGCGGCTGGTAGCCCCAGGAGCCACCGAACGGGTGCTCCATGATCGGCAGCAGCTCGATATGGGTGAAGCCCAACTGCTGCACGTAAGGCACCAGGCGTTCGGCCAGTTCACGCCAGTTGTAGTAACGCGACACTTCGCCCAGCTCGTCGAGTTCGCATTGCCAGGAACCAGGATGCAGTTCGTAGATCGACAACGGTGCACTGTAGGCGTGGCGCTCGGCGCGATGTGCCATCCACTCGTGGTCCTGCCAGTCATGGCTCAGCTCAGCGGCCACCTTCGACGCGGTGCTCGGCGGCAACTCGGTGGCGCGGGCTAGCGGGTCGGCCTTCAGCGGCAATATGCCGTCCTTGCCGAGTACTTCGAACTTGTAGGTTTCGCCCACACCCAGGCGCGGCACGAACAGCTCCCACACCCCGGCGCTGTGGCGCAGGCGCATGGGGTGGCGGCGACCGTCCCAGTTGTTGAAGTCGCCCACCACCGACACTCGCCGCGCATTCGGCGCCCACACCGAGAAGCACACACCCTCGACACCCTCGACCTGAAGCGGCTGTGCGCCGAAACGCCCGGACAGGTCGCGGTGGTTGCCTTCGGCGAACAGGTAGAGGTCCATGTCGCCCAGTTGCGGGCCGAAGCTGTAGGGGTCTTCGGTCACCTGCTCGCCACCGGCCCAGCCGATCTGCAGCAGGTACGGGTGCGCCTCATCGAGGTGCGCGCTGAACAAACCGGGCAGGCTGCTCTGCACCATTTCGGCGAGGATGCGCCCATCATGGCGCGCCAGCACCCGCACGTTCAGGGCATTGGGCAGGAAGGCACGGACGAACACGCCGCCCTGCCCGTCGTCGTGGGGGCCCAGCACTGCAAATGGATCGGCGTGCTCGGCGCGGGCCAGGGCATCCAGGTCCCGTTGCCGAAGGCCGCCGTTTTCACGCGTGGTTGCATTCATCTATGACTCTCCCCAGGTACTGATCAGTCCATGCAGACCATGCAAAGGCACGGCCAGCCAACTCGGACGGTTCTCGGCTTCGTATGTGATTTCGTAGGCGGCTTTTTCCAGGCAGAACAACTCCAGTGCGGCGCGCTCGCCCTCGGCCTCTTGCCAGGCGTGGGGCATGGCGGCGGTGGCCAGGCCATAGGCTTCGACGAAGGCATGCCGCGACTGGTGCAGGTACTGCCGGGCAACCCGTTGCCGGGCTTGCCGCGCCGGGCCGGAAAGGTCCACCGCAGACGCGCTGCGCAAGATCATCGCAGCAGCATAGTCGAAGGATCGCAACACGCCGCTGACATCCTTGTACGGGCTGTGTTTGGCCCGGCGCTCGTCCAGCGGACGGGCCGGTTCGCCCTCGAAATCGATCAGGTAGGCATCGCCTTGCACCACCAGCACCTGGCCCAGGTGCAGGTCGCCGTGCACGCGCATCAGCAGGCCGCCCTGGGCCTGTTCGGCGAGCTTGGCAATGTGCTGGGCCAGGCCGTCACGCTGCTGTTGCAGGTCATCGACCAGAGCCTGACTGTCGGTGTCGAGGTGCTCGCGGTGCTGCGCCAGCAGATCGAGGGCGTGGGTCAGTTCGGCGCTGATCTGTGCGCTCCAGCGCTGACTGTCGTCGGCGTCGCTGGGGCGTGGCTGGAAGGCTTCATCGTGGGTCGGGGCAGCCAGCAACAGGTGCATCTCGCCCAGGCGCTGGCCGAGCAAGGCGGCGAAACCGTTGAGTTCGGCCAGCGCGTCGGTGTGCGCTTCAGGGTCGGCACGGGTCGGTTCCATCTCGTCACGGATGGCCCGCTCCAGGGTGTTCTGGGTCCAGGCCCAGGCATCGCCCTGGTTGCTCAGGTAGCCTTGGGCGATCATCAACAGGTGCGGCGCGCCCTGCTCATTGACGCGGCTGACCCAAGCCAGCAGCGGCGAGATGTTGGCGAAGCCGGCGGCGGTGAGGTAGGCGCTCATTTCCAGCTCGGGGTGAATGCCCGGGTTGACCCGGCGAATCAGCTTGAGCACCACGCGGTCGCCAATCACCACCGAGCTGTTGGACTGTTCGGCGCTCAGGTAGCGCACCTCGCTCTCGTCGCTCAGCGCCAGGCCAGCCAACGCGTCGGTGCATGCGAAGCGCAGCTCGCCTTCACCGTTGCCGCAGGGCAAGCGCACGCCGTCCTGACAGGCACGCAACACGGCGCGAATGAACGGTTCAAGGACGAAGGCGTCGGTGATCAGGCCAACCTGGCGGCCACGGCGTACCCGCGACAGCGCCAGCTGCTGCGGCAACGCCGTGTTGATCTGCTCCTCCGGCAGCAGGCCGAACGGCAGCTGGTAGCGGGTCGCTACGCCGTCGCTGAGCACTTCGATCTCGCTGAGCAGCACCGGCGTGGTGGCGGTGCCGAAGCGCACGCCGTAGCGCAGCTGCACCTGGTCGATCGGGCCTTCCTTGCCGGCGAACCAACGGCGCTTGGGCAGGTATTGCGGCAGGACCGTGTTGTTCAGGGTGTCGCTGGCGGGGGACTCGAGCAGTTCTTCCATGCGTTTGCGCAGTACTAACGTAGTCAACTCGGGTAACCCCTCGGTAGCTTGGATGTGCCAACTGGGCATGCGGTCGTGGGCAGCCAGCAGGAACCAGTAGAAGGCATAAGGCGGCAAGGTCAGCAGGAATGGCAGTTGGCCAATCGGCGGGAAGGCACTGCCACCGAGCATCTCCACCGGCACTTTGCCTGCGTATTGCGACAGCTCGAGCTCCGCCGCCTGGGCAGCGCGGGACACGTTGGCGACGCAGAGGACCACCTCGGTGTTGCCGTCGGCGTCGGTGTACTCACGGATGTACGCCAGGATGCGCCGATTGCTCGGTGTCAGCGTGCGCAGGCTGCCGCGGCCAAAGGCCTTCTGCTGCTTGCGCACCGCCAGCAGGCGGCGGTTCCAGTTCAGCAGCGAGTGCGGGTCGTGGGCCTGGGCTTCGACGTTGACGGTCTGGTAGCCGTACAACGGGTCCATGATCGGCGGCAGTACCAGGCGCTGTGGGTCGGCCCGGGAGAAACCGCCGTTGCGGTCCGGTGACCACTGCATCGGCGTGCGTACGCCGTCGCGGTCGCCGAGGTAGATGTTGTCGCCCATGCCCAGTTCGTCGCCGTAGTACAGGGTTGGCGTACCGGGCATCGACAGCAGCAGGCTGGTGAGCAGCTCGATACGCCGCCGGTCACGCTGCAGCAGCGGCGCCAGGCGCCGGCGAATGCCGAGATTGATGCGTGCACGGCGGTCTTCGGCGTAGTAGTTCCACAGGTAGTCGCGCTCGCGGTCGGTGACCATTTCCAGGGTCAGCTCATCGTGGTTGCGCAGGAAGATCGCCCACTGGCAGTTGGCGGGGATTTCCGGGGTCTGGCGCAGGATGTCGGTGATCGGGAAGCGGTCTTCCATGGCCAGGGCCATGTACATGCGCGGCATCAGCGGGAAGTGGAAAGCCATGTGGCATTCATCGCCTTCGCCTTCGCCGAAGTACGGGCGGGTGTCTTCGGGCCACTGGTTGGCCTCGGCCAGCAGCATGCGGTCAGGGTAGTTGGCGTCGATCTCGGCGCGGATCGCCTTGAGCACCGTGTGGGTCTCGGGGAGGTTCTCGTTGTTGGTGCCGTCGCGTTCGATCAGGTACGGAATGGCGTCCAGGCGCAGGCCGTCCACGCCCAGGTCGAGCCAGAAGCGCATCACCCCGATCACCGCCTTGAGCACCTGCGGGTTGTCGAAGTTGAGGTCTGGCTGGTGCGAATAAAAGCGGTGCCAGAAGTACTGGCCGGCGACCGGGTCCCAGGTCCAGTTGGACTTCTCGGTGTCGAGGAAGATGATCCGCGTGCCGTCGTACTTCTGATCGTCATCCGACCACACGTAGAAGTCCCGCGCCTTGCTGCCGCGCTTGGCGTGGCGGGCGCGCTGGAACCACGGGTGCTGGTCGCTGGTGTGGTTGATGACCAGCTCGGTGATCACCCGCAGGCCACGCTTGTGGGCCTCGGCGATGAAGCGGCGGGCATCGGCCATGCTGCCGTAGTCCGGGTGCACGGCCTTGTATTCGGCGATGTCGTAGCCGTCGTCGCGCCGTGGCGAGGGGTAGAACGGCAGCAGCCAGAGGGTGTTGACGCCGAGCTCGGCGATGTAGTCGAGCTTGCTGATCAGGCCGGCAAAATCGCCGATGCCGTCGTTGTTGGCATCGAAGAACGACTTGATGTGCAGCTGGTAGATCACGGCGTCCTTGTACCACAGCGGGTCATCGATGAAGGCTGCCGGGCGGGAACGCTTGGCCATGGGTGACTCCTTTCTGTCCTCGGTTGCACGCAACTGTCTGGGCGCGCGGGCTAGCGGGCCTTTTCGATACGCCAGATACCGAACGGCTGGTGCCAGGGCTCGATGCGCATCCACTGGGTCTTGCCATGCCAGGTCCAGCGGTGGCCGTTCATCAGGTCCTCACCCAAGGTATCGGCGTTGTCGTCCAGCCCCAGCTCCCACAATGGCAACTCGAAACTGGCCTCTTGTGCGTTGTGCGGGTCGAGGCTGATCGCCACCAGGATGTAGTTGTCGCGCTCGGGCGTGCGCTTGGCGAAGTACAGGATGTTGTCGTTCCAGCAATTGAAGAACGCCACCCCCAGGTGCGTCTGCAACGCCCGGTTCTGACGTCGTATGCGATTGAGCTGGGCAATCTCGGCAATGATGTTGCCTGGCTGGTTGAAATCGCGCGGACGGATCTCGTACTTCTCCGAATCCAGGTACTCCTCCTTGCCCGGCAACGCTGCGCTTTCGCACAGTTCAAAGCCTGAATACATGCCCCACAGCCCCGAACCCATGGTCGCCAGCGCGGCGCGGATGAGGAACCCGGCGCGGCCCGAGGTATGCAGGAAATACGGGTTGATATCCGGCGTGTTGACGAAGAAGTTCGGGCGGTAGCAGTAGCACCACGGCGGCTGGTTGAGTTCCTCGAAATACTCGCGCAGCTCCTGCTTGCTGTTGCGCCAGGTGAAGTAGGTGTAGCTCTGCGCATACCCCACCTTGCCCAGGCGCGCCATCATCGCAGGCTTGGTGAAGGCCTCGGCGAGGAAGATCACCTCGGGGTGCTGGCTGCGCACATTGGCGATCAGCCATTGCCAGAACGGCAGCGGCTTGGTGTGCGGGTTGTCGACGCGAAAGGTCTTCACGCCCTCCTCGACCCAGCCGACCACCACGTCACGCAGGGCCAGCCACAGGCTCGGTACGGCGTCGGCGGCGTAGAAGTCGACGTTGACGATGTCCTGATACTTCTTCGGCGGGTTCTCGGCATAGCGGATGGTGCCGTCCGGGCGCCAGCTGAACCAGCCGGGATGCTCCTTGAGCCAAGGGTGGTCCTGGGAGCACTGGATGGCAAAGTCCAGGGCGATTTCCAGGCCATGCTCGGCCGCGGCGGCGACCAGCCGGCGGAAGTCCTCGCGCGTGCCCAGCTGCGGGTGGATGGCCTCGTGGCCGCCCTGCGCGCTACCGATGGCATAAGGGCTGCCAGGGTCGCCGGGCTCGGCGCGCAGCGCGTTGTTGCGGCCCTTCCTGTGCTGGGTGCCGATCGGGTGGATCGGCGGGAAGTACAGCACGTCGAAACCCATGTCGCGGATCATCGGCAGGCGCTGGTGCACGTCGTTGAAGGTACCGTGGCGCTCGGGGCTGTCGGTGACCGAGCGCGGGAACAGCTCGTACCAGCTGGCGAACAGCGCTGCCGGCCGGTCGACATCGATGGGGAATTCATCGCTGCGGGTCAGGTAACTGCGGTGTTCGGCTGCGGCCATCAGCCGTGCGGTATCTGGATGCAGCAGCAGCGCCACCTGATCATCGGCCTTGAGCGAAACCAGTTGCTGTTGCAGGGCTTCGATCTCCTCGCGCAGCACGCCTTCGCTGAGGTTGATACCCTGGCCAAGCATCAGCCGGCCCTCCTCCAGCTCCAGCTTGACCTCGACCCCGGCGTGGTACTTCTTCTCCAGATCGTGGCAGTAGGTGGCGAACGGGTCGATCCAGGCCTCGATGCTGAACAGGTGGGGGCCCAGTTCGGTGGGGGTGAACTCGGCCAGCCACAGGTCGTTGCCCGGCGACTGCATCGGCACGCAGTGCCAGCGGCGGCTATGGGCGTGGCGCCAGTTGAGCACCACCGCCAGGCGGTCGTGGCCGTCGCCGTAGACCTTGCTGCTGACGGCGACTGCTTGGCCACTGACGGCCTTGGCGGCGAAGGTGCCGGCTTCGAGCACCGGTTGGGTGCCTTCGATCACGATGCGCGGCGCCAGCAGCGCCTGGGACAGGCTGATGGCCTGGTCCGGGTGATCGTTCGCCACGGGCACGCTTGCAAAGGGCTCGTTTCGTGTCATCGACCTTGCTCCCTCAGGCTGTTGGCGGTAAGGGTTCAGAGCCGGGCACAGGCATGGGGTTCAAAAAAATTGAGCGAACGGCAGCTGCCAGCGGTCAGAGCCTGCAGTACCTCTTCAATTCACCCATGCGAGGTCAGGCAATGAACATCCCAATTCCACCGGAAACACCCGACCCCAACATCGACGACCCGAGCCTGCCGCCAGCCGTGCCGGAGGAAGACCCGGACGAGCTGCCGATCAAGCCGACCATGCCGCCGACGGTGGGGGATCCGCCGAATGATGAACCACCGGTGAAGGCTTAAGGGTAGACGACCGGACCTGATATTTTTGCCAGTAGCGCGGTTGGTGCGTTGTTTCGATGATGAGTCTCCTCATTACTACAGGAAGATTCACCATGGAGGACGTAATGACTACCGCTGAGCAAAAAGAGTATGAGCAGTACGTTATGGAGTATCTGGAGGATGCGGGCATTGTCGAGCCGACGCCAGGCACACGCTTGGTCGACATGGACAGAGAGAAGCTCAACTTCGCCGCCTTGCAGTTGAAATCGGACTTCGATGCCAGCTTCAAGCTGGAACCCAGCAGTATGACTGTCAGTACCCTGGCTCAAGAATTGTGGAAAGCAGTAAAGTCGCGCTGATCTGACTGCCCTCTTCGCGAGTGTGGCCGCGAAGAGGGCAGTAAAGCTCATGATTTAACCAGAGGTTACAGCCATAATCTCCGACACACTGATCTCCCGCATCAGGAACTTCTGCACTTTCCCTGTGACCGTCATCGGGAATTCCTCAACGAAGCGGAAATGCCGCGGCACCTTGAAGTGTGCAATCCGCTCCTTGCACCAGGCCTGAAGTTCTTCAACCGTAGCGCTGTGCCCCGGATGCAGCTTGATCCAGGCGACGATCTCCTCGCCATAACGGCTGCAAGGAATACCGACCACCTGCGCATCGGCCACCGCCGGATGGGTATAGAAGAACTCTTCCAGCTCACGCGGATAGATGTTCTCGCCGCCGCGAATGATCATGTCCTTGTTGCGCCCGACAATGCGCACATACCCGTGCTCGTCCATCACTGCCAGATCGCCCGAATGCATCCAGCCGGCCGGGTCGATGGCGTCTGCCGTGGCCTGGGGGTTGTCCCAGTAGCCGAGCATCACGCTGTAGCCACGGGTGCACAGTTCGCCAATCTCGCCTCGGGCAACAATGCAGCCATCGGCGTCCACCAGCTTGGTTTCCAGCTGTGGCTGGGTCCGCCCGACGGTGGTCACGCGCAGCTCCAGTTCGTCATCCGGGCCGGTCTGCAGCGACACCGGGCTGGTTTCGGTCATGCCATAGGCGATCTGCACTTCAGCCATGTGCATCTGGTCGATGACCCTGCGCATCACCTCGATCGGACAGGTGGCGCCGGCCATGATGCCGCTGCGCAGGGGCGACAGGTCCAGCTGCGTGCGCGACGGGTGGTCGAGCATGGCGATGAACATGGTCGGCACGCCATACAGGATGCTGGCGCGCTCCTCGGCCACGGCGCGCAGGGTGAGTTCGGCATCGAAGGCATCGTTGGGGTAGACCATGGTGCTGCCGTGGGTGATGCAGCCGAGGTTGGCCATGACCATGCCGAAGCAGTGGTACAGCGGCACCGGGATCACCATGCGGTCGCGTTCGCTCAGGCCCAGGCTTTCGCCGACCATGAAGCCGTTGTTGAGGATGTTGTAGTGGCTGAGCGTGGCACCTTTGGGTGCGCCAGTGGTGCCGGAGGTGTACTGGATGTTCACCGGCTGGTCGAACTGCAGGCCCTGCTGACGCGCTGCAAAGGCTTCGCTCGAGATCTGCCCTGCCCGCTCGGCCAGTGCCGGCCAGGGCAGGAAGCCGCTGGGCGGGTTGGCCGCCAGGCTGATCACCCCGCGCAACTCGGGCAGGCGTTCACTGGCCAGTTCGCCAAGGTTCGCGGTCGGCAACTCCGGTACCAGTTCCTCAACCATGGCATGGTAATCAGAAGTCTTGAACGCATCGGCACACACCAGCCAGCGGCAACCGGACTGGCGTAGTACGTACTCCAGTTCACCCACGCGATAGGCCGGGTTGATGTTGACCAGGATCGCGCCAACCTTGGCGCTGGCCAGTTGCAAAATGCACCACTGGGCGCAGTTGGGCGCCCAGATGCCGACCCGGTCGCCACTGTTCACGCCCAGGCCCATCAGGGCGCGGGCATGGGTGTCGACCTGTTCGGCCAGCTGCCGCCAGCTGTAGCGCAGGCCCTGGTGGCGCACCACCAGCGCTTCGCCATCGGCGCAGCGGGCCACGGTGGCGTCGAAGGCCTGGCCGATGGTCAGGGTTAGCAGCGGTTGGTCCTGGCGGCCACGGGTGTAGCTTGGTTGACTCATGGGTGTCCCTTCTTGTGGTTGTTCTGGGCACGGCTGAAGCGAGCTGGGAATACTCTGGCGCAGATTTACGTTTACGTAAAGGTGATGATCGGATTGACAGTAATCGAAGGCAGGTTTACGTTAACGTAAAGGTGATGAACCACACCTGCCCCTGCACATCCGCCAGCGAATCCATGGGCTACGGTGTAATCCAATTTCAAGAACAACAAGGTGCCCCAGCATGCATTACCCCTCCCTGAACTTCGCCCTGGGCGAAACCATCGACATGCTCCGCGACCAGGTGCGCACCTTCGTTGCCGCCGAGCTGGCCCCGCGCGCCGCGCAGATCGACCATGACAACCTGTTCCCCGCCGACATGTGGCGCAAGTTCGGCGACATGGGCCTGCTGGGCATTACCGTTGCCGAGGAATACGGCGGCGCCGGCCTGGGCTACCTGGCCCATGTGGTGTCGATGGAAGAGATCAGCCGCGGCTCCGCTTCGGTCGCCCTCTCCTACGGCGCCCACTCCAACCTCTGCGTGAACCAGATCAACCGCAACGGCACCCATGAGCAGAAGCTCAAGTACCTGCCCAAGCTGATCAGCGGCGAGCACATCGGCGCCCTGGCCATGAGCGAACCCAACGCCGGCTCCGACGTGGTGTCGATGAAGCTGCGCGCCGAGAAGCGCGGTGACCACTATGTGCTCAACGGCAGCAAGACCTGGATCACCAACGGCCCCGACGCCAACACCTACGTGATCTACGCCAAGACCGACCTGGACAAGGGCCCGCACGGCATCACCGCGTTCATCGTCGAGCGCGACTGGAAGGGCTTCAGCCGCAGCAACAAGTTCGACAAGCTGGGCATGCGCGGTTCCAACACTTGCGAGCTGTTCTTCGACGGCGTCGAAGTGCCGCAAGAAAACATCCTCGGCCAGCTCAACGGTGGTGTGCGCGTGCTGATGAGCGGCCTGGACTACGAGCGCGTGGTGCTGTCCGGCGGCCCGACCGGCATCATGCAAAGCTGCATGGACCTGGTGGTGCCGTACATCCACGACCGCAAGCAGTTCGGCCAGAGCATCGGCGAGTTCCAGCTGATCCAGGGCAAGATTGCCGACATGTACACCCAGCTCAACGCCAGCCGCGCCTATCTGTATGCCGTAGCCCAGGCCTGCGACCGTGGCGAGACCACCCGCAAGGACGCCGCCGGGGTGATCCTCTACACCGCCGAACGCGCCACGCAAATGGCCCTGGAAGCAATCCAGATTCTCGGTGGCAACGGCTACATCAACGAATTCCCGGCGGGCCGCCTGCTGCGCGACGCCAAGCTGTACGAAATCGGCGCCGGCACCAGCGAAATCCGCCGGATGCTGATCGGCCGCGAACTGTTCAACGAAACCCGCTGAGCACAGGGGACGGGCGCACATGGCTACCTTGCACACCCAGATCAACCCGCGTTCGGCGGAGTTTGCCGGCAACAGCGCGGCCATGCTCGAACAGGTCCAGGCCCTGCGCGGCCTGCTCGCCCAGGTGGCCCAGGGCGGCGGCCCCAAGGCCCAAGAGCGGCACACCTCGCGGGGCAAGCTGCTGCCGCGCGAGCGCATCGACCGCCTGCTCGACCCGGGCTCGCCGTTCCTCGAGATCGGCCAGCTGGCCGCCCATGAGGTGTACGGCGAAGACGTGCCAGCCGCCGGCGTGATCGCCGGCATCGGCCGCGTCGAAGGCGTGGAATGCATGATCGTGGCCAACGACGCCACGGTCAAAGGCGGCTCCTACTACCCGCTGACGGTGAAAAAACACCTGCGCGCGCAGACCATCGCCCTGCAGAACCGCCTGCCGTGCATCTACCTGGTGGATTCCGGCGGCGCCAACCTGCCGCGCCAGGATGAAGTGTTCCCCGACCGCGAGCACTTCGGGCGGATTTTCTTCAACCAGGCCAACATGAGTGCCCTGGGCATCCCGCAGATCGCCGTGGTGATGGGCTCTTGCACCGCGGGTGGCGCCTACGTGCCGGCCATGGCGGACGAGGCGATCATGGTCCGCCAGCAAGCGACCATCTTCCTCGCCGGCCCTCCGCTGGTGAAGGCGGCAACCGGTGAAGTGGTGAGCGCCGAAGACCTCGGCGGCGCCGATGTGCACTGCCGCACCAGCGGCGTCGCCGACCACTACGCCGACAACGATGAGCACGCCCTGGCCATCGCCCGGCGCAGCGTCGCCAACCTCAACTGGCACAAGCTCGGCAAGCTGCAGCGCCAGGCGCCAGTGGCACCGCTGTATGCCGCCGACGAGCTGTATGGCGTGGTCCCGGCCGATGCCAAGCAGCCATTCGACGTGCGCGAAGTGATCGCACGGCTGGTCGACGGCTCGGTGTTCGATGAGTTCAAGGCCCTGTTCGGCACCACCCTGGTGTGCGGCTTCGCCCACCTGCACGGCTACCCGGTAGCGATCCTGGCCAACAACGGCATCCTCTTCGCGGAAGCTGCGCAAAAAGGCGCGCACTTCATCGAGCTGGCCTGCCAGCGCGGCATCCCGCTGCTGTTCCTGCAGAACATCACCGGCTTCATGGTGGGCAAGAAATACGAAGAAGGCGGCATCGCCAAGCACGGCGCCAAGCTGGTCACCGCCGTGGCCTGCGCCCAGGTGCCGAAGTTCACGGTGATCATCGGTGGCAGCTTCGGCGCTGGCAACTACGGCATGTGCGGCCGCGCCTACGACCCGCGCTTCCTGTGGATGTGGCCCAATGCGCGGATCGGCGTGATGGGCGCCGAGCAGGCCGCCGGGGTGCTGGCCCAGGTCAAGCGCGAGCAGAGTGAACGCAGCGGCCAGGCCTTCAGCGCCGAGGACGAGGCAAAGCTCAAGCAGCCGATCCTCGACCAGTACGAGCACCAGGGCCACCCCTACTACTCCAGCGCCCGCCTGTGGGACGACGGTGTCATCGACCCGGCGCAAACCCGCGACGTGCTCGGCCTGGCGTTATCCGCCGCGCTGAACGCCCCGATCGAACAGAGCCGCTTCGGCATTTTCCGGATGTGACCATGAGCGATTTCAGCACCCTCGAAGTGATCCGCGACCCCCGCGGCTTCGCCACCCTGTGGCTAAGCCGCGAGGACAAGAACAACGCCTTCAACGCGCTGATGATCCGCGAGCTGATCGTCGCCCTCGACCAACTGGCCGAAGACGCCAGCCTGCGCTTTCTGCTGCTGCGCGGCCGTGGCCGGCACTTCAGCGCCGGTGCCGACCTGGCCTGGATGCAGCAATCGGCGCAGCTGGACTTCAACACCAACCTGGATGACGCCCGCGAGCTCGGCGAGCTGATGTACGCCCTGCACCGCCTCAAGGCACCGACCCTCGCCGTGGTGCAAGGCGCGGCCTTCGGCGGCGCGTTGGGCCTGATCAGTTGCTGCGACATGGCCATTGGCGCCGAAGACGCCCAGCTGTGCCTGTCGGAAGTGCGCATCGGCCTGGCCCCGGCGGTGATCAGCCCGTTCGTGGTCAAGGCCATCGGTGAACGCGCCGCACGCCGCTACGCCCTCACCGCCGAGCGTTTCAGCGGCGAGCGGGCCCGCGAGCTGGGCCTGCTGGCCGAGGTGTACCCGGCCAGTGAGCTGGACGCCCAGGTCGAAATCTGGGTGAACAACCTGCTGCAGAACAGCCCGCAAGCGCTGCGCGCCACCAAAGACCTGCTGCGTGAAGTGGACGACGGCGAACTCAGCCCGGCCCTGCGCCGCTACTGCGAAAACACCATCGCCCGCATCCGCGTCAGCGCCGAAGGCCAGGAGGGCCTGCGCGCCTTCCTGGAAAAGCGCCGCCCCGCCTGGCAAACCGACGACAAGAAGGAGCCGCGCCCATGAGCCGCCCCGCTTTGACCACCCTGCTGGTCGCCAACCGTGGCGAAATCGCCTGCCGGGTGATGCGCACCGCCAAGGCCATGGGCCTGACCACCGTCGCCGTGCACAGCGCCACCGACCGTGACGCCCGCCACAGCCGCGAAGCCGATGTTCGCGTCGACCTGGGCGGCAGCAAGGCTGCCGACAGCTACCTGGTGGTCGACAAGATCCTCGCTGCGGCCAAGGCCAGCGGCGCCCAGGCCATCCACCCGGGCTACGGCTTCCTGTCCGAGAATGCCGGCTTTGCCCGCGCCATCGAACAGGCCGGGCTGATCTTCCTCGGCCCACCGGCCAGCGCCATCGATGCCATGGGCAGCAAGTCGGCGGCCAAGGCCTTGATGGAAGACGCCGGGGTGCCACTGGTGCCTGGCTACCACGGCGAAGCCCAGGACCTGGATACCTTCCGCGCCGCCGCCGAACGCATCGGCTACCCGGTGCTGCTCAAGGCCAGCGCAGGGGGTGGCGGCAAGGGCATGAAAGTGGTCGAGGACGAAAGCCAGCTGGCCGACGCCCTGGCCTCGGCCCAGCGTGAGGCGCAATCGTCATTCGGCGATGCGCGCATGCTGGTGGAAAAGTACGTGCTCAAGCCACGCCACGTGGAAATCCAGGTGTTCGCCGACCAGCACGGCAACTGCCTGTACCTCAACGAGCGTGATTGCTCGATCCAGCGTCGCCACCAAAAGGTCGTTGAGGAAGCGCCAGCGCCGGGCCTGTCCGCCGAATTGCGCCGGGCCATGGGTGAGGCCGCAGTACGCGCAGCCCAAGCCATTGGCTATGTCGGTGCCGGTACCGTCGAGTTTCTGCTCGATGCCCGTGGCGAGTTCTTCTTCATGGAGATGAACACCCGCCTGCAGGTCGAGCACCCGGTCACCGAAGCCATCACTGGCCTTGATCTGGTGGCCTGGCAGATTCGCGTGGCCTGCGGCGAGCCGCTGCCGATCACCCAGGAGCAGGTGCCGCTGATCGGCCATGCCATCGAGGTGCGGCTGTATGCCGAGGACCCGGCCAATGAATTCCTGCCGGCCACCGGTACGCTCACGCTGTACCGCGAGTCGGCACCCGGCGAAGGCCGCCGGGTGGACAGCGGGGTCAGCGAAGGCGATGTGGTGTCGCCGTTCTACGACCCGATGCTGGGCAAGCTGATCGCCTGGGGGCAGGACCGCGAGCAGGCACGCCTGCGTTTGCTGGCGATGCTGGATGAATTTGCCATTGGTGGGCTGAAGACCAACATTGCCTTCCTGCGGCGCATCCTGGCCCACCCGTCCTTTGCCGCAGCCGAACTGGATACCGGCTTCATTCCCCGGCATCAGGATGTGTTGCTGCCAGCACCAAAGGCACTGCCTGCGGGCTTCTGGGAAGCTGCAGCAGAAGCCTGGCTGCAAGGCCAGGCGCCACACCAGCGGGCCGACGATGCACGTTCGCCGTGGGCCGCGCGCAATGGCCTGCGCCTGGGGCTGCCGGCGCGCAGCAGCCTGCACCTGGTCAGTGGTGGCGAAAGCCAGGCGGTTGCCCTGGAGCACAGTGCCGCTTCGACCTGGCAGCTGGATGGAGAGCAGCTGGGCCATGACCAGGACGGTATCCGTCGTCGCTATCTGGCGGTACGTCGCGCTGGCACGCTGTTTCTGCGCTGGGATGGCGAGGTGCATGCCATCGAAGCCTTCGACCCGATCGCCGAGGCTGAGGCCAGCCACAGCCATCAGGGTGGGCTGGGTGCGCCGATGAACGGCAGCATCGTGCGGGTACTGGTGGAGCCTGGCCAGCCAGTGGAGGCTGGAACCGCGCTGGTGGTGCTTGAGGCGATGAAGATGGAGCACAGCATTCGTGCGCCCCAAGCCGGGACGGTGAAGGCGCTGTTCTGTCAGGAAGGGGATATGGTCAGCGAAGGGACGGTGTTGGTCGAACTGGCCGAGTAAGGCATACAGGGGCCGCTGTGCGGCCCCAGCAATCTAGAAGACGCCGTGCACCCGCACGACCACGCCGAGAAACTCGCAGCCTTCTTCACACACCAGCGTCGGATAACTGCGGTTCAGCGCCTTCAGGTACTGCTGCCCACCCTCCTCGGCCAGCTCACGCAGGATCGCCGTCTTGCCCGGCTGCCGGGCAATCACCAAGCGCCCCGGCTCCACTTCCAGCCCCGGATCCACCAGTATTCGCATGCCCTGCGGCACACTGCGGCCACTGGCCGAGCTCATCGTGTCGTTTTCCACGGTCAACCAGAACGCCTTGCCCTGGGCCAGGTAGTCCGTCTGTTCGAATACACCAGGCTCGACAGTCTCTGCGGCACCTAGCTCATCCCACGCCAACACCGGGTAGCGAAAGCACACGATGTATTGCATGAGGTCGAGTTCGTCATCGTCGTCATCCACCTCGTAGATGCCACGCTCCTCGCCAACCTGACCCTGAATGCGCAGCTGCAAGCTGACGCTGTAGTGGGGCATGCCAATCTCGACGAACGTACGGTTCATCGACTCGATCTTCGGCTGGCGCCGCTTGTTCACCCAATGCCCCACGCTGCCTTGAGACACGCCAACGCGCTCGGCAAGCTGCTCTTGGGTGAGCTTCAGCTCCTCCATCCGGTCACGGACGAGGGCAATCCATTTATCCATATTCATCGCTGGCACGATACGGACTGCCTTCTGGCGCTCAATAAACATTCAGTATTATTTCTAGAAAAGCACATAAATACCCAAGGTATTAAACTCAGGCAGAACCCTTTCCCATTGGCCTGCGCAGGTATCAGGATGAAACCACCGAAAGACGACGTAACAGATCTCGACAGCGAAGCAGCCCGCCGCGCGCTCGATTACTACCTTAATCCGAACCCCACGCGCCCAAGCGCGCATAACCGAATCTGGACCCTGCACGAAGACGTCACCGCCGAGCAGGCCCAGAACCACGCCATCGAGCTGCTGCGCTGCGCCGCCGCCACAGCCCACGAAACCGCCACTCACCAGGAAGGCAGCACCCGCGAACTGACGTTCGCGCTAATGCACATGATCGACATGGCCAGGGCCCTGCTGGAGCACAGACGCGCCCTGCAGAACGGGTTATAGGCAAAAGAAGAAGGGAGAAACGTGATGGCCGGATACCGGACAAAGGCCCCGTTTGCCGGGACAAGGAAGCGCGCCGGTAAAACTTTTTTACCGGATAAATGAAAATTCATTTGACTCGCAAATGATAACTATTATTATTGCACTCAGCTGATCGCAAGATCTGCTGGATAACCCGGAGCTTAGGTCGCTCCAGATTATCTCCTCATCAGGCTAATCACGGTTTTTGACCCGGCTTTTTGCCGGGTCATTTTTTTTGGCTCTTCAGGCTAATGAAGATCGTTGATGGCGCGCATGATAGCAAAAGTGTTTCAGAGCGTGAACGCTCATTACAAATCTTTGCGGAATCAGCACTTGAGAATCAATCTCGTTTTAACTACGCTGTTTCTGCATCAAGGACGATGCCCCCACCCCTACCCCGAGCAAGGAGCTGTCCATGAGCCGTCTGCTGCTGCCCCTTGAGCATCCCAAGCCTTCCCGCGAACATGCTGTCGAGAATGAGCTGCTGTATGCACTCAAGCGCCTGCCTCGGCGTGTGCAGCAAGTGTTCCTGCTCAACCGCCTCGATCAGCTGGACTTTGCCAGCATCGCCAAGCGCCTCGACCTCCCGCTTCTCAGCATCGAACGCAACATGAACCAGGCCCTGCATGTGGTGCAACCACGCGGGGATGCACTGGCCAGTCTGGCCGGGCAATGGTATGTGCGCCTGCAGAGCCCGGACGTGACGTCGTGCGAGCGCATCGACTTTCGCCGCTGGCTGGATGCGGCGCCTGCACACCTGCTGGCGTTTCACGATACCGAGCTGCGCTGGCGCAGCCTGCTCGACCCGGCGCGGGAGCTGGGGCAGGATGGCTGGTATCGGCAAGGGCGTGCGGCGATTTCGGTGGGTGGGTGCTCGGTGGCGGTTGGTTTGGGCTTGGCTGCGCTACTGTTGTTTGGCTATTGGGCCTGAGTCACAAACCCGCTGGCGCCGCTCTAAACCTTTCAGATAGATAAGCAAGCACCAGCCCGTAAGGCTGCAGGCGACAAAACCCAGCGCCAGGCTCATCGGCAAGCTGCCGCTGATCGAAGCCACCAGCATGCTGGCGCACCCACCGAATGCAAACAGCATCGTATTGTTGAGCGACGCCGCAGCACCTGCACGCTGCGGGTGCAACCCCAGCGCATGACTCGTTGCAGCTGGCCGCACAATGGTTGTACCGATGGTACAGAGCACCAATGGAAGCATAAGGCTGAAAACCCCAAGCTCATGCAGGGTGAGAACCAGGCACAGAGCAAGCCCAGCCAGACCGATAAGTGCGAATCCCCAACCTACCTGCGCCTGCATCGCAATGCGGCCATTCAGCCAGCTGGCAATGAAGCCGCCGATCAGGTACGCCAGCCCATACCCGAGAAAGACCATGGAGAAGGCGAACTCCGTCAGGCCCAGTTGCTCGATGAGCAACAGTGGGGAGACGACCACAAATGAAAAATGGCAGGCGAACGCCAAGCAAGAAAATAGCGAACTGACGAGAAAAGCGCGGTCCTTGAGCAAAGCCTGATAACTATCTAATACGCCTGCACTGCCAGGTGATGTCGGCTTCTCTCGCAGCAACTTCAAGGCAAGCACCAGTACAACAATGGCCAGCACTACAAATACCTGAAAGCTGCCTGCCCAACCGAGATATTGCTGGAGCACACTGCCTGCAAGCGGCGATAAAGAAATAAACAAGCCACTTGCGCTGGTCATCAGGATACGCATCGCATTGCGCTGCTGGCCACTGAACTTATCCTGCACCAGCGCCTGGCTAAGCACGAAGCACCCGCAGCCCAACGCCTGTAGTAAACGAAAGGCAATGAAGCCTTCGTAACTGGTTGCGACGATACACCCCACCGCACCTGCAACGGAAACCACTAGACCAGCAATCAGCAGGCGCTTTCGCCCCATTCGGTCAGAAAGCGGACCGATGATGGTTTGCGAAATGGCGACACCGACAGCGAACAGGCTGATCGAATAGGCAATGTACTGCGCATCGACAGCAAAGTCCCGGGCCAACAAAGGCACAGAGGGCAATATCACATCGAGCGGAAACACGCCCAGAAGACTGATGAGGAGGAGCAATAAAACATAACAGCGAGTGGACTGCGAAGCGTCTCGTCTATTCATCGATCCAACCCTCATTTTTCAACTGGCGAAAGTAGGATGCATTCGAGAGCAGATCGGTACGCCTTACAGCTTTCAGAGTCAATTGCAAAGTAGAGGTAACCCTACGACGCCAGTTTCGCCTAATATGATTTACAACACGCTCACGACAAAGCGCTGTATCTTTTACCTGAAACCTTATAAATGAAATATCTGGACGGCAAAAAATGCGCACCACCACCAACAATGCATTTACAACAAAGTCCCTTTCGGAGGTCGACGCCTGTCCCCACAGCTTGACAAAGCAGTCGGCAAAAAAAACCGAATGTTTGGCCTCATCATGCAAATGGTCTGTCAGCATGCTGAAAACAGGCACATTCAAGTCATCCTGTCCCAACAGCGATAGCTCACGTGTTATGACGGTCTCAGAAATGAACGCCATCACAAACAAGGCAAGTTCTTCCCACTTGCCGGAACAGCGAGCCAAAAGCCTACTCAAATGTTTTAAGCGAACTGAACGATACCTTTCCAGCCTATGGTAACCAGCAATTTGCTCGGCCAGATCCTTGGAAAACAGGGCATGATACCCTTCATCAGCATACAGCTTTAAGACCTCACAACGCTCCCCCACCGAAAAGTGCATAGATAACTCGCCATGCACCATGCAGTTGACCGCCTTGTTGACGATAGTCATCTCAAGCTCTGTTGTATAGTCCAGGAAATACAGCAAATGACTGACATGCAGCTTGCGAACTTCCTGGAGAGGCAAATTTTCTATTCCCGGGCACCCCATGATCGGCATTAAAGCCGCGGGAAACCATAAGCTCGGCTCTGCCCGTAGAAAATCCTGTCCGGAGAGTTCATATGCATAAGGGCGAGCACGAACGGAACTGGTGCTATCCCACGTATTGAACACCGTGACGGCACGACTTACTTCTTTCTGTTGGCTCATCCAAACGACGCCCCCTAGCGTGACAGCATCCTCAGGCTTTCAGGTGTGGCCTCACCACTGGTGTACCCACAACCCACAAAGAAAAGCACCTGCTCGTGGGAATTTTCCAACTTTAGGAAAGGCTCTATTTCCTGTTCGCACAGCGCTCCTGTGAGCCAGGTCCCCAAGCCAAGGGAAGTACTGATAATCTGAAACGTCTGAGCGATGTGCCCCACTTCCAGTAGTGCATTGCGATATGCGCGCGAATGCTCATACTTCCACCACAATTTATCGAACCTTGATGTAAAAAATACGCCAGCGGACAGATTATTCGCAAAATGTTGCCCCGATAGCATCTGCCCCACTGACGGCACGTCAGTAGATTTGAGAAGCAATCGATGACTGGCGGCATCATAGTAATAGATCCCTTCGTCAAGCCCTTCGACACTTCTCACCAGCACATAGCCTTCAGTTGAATTCAGTCCCCCGCCGGATGGGCTGCACCGGCGCTTTCGGAGGGAATCAGGCAACCCACTAGCCTCCGGAACTTCGCGGCCATCTATAAACCCCAATGTAAACTGAAGAATTTTCGCCAATATCTCTAGCCGAAGTGGTACATCAATAAATTCCCTGGCAGTCGAGCGACGACACAGACTTTGCTCGAGTTCCCCTTCACACGTTTTCCGAGGAAGCAAGACACCCGCTTCACCTCCATCTTGCGCGTAATCTATAGGCAGCGGTTTCGCCCATGCACCGTCACAATGCTCCAAATACAGCTTCGCCCACTCCTCCTCATCTTGAGGTATATCGTCCAGGGGAATATTCTTCGTGCCGAAGTGAAAAATTCTGGACAGTACGTCCCACCCCCAATAGTCCGATTGCTCTTGAGTAGATTTCACGAGCCCTGCGCGAATCAACTCCTGATCAACTTTGCAGCCCTGGTCAATGCAGTCCTGATTATAAATCAAAAAAATCAAGCGCCGAGCATGAGCGGCTGATAACTCATACTGCTTATGCGCCTTGAAATCCCAGCAAATGAGGGATGAGCCGAGCACTATAAAAAAACAATCTTCACTGATCATCAATTCCTCCACTGGCTGACTAAGCGCAGGCCGGCTCTGCGCTTAGTTATCAGCCTAAAAGCCTAATTAGGCCTTTTTGACCAGGTGAGCCAGATTGGCCAGTTTACGAGACTCCATTTTGACTTCTTTCATTTCAATTTCTCCATTGAGTGCCGCGTCATTGCGACGCACTAATAATTAGTCATCAATGCAAGATGCACAAGCTGAATCATTGAAGGAAAATCCCCAAAGATCTGTAGGAATTTTCCAGCACTGGCGTTTTTCGAGCTTGGTTCCCGCCATAAACTCCAAACCTCGCAATTCACTGAACAGCAAAGAAATCGCGGCATTCAGCAGCTGAGCAGCATGAAATCTCTGGTGTTCCTCAGCCCATTCACACTTGGTTACTCAAGTTACAAAGCAACTACTGATCGCGATCAAGACAAGCGATCCAGCCCTTCTCATCACACGCCCCACCCCCAAGCGGTGTACAGTACCCCCACAACAAATCCCAAGGAGCCCGCCCATGACCGTGAAGCTGTCCCCCCTGCAAATCGACTGCGATTTCGATTCCGGCAACATCCAGGTCCTGGATGCCAGCAACCCGGCCCAGGTGCACCTGGCCATCCGCCCGGACACGAACAGCGGCCACTTCCAGTGGTTCCACTTCAAGGTCAGCGGCCTCACCCCGGGCGAGGTCCACCGCTTCAGCCTGGACAACGCCAGCGAGTCTTCCTACAAGAACGCCTGGAGCGGCTACAACGCCGTGGCCTCCTACGACCAACAGACCTGGTTCCGCGTGCCGAGCCAGTTCGATGGCAAGGCGCTGTCGTTCGAGCTCAAGGCCGAGCAGGAGCAGGCCTGGTTCGCCTACTTCGAGCCCTATCCGCGTGCCCGCCACAACCAGCTGATCGAACGCGCCCAGCAGATCCCTGGCGTCGAGCTGCTGGCCCACGGCCGCAGCGTGCAAGGCCGGGACATCCCACTGCTGCGCGCAGGCGATGGTGCGGCGGGCAAGCGCAAGCTGTGGCTGATTGCCCAGCAGCACCCAGGCGAGCACATGGCCGAGTGGTTCATGGAGGGGGTGATCGACCGGCTGCAAGCCAATGACCCAACCGTTCAGAAGCTGCTGGAAAAAGCCGACCTGTACCTGATCCCGAACATGAACCCGGACGGCGCCTTCCTCGGCCACCTGCGCACCAACTTCAAAGGCAAGGACCTGAACCGGGCCTGGCAGGATGCCAGTGTCGAGTTCAGCCCGGAGGTGTTCTTTGCCCAAGCGCAGATGAAGCAGTACGGGGTGGATGCATTCATCGACGTACATGGGGATGAGGAAATCCCGCATGTATTCACGGCGGCCTGCGAGGGCAACCCGGGGTACACGCCACGACTGGCCAAGCTGGAACAACAGTTCCGCACGACCTTGTGCAGCGTGACCCCAGACTTCCAGACGGTGCATGGCTACACGCGGGACGAACCGGGGCAGGCGAATACCACGTTGGCGTGCAATGCGGTGGGGATGGCGTATGACTGCCTGTCGCTGACCCTGGAGATGCCGTTCAAGGACCATGACGATGCACCGGAACCGCTGGCCGAATGGTCGGGGGCGCGGTCCAAGGAGTTGGCCGGGGCGGTGCTGGCAACTTTGTTGAAGATGGTCGACGATTTGCGCTGAGCAGGTTAGAACGCCACATCCAGGATCACATTGTCGACATAACTCGCCGCGGGTGGCGTGGCCTGGTCGGTGTAGACCTTGGCGTTGTAGTTGAACACCTGGCTGCCCGTCCCGGTTCCGTTTCCGGGGTTTACATCGGCATCGCTGCTCGCGCGCCGGGCGCTGGTCAGCGAACCCCAGCGCACGGTGCCGGCGCTCTTGAAGATGTCATAGGCCAGGTAGTTGCCGGCCGTGGACTTCATCCGCCGCCGCCCACCCGACACGTTCTCCCCATCATTCAAGCCCACCGTGTAGGCGCTGCCCTTGGTGCATGACAGGCTCACGCTCTGGCTAACGGTGCCAAACCCGGCCACCACCGGCGCGCTGCCGAAGCTGATGCTGGGTGTGGTGATCTGGCAGTCGTTGCTCACTGTCAGGTTGACGATCATCGTCTGGCTGCCAGAACCGATATCTCGCCCCAGACAGATGCTGCCGGCACCGATCCCGGAGCAGTAGTTCCAGCTCCAGGCGATGGTCAGGGTTTCCTGATACAAACCCGCCGCGACATTGCTGCCGACCTGGGTCTTCATGTACAGCGGCACTGACTTGGGCGTGGTGCCATTCAACAACCCCAACAGATCGAGGATGCCGTTTCGGGCGAAGTCAAAGGCAACGCCGCGTGTGATCGGGTAGCTGGTGCTGTTGTCTGCGTACAGGGTGTACGCAATGACGTCGCCCGTCGGGCCGACCAGCCCGCTGGTAGACGAGGTGATGGTCGCGTAAAAATGATCGTTGGAACTGAGCAGGCTCAGCAGCGACCCGGTGCACTGCAGCCCGGAGTTGGTACTCGAAGCGTTCTGCACCGTGGTACGTACCAGGGTCGAGTTGATCGTGCCGAACGCCGCTGGCGTGGTTGCCACCGACGAGCACAGCGCCCAGGCAGAACCTGCCGGCAACAGCAGCAGACTGTACAATAGCCGCTTCATTTGCATGGCAGCGGACCAATCAACGGGATCGAACCCGCCGACTCCGGCAAATCGAATTCGACCTGACACTGCCCTCCTCCTTCCACTGCAACCTGCAGGCGGTTGTGCGGCGCCAGGTTTTCCAGGTACACCAGGCCATCCCAGCCGACCACCGCCTGGCTGCCGCTTTCCTGATGGCTGACCTTGCTGCCAAGCTTCAGCGGTTGCTGATTGGCATCGACCAGCTCGATGCTCGCCGCCAGCACGCGCTTGAGCGGGAACTCCAGCAGGTAGCCGCTGCCACGGCGCACCGCCACCCGTTGCTCCACCTCGGCGGCCAGCACATCGGGCGGCAGGTTCATCGGGTCGATCTCGTATTTGCCGCGGTAGTAGCCGCTGCTGTAAGGCACCAGCAAGTGACCGCTACGGTCGGTACGGCCGATTTCCTGGTTCTCGTAGCGCACCGGCACATCGGCGTAGCCACCGGTGCTGACCACCACGAAGGCATCGTCGATGCGGTTGGCGGCGTACACGCCGGAATCCATCCACACCAGCGAACCGCTGGCGTCGGCCCAGCGGGTCATCTCGCCGCTGCTGCCGTATACGCCGGCCTGCAGCTGCACCGATTGCAGGCGCCAGGTGACATCAGCCTGGCGATAGGCATCGCGGTCGCTGCCGCTGGCATAGCCGAGGTTATAGCCGACGCCGCCACCCACCGGCACGGCGCGGCTGTAATTGACCCGCTGCAGGCTCTCGCCGTCCTTGCCGCGTTCGGTGCCCACCGCCAGGGTGCCGCCGAAGTCGAACGGAATCACCACCTGCGCCTGCACCGCCCAGTTGCTGTCGCCGACCTCACGGTTAGCCGACAGGTACAGGCTGCTGTTGCCCCACAGCGGCTTGCTCCAGCTCAGGTTGATCAGCCGGGTGCGCGTGTCGTCGCCGGCACGCACATCGAAATAGCCGGCGCCAAGGCTGCCGTACTGGTCGAGGTTGACGCTCAGGGTCACCTGTTCGCTGCGCTGGCTCAGTTGCATGTCGGGGGTATCGACCCGGGTCAGGTCCGAGTATTCGCCATGCCGCTGCAGGCGCTGGTAGTTGAAGCCGAAGCGCTGGCTGTTGTACTGGTAACCGAGGGCAACCTGATGGCCCTTCTCGCCTTCGAACTGGCTCTGCGCCAAGGCGGCATTGAGCACACCGAAGGTCCCCAGGCGCATGTTGCCGCCCAGGCCGCCGAGCAGCAGCGACTCGGCAGTCTCGACATGGGTTTCGAGCGTGAAGCTGTCGCTGACGCCGTGGCGCAGGCTGGCCGAGGCAACACCGGTACCGTAGCCGAAATCTTCCACGGCATAGTCACGGCGCAGGCTGCCGGCGGCCACCGAGAAGTCCGACAGGCCTTTCTGCAGCAAGCTGCTGGTGACGTAGAACGGCAAGGTAGTGGATACCTGCCGGCCCAGGGCATCGGTGGTCACCACCACGGCCTCGCCGGCGCCGTTGATGAACGGCACGTTGGTCAGGGTGTAGGGGCCTGGCTGCAATTCGGCGGTGCTGGACTTGTAGCCGTTGATGAACAGGTCCAGCGACGTCGGCACCGCTGCTTCACCAGCAAAGGCCGGCAACGGATAGGTCACCAGATCCGGACGGGCGCCAAAGTCACGCGACAGTTGCACGCCGCCCACCCGCACCGAACTGGTCCAGGGCAAAGCCCCGGTCACGAAGTCGCCTGCCTCGTAGGTGAGCAGGCGCTGTTCATCGGTGAAACGCCAGGTGGTGTCATAACGCAGAAAGCCCTGCCGGTTGGCATCGCTCTGCGCGCCATTGAACGACTGGCGCCACTGGCCGGTGGTCGAGAACGTGCCCCAGCTGTCGAACAGGCGCAGTTCGTTCCAGGCTGCCAGGTAGGACCCGCCATCGTCGGTGTCGTTGAGGTACAGGTCGTAGTTGAACAAGGCGCCGAAGCTGCTGCGCGCCTCAGTGGCTGGATACAGGCCGCGATCACCGACCTGCTGGTCTGGCAACCAGGCCGGCGGCACCTGCAGCAGCAGGCGCTGGTTCTGGCTGTCGTAATCGCTGTGCAGGCCCGGCACATCGTCCAGCGCCAGCTCACCCTGCGGGTCGCCCGGCAGCTGGATACTGAGGTTGCGCAGCACATCGCTGTCCAGGTACAGGCGCCCGGCACGTTGCTGCACCGCTACCAGTTCAGCCCTGGGCACCTGGTTCACCAGCAAATCGAGGTACAGCGTGGCGTCGGCGATGGCCATGGATTCGCTGGGCGGCGGTGGCAGGTCGTCGGCCAGCGCCAGGCAGGGGCCGAACAAGGTCAGCCCCAGGCACCAGCGGCGCGAAGCCCGCGACAGCCGTCTCACACACGGATTCCGACCATTGCCAGGTCCTCCATGGCCCATGCCCTTCATTCAGCGGCGGGCTCATTGCCCTTGCCGGATCGCTTCGGCCACTTCCTGGCCGTTCACCCTCCCCTTGATCACGCTGCCCGCGTTCGGCACCACCGGCGCCGGCCAGCGCATGCTGGCACCGGGCAGCACATAGCCAAGCAGGCCTTCGGCCAAGGGTTTGCCCTGGCCGCCCTGCAGCACCACCACATCGGTCAGGCGTGCATGCACCGGGCCGGTATTGCGCATTTCCACATAGGGTTTGCCCTGCACCGTCACCGGGCGCCAGCTGAGCTGCGGCTTGCCGATGCCGTCGGCGTTGCGCTTGCCCTGCGGGTCGGGCTTGCCCCACAAGCCTTCGCCATAGACGAACAACGGCACCGAATAGCGCATCTGCAGGCGGATCGCTGCGGTGGTGCCCTGGCTGGCAGTATCGGTGGGCATTGGCGAGGGGATCTCGTCGATGATGATGCGGTAGGCCTGCTCCTGGCCGACTGGCGAACTGCCCGTGCGGGTCAGGCGGATCAGCTGCTTTTGCCCTGGGGCAATGGTCGCCACGGGTGGGCTACCGATGATTTCGCGCTGGGCCTGGAACTGCTCCTGATAATCGCCCTGGCGCCAGGCGAACACCCGTACCTGCAAGCTGGCCGGCGCCGTGCCGCGGTTTTCCAGCCACAGGGCGCCGGCCTTCTGGTCAGCCTCCAGCACCGGGTCGATCGGCCAGATCAGCACCGAGGTGGCCGCCCCTGCCGGCAGGCTCGCCAGCAGCAACAGACCGATCACACCTTGCGCCCACTTCGCGCCTACCCCCATGCCACTCTCCTTGGTTTCTTTTTCTAGGCTGCTGGTGTGTTCACCAGGTCACCGACACTTGCACCACATCGGTGTAGGTCCCGGCCGGCAAAGTGCCAGGCAACTGGGTACGGCCATACACCGGCAACTTGATGGCCGTGGCGTCGGTGTAACTCACCGTCACGCTCTGGCCGATCCCCAGGGCCTGGCTGTAGGCCGCGTCCTGGTACAACTGGTAGGCCAGCACCTGCGTGCCGCCCGTGCGCTTGAGGTTGCGCGTACCACTGGCACTGTTCTGGCCGCCGTCCAGGCTCATGCTCATGGCCACCCCCGGGGTGCACTGGAAGGTCACCGTGGTGCCGCCCAGTGAAGTACTGAGGATGCCGGTGGACAGTGCCGACTGGGTGCCGAAATCGAGCACGCCATAGCTGGTCACCCCGCCCACCACCAGGCAGCCGGCAACGATCTGCGCGCTCACCTGGAAGGTACTGCTGGTCGCTGCATCCAGGGGCGCGGCCAGCAACATGCCGAGCCCCGTCAGGCCACTCGCGAGCCAGGCACGCATGGCGTTGAACATGGCTCAGAACGACAACTCGACAGCCACCGTGTCGGTGTATGTCCCGGCCGGTAGCCCTGCCTTGCCACGCGCCTGGCCATACAAGTTGACGGTTTGCGCCACGCCGGTGCTGGTCGGCAAGGTGATGGTGCCGTCGATGGCCAGCAACGTGGAGTGACCGGCATCGGTGTAGAAGTCGTAGGGCACGAAATTGCCAGCGCCATCAGCCAGCGCACGCGTACCACCCGTCGACTGGCCGTCATGGGACCCGGCGCGCACGCGGATCGCCGGGACCGTGCCTGCCGAGCACAGGATGCTCATGGCCCCGCCGCCGCCGCCCAGCACTTGGGCGTTGGCCGTGGTGAACAGGGCCTCCTGGGTACCGAAGTTGAGGGCACCGAAGTTCAACCCTGAGGTGCCGCCACTGCCGTTGACCTGGCACGCCGAGGTCAGGGTCAGGGTCGAGGTGATGGTCCCGGTCACCGTAGCGGCCTGGGTGTGAGCTGCCATGGCCAGGCCGAGGCCGGCGAGCATGCAACGGGTGAAAGTCGTTCGCATCGGAGTCTCCTTGCGTCGTTTACCAGTCCAGGGTCACTCTCAGGGTGTCGCGGTACAGCCCGGCCGGCAGCGCGCGCGGTTGCGCCACTACCACACCGTAGATGGGAACAGGGACCTGCTCGGTACTGCTGATGGTGAATGCACGGGCCTGGCCGATGCCGTAGCGGCTGTTGCCACCTGGGTCGACCGCCAGCTGATAGGGGATCATTTCGCGGCCGTTGCTCAGCCGACGCACGCCATCGTCGCCATTCAGGCCAGCATTGATGCGCACGTTGAACGCCCTCACCTCGGGCGTGCAGCTGATCTGCAAGCTGCCCTCGCCCACCGCCTCGTCAACCCGGCTGCGCAGCGGCGCGTCCCAGTTCGGGCCGCGCTGGCCAAAGTCCATCAGGCCTGGGTTGCCCAGCGTAGCGGGCGGCTGATCACCACTGTTGATCTGGCAGGCGGCGCTGATCACCAGGCGGGCCTGGATGAACCCGGTGCTGGTGCCATGCGCCACGCCACTGGGCAACAGCAGCGGGCCGAGGCTGAGCAGCAGGATCGATGTGCGGTTCATCTTGTGCATGGCGGCCTCGCTACCAGGTGACAGTGACTTTGAGCAGGTCGGCGTACTGCCCGGCGCGGGGCACCCAGGCCAGCTTGTCGATTCGGGCGTAGAGCGGCAGCTCGACCGACCCGCTGCCTGGCACACGTGCGGCATGCGGCTCACCCACCACCACGGGTTCGCGCCAGGCGGCATCACGGAACAGGCGATAGGGGATCGGCTTGGCCTTGGTGTCATGGCTGGCGAGAAAACGCAGTTCGCCGACACCGCCGTGCTGGCCACCGTCGACGCGCACCTGATAAGGCGTGTCTGGGTTGCATTCGAGGCGTGGCGGGCGCTGGCTGAGCAGTACGCCACTCAATGGCGCATCCGGGCCGTCCAGACGAGCGGTAGTGCCCAGGTCGATCCGACCCAGGGCCTGGGCGCCCGCGTCACGCTGCTGGGTGACCAGCATGCAGCCCCGCTGCACCAGTACCCGCACCTCGACCAGGAAGTCCGCCGCTACGGCACTGCCGCTCAACAACAGGCCAAACAGCGCGGCCAAAAAGCGTTCCGTCACTGGATGTTCCTTGTTTCTCTAGTGTGATTCTGAGCGTAGCAGCAGGTGGCAGAACCGTGATGGCTGGGTGCCATTCTTTTGTGCTAACGACAAAGCGCTGGCGCGCCGGCAAGAAATTTCCCAATCCAGGCGAACCCCTGAGCATCCCATGCCTCCAATGGCCATGAGCCGGCAAAGCGGTCGACATTCTGCTACGGTGCGCGGTAGCCAACAGCCGGCACCCGACGCAGGTAGTAGGCATGGAAGAACATCACAGGAGCTTTTCCATTGATGACAGACAAAGCACTCGCCGCAGCTGTGGAACGCTGCGCCGAGGAGCCGATCCAGGTCCCTGGCAGCATCCAGCCGCACGGCTTTCTGCTGGCACTGGATGAACACGACCTGTGCATCCTCCAGGCCAGCGAAAATGTCGAACGCTGGCTGGGGGTGACGGCCGCAGCACTGATCGGCTGCACCTTCGCCGACGTGGTCAGCGAAAGCTTCGACCTGCGCGCCCAGCTCGAACGCCTGCCCAACGACGAGGCCTTCCCGTTCCATATCGGCGATGTGCGCTTGCGCCAGGGCGCGCCCTGCCGCGACACGCTGCGCCTGTTGGTCCATCGCCACGACCAGGTACTGATCGCTGAGTTCGAACCCTTCCGCCTGCCTGCCGACTTGGCCGATCCGGGCGACTACTACCCGATTGTGCGCGGTTTCGTCAGCAGCCTGCACAACGCCGACACCCTGCAAGAGCTGTTGCAGCAGTGCGTGGTTCAGGTCAAGCGCATCACCGGCTTTGGCCGGGTCAAGGCCTACCGTTTCGATGCCGAGGGCAATGGCCAGGTGCTCGCCGAACTGGCCGACGCCGGTTACCCGCGTTACCTCGGCCTGCATTTTCCCGCAGCGGACATCCCGCGTCAGGCCCGCGAGCTGTACCGGGTCAACCGCATCCGCGTGATCGAAGATGCCAACTACCGGGCCTCACCCCTGCTGCCGGCCACCAACCCACGCACCGGCAAGCCCCTGGACATGAGTTTCGCCGCCCTGCGCAGCGTGTCGCCGGTGCACCTGCAGTACATGCGCAACATGGGTACCCTGGCGTCGATGTCACTGTCGATTGTGGTCGATGGCCAGCTCTGGGGCCTGATCTCCTGCCACCACGCCCAGCCGCGCGCGGTCGAGCTGCGTACCCGCACGGCCTGCGAACTGCTGGCCAGCGTGCTGTCACTGCAGATCGAGACCCGCGAATCGCACGCCAGGACTCGCCAGCTACTCGACCTGCGCCAGCACATCGTGCGCATGATTTCCTCGATGGCCGACCACGACAGTGTCAGCGAAGGCCTGCGCGACTTGCCCGAGGTGCTGCTGGCCTTCGCCAGCGCCAGCGGCGCGGCGTTAATCTCCGCCGAGCGCTGCGACCTGATCGGCCAGACCCCGCCTGCGGCGCAGGTTACCGCCCTGGTGCACTGGCTGGAGCAACGCGGCGAGGAAACGGTATTCCACAGCGACAACCTGCGCCGAGACATCGATGAACTGCCAGAGCTGGCAGCCCATGCTGGCGGCGTGCTGGCAGTGGCCATCTCGCAGATCCACTCGCACTACCTGCTGTGGTTCCGCCCCGAGCAGGTGCGCACCGTCGACTGGGCCGGGCGGCCCGACAAGCAGATTGGCGCCCACGGTGCGCTCGACCCGCGGCACAGCTTCGATCGCTGGCAGGAGCAGGTCAGCGGCTACTGCGAACCTTGGGACCCGCTGGTCATCGAAGGCGTGCTCGAACTGCGTACGGCTGTGCTGGGTATCGTGCTGCGCAAGGCCGAGGAGCTGGCACAGCTGGCCAACGAGCTACGCCGCTCGAACAAGGAGCTCGAAGCCTTTTCCTACAGTGTGTCCCACGACCTGCGCGCCCCGTTGCGCCACATCGCCGGCTACTCCGAGCTGCTTGGCGAAATCGAGGGCCGCACGTTGAGCGAGCGCGGCAAGCGCTATCTGCAACACATCGAGGAAGCCGCGCACTTCGCCGGCAGCCTGGTCGACAACCTGCTCAATTTCTCGCAGATGGGCCGCTCGGCCTTGCGCCTGTCGGATGTCGACCTCAACGCACTGGTCGATACCATCCGCCAGGACCTGGCCCCGGATTACCAAGGCCGCGAAATCATCTGGGACATCGCGCCGCTGCCCAAGGTGATCGCCGACCCGGCATTCCTCAACCTGGCCTTGCACAACCTGATCGCCAACGCTATCAAATACACCCGGGGCCGTGAACCCGCCCACATCGCAGTCCGCGCCCGCCAGCACCAGAGCGAGATCGAGGTGTACATCCGCGACAATGGTGTAGGCTTCGACATGGCCTATGCCAACAAGCTGTTCGGGGTGTTCCAGCGCCTGCACCGCATGGAAGACTTCGAAGGCACCGGGATCGGCCTGGCCAGCGTGCGGCGGATCATCGAGCGTCACGACGGGCGAGTCTGGGCCGAAGGCCAGGTCGACCAGGGCGCCAGCTTCCACTTCACCCTGCCCCGTCACCCGGCAACTACCTGAGGTACCCGTATTACCATGCTCAAGCCCATCCTGCTGGTCGAAGACAACCCCCGCGACCTGGAGCTGACGCTGCTGGCCCTGGAGCGCAGCCAGCTGGCCAACGAAGTGATCGTTCTACGCGACGGTGCCGATGCCCTCGACTACCTGCTGCGCCGCAACACGTACGCCGAACGTGCCGATGGCAACCCCGCCGTCCTGCTGCTCGACCTGAAGCTGCCGAAGGTCGATGGCCTGGAAGTGCTCAAGGTGGTGCGTGCCACGCCCGAACTGCGCAGCATACCCACCGTGATGCTGACCTCCTCGCGGGAGGAGCCCGACCTGCTGCGGGCCTACGAGCTGGGGGTCAATGCCTATGTGGTCAAGCCCGTGGAGTTCAAGGAGTTCGTCGCGGCGATTTCCGACCTCGGCGTGTTCTGGGCAGTGCTCAACGAACCACCACCCGGCTCGCTGCGCCTGAACCGCCGTGGCAGCCACTGAGGCCCCCGCAAAGATGTTGCCGACACCGCTCAAACTGTTGATGGTCGAAGACAGCTCGCTCGACGCCGAGCTGACCCTGATGCGCCTGGAGCGCAGCGGGTTGCAGGTGCAATCGCAGCTGGTATTCGACCATGCCGGGGTCGAACACGCCCTGCTTGAAGCCAGTTTCGACCTGATCCTCTGCGACTGCGTGCTGCCCGGCTCTTCCGGTACCGAGGTGCTGGCCATCGCCCAGCGCCTGGCGCCCGACACACCGTTCATTTTCCTCTCCGGCATCTATGGCGAAGAACATGCGGTTGAGATGATTCGCCTGGGCGCCACCGACTATGTGCTGAAAAAGAACCTGCCGCTGCTGCCCAAGGCCGTGCGCCGGGCCCTGTCTGAAGTGCTGGAGCGCCAGCGCCGGCGCCGTGCGGAAGAAGCCCTGGCCGATGTCGAGGCACGCGCGCGCATTGCCATCGATGCCGCCGGCATGGGCACCTGGGACTTCCGGCCGCAACAGGGCCTGCTGATCTGGGATGACCGTTGCAAGGCCCTGTTCGGCCTGCCGGTCGAGACCGAGATGAACCTTGGGGTGTTCTACGCCGGCATCCACCCCGACGATCAGGCCAAGGTGCGCGAAGCCGTGGAGCAGGCCATGCGCCCGGACAGCGACGGCCTGTACCGGGTCGAGTTTCGCATTGTCCAGCCCAATGGCCTGGAGCCGCGCTGGCTGCTCAGCAGCGGCCAGTGCCAGTTCGTCGACGGCCAGTGCACGCGGTTTACCGGCGTGCTGCAGGACATCCATACCCAGCGCCAGGCGACCCAGGCACTCAGGCAGCTCAACGAGATGCTCGGCGAACGGGTCGAGCGCCGTACCCGCGAACGCGACCGCGCCTGGGAGCTGTCCCAGGACTTGCTTGCGGTGCTCAACAAGGACCTGACCCCGGTGGCCCTCAACCCGGCCTGGGAGGCCAGCCTGGGCTTTTCCCGCGAACGCCTGAGCCAGGCTTCGCTGCTGCACCTGCTGCCCGAAGTGGATCAGGAGGCGTTGCTCACCGAGCTGGCCGCCCTCGCCCATGGCCGCACCAGCGCCCGTTTCGTTGGCCGGATCCAGCACGCCGGTGGCCAGTTGCGCTGGTTGTCCTGGGTGGTGGTGCCGGAAGACACCCTGCTCTACGTGGTGGCGCGGGACATCACCAGCGAGCGGGAAACCGCCTTGGGCCTGGCCGAAGCCAATACCCGCCTGCGTGAACAGATTACCGAACGCGAACGTATCGAGGCGGCGCTGCAGCAGATGCAGCGGCTGGAGGCCGTCGGCCAGCTCACCGCCGGCGTCGCCCACGACTTCAACAACCTGCTCACGGTCATTTTGACCGGCGCCAGCTTCCTTGAGCGCGACCTGGCCAAGGGCAACCTGGACAAGGCCCGCAGCCGCCTCACGCATATCCGCGAAGCCGGTGAGCGCGGCGCCAAGCTGACCTCGCAACTGCTCGCCTTCTCCCGTCGCCAGCGCCTGGAGCCGGTGCCGCTGAACCTGAACCGCACCCTCTCCGGCCTGGAAGAACTGCTGCGTCGCACCCTCGGCGGCAACATCCGGGTGCGCCTGGACCTGGACCACAGCCTGTGGCAGGCGCTGACCGACCCGACCCAGACCGAAATGATCATCCTCAACCTGGCGATCAACGCCCGCGACGCCATGCCCGACGGCGGCCAGCTGACCCTTGCGACCCGCAACACACGCATCAAGGCCCGCCCGCAGCGCCCGGAGGACCCGGAGCCCGGCGAGTACGTGATGCTGAGCATCCGTGACACCGGCTGCGGCATGAGCGAAGAGGTGCTGGCCAAGGTGTTCGAGCCGTTTTTCACCACCAAGGACATCGGCAAGGGCTCCGGCCTGGGCCTGGCCCAGGTGTTCGGTTTCGCCAAGCAGTCCGGCGGCGGTGTGCGCATTGATACCGAGCCTGGGCATGGCACCCAGGTGGCGGTGTACTTGCCGGCGGTGAAGCAGGAACTGGCGATCGACCCTGTAGCGCCAACCGCCCCCCTGGCAATCGATGACAGTGGCCGGGACCGCACGGTGCTGCTGGTGGATGACGATCACCTGGTGCGCGACATGCTCGGTGACGTGCTACGCCAGTATGGCTACCAGGTGCGCCAGGCACACAGTGGGGAGCAGGCGCTGGCCCTGCTGGACGACGATATCGACCTGCTGCTGACTGACTTTGCCATGCCTGAATTCAACGGTGGCCAACTGGCCCTGGCGGCGCGCGAACGCTATCCGCGGCTGCCGGTGGTGTTCCTGACCGGGTATGCGGAGCTGGATGGGCTGGAGGTGCCAGGGAGCCTGGTGATGCAGAAGCCGGTGCTGGCCGATGAACTGGCCAGGGTACTGAATGAGCTGCTGCGGGTAGCGGGTTAGATTCGCTGTGCCTGTACGGGCTCTTTGCGGGGTAAAACCGCGAAGAGCCCGTGCAGGAAACAGAAACGGCAAAATCCAGCGCCGGCGTTCGCCTGCACTGATTGAGAAATTTTATATTTGAAGAAAAAAATGGCAGGGGCGGCTGGATTCGAACCAACGCATGGCAGGATCAAAACCTGCTGCCTTACCGCTTGGCGACGCCCCTGTATCGGATGCAGCTGATGCTGCTCTGACAATTCCAACTGAGTGACAACTGGGTTGTTGTCTTGGAATGCGCGGCACTTTAACACATAGATTCGGCCTGTAAACCCCCAACGTGAAAAAAAATGCTTTAAAACAGCAAGTTAGTGTTCCGCAGCCAATTCTGCGGGCCTGTCGGACAACCATTCGTCGTTTTTATACCGCTGCGCTTCAACGCAAACGCATTCCTCCCTTCCAATCAGGTAAGCGAACTGCATTGACCAAGGAGGCCCCCATGCCCGTTTCCCACGACCTGTACCAGGACCTGCACTACCCGCGCGAAATCGTCCAGCAGCGGCGCCAGCAGGACAAGACCCTGGACCGCCTGCTCGACGAGTACATGGACATCGACAACCAGGTGCTGGCCGCCGAATCGATCTCGGCCGGCAACTTTGTCGATGAAGACCTGCGCCACCTGAAAGAGCGCCGGTTGGCCGTGAAGTACATGATCGAGCGCCAGCTGGAGCGCAAGGTCTAGCGACCTATCTCGCCAGCCGATCATTGCCCAGCACTTTATCTATTAGTCAAAATGGCCGCCCTCGGGCAAGCTGCACGCTGCCCTGCCTTTGCCCAAGGAGCTTAGCTTTTGTCTGCCTGGATCCCTTCCCCGCTGCGCCAGCTCGGCCAGCGCTTGCGCGGTGCATCGTCCAACCCGAGTGAATTGCTCAGCTGGTTCGAGGACCAGGCGCACAGCCGCGGCTATCAGCTCAGCGAGGGCCAGCGCCGGGTCATCGACAGCATGGCCGGGCAGATTGCGCGTCTGCTGGAGGGAGGCCAGCCTCGCAGCCTCTATCTGTATGGCTCGGTCGGCCGTGGCAAGAGCTGGCTGCTCGATGGCTTTTTCCAGGCGGTACCGGTAGCGGCCAAGCGGCGCCTGCATTTCCACGACTTTTTTGCCCGTTTGCACCAAGGCATGCACCGGCACCGCCTGCTGGACGACGCGTTGGGCGCCACCCTGGACGAGCTGCTGGGTGACTGCCAGGTGCTGTGCTTCGATGAGTTCCATGTGCATGACATTGGCGATGCCATGCTGCTGACCCGGCTGTTCAACGCCCTGTTCGCCCGCGGCATCTTCCTGTTGGTGACTTCCAACTACGCCCCTGAAGGGCTGTTGCCCAACCCGCTCTACCACGAGCGGTTCCTGCCAGTGATACGCCTGATCAACAGTTCGATGGAGGTGCTCGAAGTGGGCGGCGACACCGACTTTCGCAGCCTGCCGGCCAACCGCGAACACCAGCGCTTCACCCAGGGGCACTATGTGTGGCCGGGGAATGCGGCGCAGCGCCGGGCGCTGAACGTACCCGATGAGCACCCGGTGGTGCTGGAGGTGAACAACCGCCCGCTGCGCGCCCTGGCCATCGATGGCCGACGCGTGGTGCTGGGTTTTGACGACTTGTGCGAGAAGGCCACGGCGGTGATCGACTACCTAGTGCTGGCCGGGCAGTACGACGAATGGATCATCGATGGGCTGGATGACCTGGCGGAGTGTTCGCTGGCGGCGCAACAGCGCTTCGTCAACCTGGTGGATGTGCTGTATGACCAGGACCGGCAGGTGACCGTGATCGGCAAGCGGCCACTGGAAGAAAGCCTTGGTGGGCCACTGGCTGACCTGATGCGCACCCGCAGCCGGCTGGGGCAGCTACATCAGGCTGGCCCCGAAAGCTTTATTGCCTGATCGGCCTCTTCGCGGCTGAAGCCGCGAAGAGGCCAGTGAGGTCACAGCGTCAGCCAGCCCGTGGCAAATCCGCCAGCACCGCCTCGATCTCCCCCAACACCGCCGGGTCATCCAGGGTCGAGGGCGGCACATAAGCTTGCCCATCAGCAATCTTGCGCAGCACCGCCCGAAGGATTTTCCCCGAGCGGGTCTTGGGCAAGCGCTTCACCAACCGCACCCGGTTGAAACACGCCAGGGCGCCAATTTCCTCACGCACACTGCCCACCAGCTCCACCAGCAACTGCGCCTCGGCTATACCCTCGCCATCCTTGAGCACCACCAGCGCCAGCGGTACCTGGCCCTTGATCTCGTCATGCACACCGATCACCGCACACTCGGCCACCGCCGGGTGACGGGCAACCAGGTCTTCCATCTCACCCGTGGACAGCCGATGCCCAGAGACGTTTATCACGTCGTCGGTGCGGCCCATGATGTAGACGAAGCCCTCTTCATCAAGATAACCGCCATCGCCCGTGTGGTAATAGCCAGGATAGGTGTGCAGATAGGCCTGCAGGTAACGCTCATGGTCGCCCCACAAAGTCTGGCTGCACCCAGGTGGCAGCGGCAGGGCGATAACGATGGAGCCCTGCTGATCGGGCCCCAGCAGATGCCCGTCGTCATCCAGCACCCGCACGTGATAACCCGGCACCGCACGGTTGCTCGAACCCGGCCGCGCCGCACTGCCCTCCAGCCCCACGCAAGGCGCAGTCACCGGCCAGCCAGTCTCGGTCTGCCACCAGTGGTCGTGCACCGGCTTGCCGGTGACCCGCTCCAGCCACTGGTGCGTGCTGGAATCGAGCTTTTCCCCGGCCAGGAACAGCTGGCGCAGCGAGCTCAAGTCATGCTTGCGGATCAGCTCGCCATCCGGGTCTTCCTTGCGGATCGCCCGCATGGCGGTCGGCGCGCAGAACAAGGCATTGACCTTGTACTGCTCGACCACCCGCCAGTACGCCGAGGCATCCGGCGTGCGAATCGGCTTGCCCTCGTAGAACACCGTGGTGCAGCCGCTCATCAGCGGCCCATAGACAATCAGCGAATGGCCGACAACCCAGCCGACATCGGAAATACCCCACCACACATCTCCGGCCTGCATGCCGTAGATATGACGCATCGCATAGCAAAGCGCGACCGCGTTGCCACCGTTTTCGCGGACGATACCCTTGGGTTTGCCGGTAGTGCCGGAGGTATACATGATGTACAGCGGGTCGCCGGCGTCCAGTTCGACCGGCGCCACCGGTGCGGCACTGGCCAAGGCCTGCTGCCAGTCCAGGTCACGGCCTGCCTGCAGCTGCGCACGGGCCTGGGGCCGTTGCAGCACCAGCACATTGCGCGGTTGATGGCGGGCCACCTGCAGGGCGCGGTCGACCAGCGGCTTGTACTCGATCACCCGCTCGAACTCCAGGCCACAGGACGCGGTGAGCAACAGCGTCGGCCGAGCATCATCGATGCGCAGTGCCAGCTCGTTGGCGGCAAAACCACCGAACACCACCGAATGCACCGCACCAATGCGCGCGCAGGCGAGCATCGCCATGGCCGCCTGGGGCACCATCGGCATGTAGATGATCACCCCGTCACCCTTGCCCACGCCCAGTTGCCGCAGCAGGCCGGCCAGGCGTGCCACTTCGTCGCGCAACTGGTGGTAGGTGAAGGCCTGCTGCACACCGGTCACGGGGGAGTCGTAGATCAGTGCCAGCTGCTCGCCGCGGCCCAGCTCGATCTGCCGGTCGAGGGCCAGGTAACAGCTGTTCAGGCGGCCGTCGGCGAACCAGCGGTGGGTGCCGTCGGGGTTGTCCTGCAGGGTCAGCGAGGGCTTGCGGTACCAGGCCAGGGATTCGGCCTGTTCGGCCCAGAAGGCAGCAGGGTCGGCAATGGATTGGGCGTAGCTGTGCTGGTAGGTCATGTCGATGAAAACCCGGTACTTGTTGTTATTGAAGGGCGAATAATGAGTATGGCCCGCCACACCGGGGCCGCCATGGGACTAAAGTCACAACGGACCTGCAAATTTGCAGACAGGACAGAAATGCCCCACAACGGTGCAAAACCTCTAGAATAGGCCGCCCTCACCGCCGCAGAGCAGCTCATGGACATCGATCAGGCCCGAACTTTTCTGGAAATCGTGCGTTGCGGCAGCCTGGTCGCCGCCGCCGAACGCCTGTTCGTGTCGCAGACCGCCATCACCGCCCGCGTGCAACGCCTGGAACAGCAACTGGGCTGCCAACTGTTCGTGCGCAGCCGCAACGGTGCCAGCCTGACCAGTGACGGTGAAGCCTTCGTCAGCTATGCCAACCAGCTGGTGCAGACCTGGGAAGCGGCGCGCCGCGACCTGCCGCTGCCCGAAGGCTGCCAGCAGGTGCTGCATGTGGGCGCGGAAGTCAGCCTGGGTAACCCGATGCTGCTCGACTGGGTCAGCGCCCTGCACCGCGAACTGCCCAACCATGCCATCCGCAGCGAGGTCAGCGATGGCGAGTCGTTGCTGCGCAAGGTGGAGATGGGCCTGCTCGACGCTGCACTGGTGTACCAGCCGATCTACGGCCCGGGGCTGCAGGTGGAGCAGTTGATGGAAGAAAAGCTGATCCGCGTACGCCGGGTCGAGCAACCCGAGCCTTACATCTACATCGACTGGGGTGAAGCCTTCCGCCGCCAACATGATGCCGCCTTGCCAGACTGCGCGCGCCCGGCGCTGAGCTTCAACCTCGGGCCGTTGGCCCTGCAGTTCATCCTCGATCAGGGCGGCAGCGGTTACTTCCGTACCCGGGTGGTGCAGGCCTACCTGGAGAGCGGCGTGTTCGAGCGCGTGGCGCAAGCGCCGGAATTCACCTACCCGACCTACCTGGTCTACCCGCGCAAGCGCGACAGCGACGCCCTGCAGCAGGCCTTCGCGGTGCTGCGCCAGCTGGTGGCAGCCGGCGCCAGCGATTGGTCACAACGCTGGGACCCGGTTATCTGAGGTACCGCCAGCAGCACTGAGCAACTGGCGCTTGAGGCCGGCGACCAGGTCGGTCTGGGTGACCACGCCGACCAACTGCTCACCGTCAAGCACCGGCAGGCAGTGCAAACCCTGCTCGCACAGCAGCGGCAGCAGGCGTTCCAGCGGGTGCTGGCTGCTGACGCTGACCACCCGCCGGCTCATCACCTGCTCCATGCGCACGGCCTTGCGGCCAAACAGGCCACGCCAGCTGAACTGGCCGCGCTGCATGGCCGGGCCCACCAGGTCACTGAGGCTGACAATGCCCACCAGCTTGCCTTGCTGCAGCACCGGCAAGGTTTTCAGGTGGTGGTCAGCGAGCATTTTCCAGGCCTGCTCCAAGGTGGTGTCCGGTGCAGCGAACTGCACGTCGCGCGACATCACCGCCCCGGCAGTGATGCCGCCGAGGCTGCGCCGCAGCGCGTGCTGCTCGGTGGCGAGGATGATGCGCTGCAGTTCGTCGCGGGTGACGTCGACAAATTCGCCCAACTCTTCCAGGGCCTGATCCAGGTCGGCGCCACGGATGCCCACACGCTCGCTGGGCAGCGGGTCGTGGGTGTGGTGCACGTCCTTGCGCGGCGCCACGCCTTTCGGGTAGTGCACGCCGGTGAGGCGATTGTAGATCACGGCCACGGCCACCAGGATCAGCGCATTGAGCAGCACCGGTTCGAGCAGGTGATCGCCCATGGCCGTCAGGCCCGGGTCGGCCAGTACCGCGCTCACCGCCACACCACCTCCCGGCGGGTGCAGGCAACGCAGCAGGCACATCACCAGGATCGAAAGCCCCAGCGCAGCGGCCGCCACCCACAGTTCAGGGCCAAAACCCTGGCGCATGGCCAGGCCGACCGCACCCGCCAGAGCATAGCTGCCGAGCACAGGCCACGGCTGCGCCAGGGGCCCGGAATGCACGGCGAACATCAGCACCGCCGAGGCCGCCAACGGGCCGAGCAGGTGCAGGGCAATGCCCGGGCCATAAGCCAGACTGGTCAGCCAGCCGGCGAGGAACAGGCCGAACAACGCGCCGATACCGGCACGCAACCATTGTTTGGGGGGGATATTCAGGGGGGCTGGCAACAGCCGCTGCAGACGACTTTCGGAACGCATGGCAGACATTCAAGTAATCGGGATCTGTAGTTTTTTTGATTAAAAAGAAAGCCCAGCCGAAGTGGCCTGGGCCTCGTATTGCAGATGCAATAGCACAGGGGGCTCCGTCCGTGGAGAGATGGAAACCGCAAGGTTTCTTGAGGGGGATTGTGCCGGGCGGGGGAAGATTGGGCTAATTCAAAAAAATGCGGCTGTGCTGCAATTTTTTTGCAGTGCTGATATGGGCCTCATCGCCGGCACAGATCAGCGCACTTTGCGCGGCAGCTCGATGCTCACCCTGAGGCCGCCCAAGGTGCTTTCCAGCAACGCCAGGCGCCCGCCCCAAGCCTCGACGATGTCGCGCACAATCCCCAACCCCAGCCCGTGCCCATCGACCTGCTCATCCAGCCGCGAGCCGCGCTCCAGCACCTGCAGGCGCCGATTTTCCGGAATGCCGGGGCCGTCATCATCGACCCACAACCGGTAGCCCTCGGCTGTGGGCGCAATGCCCAGCCGCACCTCGCTGTCGGCCCACTTGCAGGCGTTGTCCAGCAGGTTGCCGAGCAGCTCCAGCACGTCTTCGCGATCCCAAGGCAGCAGCAGACCCGGCGGTACATCGTGCTCCAGCAGCAAGCTGTCGCCATGGATCATGCCCAAGGTCGCGAGCAAGCCCGGCAGCTCGGCATCACAATCGAACTGCGCCCCAGGCAAGGCATCGCCTGCCAGGCGCGCCCGGTTCAGCTCACGGGCCAGGCGCTGCTGGATCTGCTCCAACTGTTCACGCAACTGCGCCTGCACCTCTGGCAAGCCTTGCAAGCGCTCACTGGACGCCAGGCTGAGCAGCACCGCCAGTGGCGTTTTCAACGCATGGCCGAGGTTGCCCAGGGCATTGCGCGAGCGGCGCAGGCTGTCTTCGGTGTGGCTGAGCAAGTGGTTGATCTGGTCGACCAGCGGCGCCAGCTCGCTGGGTACCTCGGCATCGAGCTGCGAGCGCTGGCCTTGCTGCAGCTGGGCAATCTGCTGGCGTGCGCGCTCCAGCGGGCGCAGCGAGCGGGTGACGGTGATGCGCTGCAACACCAGCACGACCAGCAACGCCACCAGGCCCATGCCCAGGCCGATCTGCTGCAGGCGGCGAAAACCGTCGCGCACCGGCGAATAATCCTGTGCCACGCTGATCGAGATGTCCTGGCCCAGGCGCCGGTAATCGGCGCGCAAGGCCAGCAGTTGCTGCCCTTCCGGGCCCAGTTCGTGGCTATCGGACAACCCCGGCGCGGCCGGTTTGGGCATGTCCAGGTCCCACAGCGAGCGCGAGCGCCAGGTGCCCTGGTCGAAATCGATACGGAAGTAGTAACCCGAAAAAGGCCGCTGGTATGCAGCGGAAATGCGCCGCTCATCCAGCTGCAGGCCATTCGGCCCGCGCACCAATGCCACCAGCAGGTTCTCGCTTTCCTTGCGCAGGCCGTTTTCCAGATAGCGCTGCAAGCCAGCCTCGAACAGCCACAGGGTCAGCTGCGCGAGCACCACCCCGACCACCACCAGCACGGCGACCAGGCCCAGGCTCAGGCGCGCCTGGATCGATTTCATCCGCTGCTCCCGGCATAGATGTAGCCTTGCCCGCGGCGCGTCTCGATGACGCTGCGGCCAAGCTTGCGCCGCAGGTGGTTGACGTGCACCTCCAGCACATTGGAGTCGCGCTCGGTCTCGCCGTCGTACAGGTGCTCGGCCAGGTGGCTCTTGGACAGGATCTGCTGCGGGTGCAGCATGAAGTAGCGCAACAGGCGGAACTCCGCAGCGGTGAGCTGGATGTCGACGCCGTCGCGGCTCACGCACTGGCGGCTTTCATCCAGGTGCAGGCCTGCAGCTTCCAGCGTGGGCTGGTTGGCCAGGCCCCGGGCACGGCGCAGCAGCGCCTGAATGCGCAGCTTCAGCTCCTCGGGGTGAAAAGGCTTGCTCAGGTAATCGTCGGCCCCGGCCTTCAGGCCCTCGATCCGTTCGGCCCACGACCCTCGCGCCGTGAGGATCAGCACTGGCGTGACCAGGCCGCCGGCACGCCACTGCGCCAGCACCTCCAGGCCCGGCAAGCCCGGCAGGCCGAGGTCGAGGATGATCAGGTCATAGGGTTCGCTCTGGCCTTGGTACACCGCATCGCGGCCATCGGCCAGCCAGTCCACGGCATAGCCCTGGCGCTGCAGGCTGGTGGTCAGTTCGTCGGCCAGGGGCACGTTGTCTTCGACAAGCAGCAGGCGCATGTCAGTCGTCTTCCTCGTCTTTGAGCAGGGCGCCGCTGCTGGCATCGAGCTTGATCTCGCGCACCACGCCGTCCTGGGTCAGCAGCTCGACTTCATATTCATAGCGGCCGTGGTCCTCTTCCAGCTCGGCCTCCAGCAGGCGCGCCCCGGGGTAACGCCCCAGGGCGGTTTCCAGCAATTGCTCGAGCGGCAGGATGACGCCCTTCTGGCGCAGTTTAAGGGCTTCATCCTGGTCCAGGTCGCGGGCAACGGCCAGGGAGCACACGGCCAGCAACGACAACGCCAGGTATCGCGCCGGCCGGGGTAAGTGGATCATCAGCGGTCCTGCTCGTCCTTCAGCACTTCACCGGTCTTGGCATCCAGGTCGACATCCCACTCGACGTTCTGCGTGTCGAGCAGTTCGACCTTGTAGATGTAGCGGCCGTATTCGTTTTCCAGCTCCGAGTCAGTGACGGTGGCGCCTGGGTGCTTGGCCACGGCAGTGGCCTTGAGCTCGTCCAGCGACTTGATGGTCTTGGCATTGACCAGTTTGACCACTTCGTCAGGCTGGACGTCCTTGGCGAAGGCAGCATTGGCGCCCAGGGCAAGGGCGGCGGCGGTAAACAGGGCAGTCAAGGTTTTCATGGTGGCTCTCCTGAGCGACGTTCAAGTTGTCTACGGGGTTAAGACTAAAGAGCGGTCCTTAATTCAACCTGAAAACAGCTGGCGCCATGATAGCGCAGCCTGAGCGGCATCAAGGGCCTATAATGCCCCGTTTGTTGCCCGCGAGATCCGTCATGAGCGCCATTCACATCAAATACCCTGCACTCACCTTCAAGGCCGGCCAGCGCGCGCTGCAGCGGATCCGCGAAGGTGGCCTGCAAGCGGCCGATGTGGGCGTATTGCCAGGTGCGGCGGGTGGGCCCAAACCCTTGGGCATCCAGGGCCTGGACCTGGCGCTTTTTGGTGAATGGTTGCCCTCGGCGCCACGCCAACGCGCGCTGATCGGTGCCTCGATCGGCTCCTGGCGCTTCGCCAGTGCCTGCCTCGACGACCCGGTCGCCGGCATTCGCCGCCTGGGCGAGCTGTATACCGAGCAGGACTTCGCCAAGGGCGTTACCGCCGCCGAGATCAGCCGCAGTTGCCAGCGCATGCTCGACGACCTGCTGCAGGGCCGCGACGGGCAGATCCTCGCCAACCCGCACTATCGCCTGAACATCCTGGTGGTAAAGAGCCACGGCCAGCTCGCCTACGACCATCGTGGCCGCCTGGGCATGGGCCTGGGCTCGGTGATCGCCAGCAACCTGCTGGGGCGCTCGCGCCTGGCGCGGCACTTCGAGCGGGTCATCCTGCACGATGCGCGCAGCGCGCCGCCGCTCGACGCCCTCACCGACTTTCCCTCGCGCTGCCTGCCGCTGGACCTGGCGAACCTGCGCCAGGCCCTGCTCGCCTCGGGCTCGATCCCGATGGTGATGGAGGGTGTGCGTGACATTCCTGGTGCAGGTGCTGGCACCTACCGCGACGGCGGCCTGCTCGACTACCACCTCGACCTGCCCTACCGCGGTGACGACCTGGTGCTGTACCCGCACTTCACCGACAAGGTGGTGCCCGGCTGGTTCGACAAGGCGCTGCCCTGGCGCAAGGGTGATGCCGCACGGTTGCAGAACGTGCTGCTGATGACCCCCTCGCCGCAGTACCTGGCCGCCCTGCCTTTCGGCAAGCTGCCGGACCGCAACGACTTCAAGCGCTTCATGGGCGATGCGCCGAGCCGCAAGCGCTACTGGTACCAGGCGATCGCCGAAAGCCAGCGGCTGGGCGATGAACTGCTGGAGCTGATCGCCACCGGGCGGTTGCACGAACGCCTGCAAGCCTTGTAGCGACCATGCTGGTAGACTGCGCGCATTATTGATTCACACAGAGTTATGACAGCGTGGAAATCTTCAAGGAATTTACATTCGAATCGGCCCACCGCCTGCCCCACGTCCCAGCCGGCCACAAATGCGGCCGCCTGCACGGCCATTCGTTCAAGGTCGGCCTGCACCTGACTGGCCCACTTGACCCGCACACCGGCTGGATTCGTGACTTCGCCGAGGTCAAGGCGATCTTCAAGCCGATCTACGAGCAGCTGGACCACAACTACCTGAACGACATCCCTGGCCTGGAGAACCCGACCAGCGAAGTGATCGCCAAATGGATCTGGGACCAGGTCAAGCCGCTGATGCCGGAGCTGTCCAAAGTCCGCATCCACGAGACTTGCACCAGCGGCTGCGAATACACCGGCGACTGATCCGCCCTTGGCCAGCCTTCGGCCCTGGCGGACCGAAGGCTGGCGATGCCCTCAGTGCTCTTCGAAATGGTGAGGCATGCTGAGGATCTTCATCGACACCAAGCCGGTCTCTCCTTTTCGGCTATTGAAGAAGCGGTCGCTGTAGCTGGTGTAACGCAGGATCTTCTCACCGCCTGGGGTGAGCAGCTGAAGATTGAAGAGCTGATCACCCTCGCCGATCTGCTCCTGATCGAAACCCTCGATCCGCCACAGCCGCGCGCCACCTGCCTTGGACTGCACGCCCTGCGGTTCGCTGGCTTCCCAGATGCCGACATAACCTGAAAACACGCTGGCGTTGTAATCGAGCACCCAGTCGGAAACTTTGTGGGCGCGGTCAGCCGGCCTTATCTCGTAGAACAGTGGCTTGTCGGCGGCATAGCTGCCCCTGGCGTAGGCGCCAAACCAGAACAGCTCGTAATAGCGCTGGCCAGGGTTGGCATAATCAGACCGGTCGAGGGGCTTCTCCAACACACCGTCCTGTTCGGCCTGCAGATACCGGTCATAGTGCCCGTTGGCGCCGCGGCTGCCTGTCTGCACCCAGATCGCCCCCAGCTGCCGCTCACGCACTGGCGTCGCCGCTGTGACGCTGCGCACAGCGGAGCCCTGCCACCAGCAGCGGGCCAGAAAGGTAAAGCGGGGATTGAATACGTAATCGCTCATGCTGACTCTCCTGGTCAGACTGAAAGAGCCGTTACGCTAGGGAAGTTGCGCTCACCCGAGCAGCAGGAAGCCGCTCACTGCATGCCTTGCTTGAGGAAGGCTGGCGCGATGTAGCGCTGGTAGTGCGCTTCGGACAGCAGGAAGAATTCACGGTCGATGGCATCGCGCAGTTGCGGCAGTTCCCAGTCGCGAAATTCCGGTAGCAGCACCATGCCGTACGCCTCCAGGTCACGGATCATCCGCGCACCGCGGGCGATCAGCTGGTAGGCCCAGCAGTATTCCGACTGCTGCTCGACGAAGCGGATCGAGCGCTGCTGCAACTGCTGACGCAGCAGGCTTGTATCGAACACTTCCAGCTTGGCCATCATCACCTGCACCAGCAACTGCTCCAGGCGCAGCCACACGGCGCGCTTCTGCTCGTCGTCGTAGCCGTTCCAGTTGATCACTTCGTGATGGAAACGCTTGCAGCCACGGCACACCGTGTCTCCATAGACCGTGGAACAGAGGCCGACGCAAGGGGTCTTGATGGACTGGTTGGACATTGGAAAACAACGGCTTGGCGATGGAACACGGGGTCATGTTAGCCCTTTGTCTAACCAGGGTCACCCGTTAAAGTCATGATCGCTGCCTTACCTTCGGGCTTTTTTTGCCGTAGAATCATCCCGCCTTTTCAAGGCAACAATGTCCGTTGGAAGCTGTTTTCAAAGCGTCACGAGCACAGTTCATCCGGTAGAACGGCGTTGGCCCGGGCCATGCACCCCTCGCATGCCCGCGCCAGCCCTCATCAGCTCCCGTTCTGCAGGCGTAAAACTTTGAAAGCAGCTTCTGTAAGGATTCTTTGCGACTCTGGCTGGGCGGCCCACAAAGCCGTGGCAGCGCATGGGTGCATTGAATGCTGGATGAGCGTCCCGGACTCCCTTTAGGGACCACTGATGAGGGTAATAACTGTGCTTGAAGCCTACCGCAAACACATCGAAGAGCGTGCCGCCCTGGGTATCGTGCCCCAGCCGCTGAACGCCGAACAAACTGCAGGCCTGGTCGAGCTGCTGAAAAACCCGCCAGCCGGCGAAGAAGCCTTCCTCGTAGACCTGATCACCAACCGCGTTCCGCCAGGGGTCGACGAAGCTGCCTACGTCAAGGCCGCTTTCCTCTCCGCCGTGGCCAAGGGCGAAGCCAAGTCGCCACTGATCGACCGCAAGCACGCTGCTGAACTGCTGGGCACCATGCAGGGCGGCTACAACATCGAGACGCTGGTCGCGCTGCTGGACGACGCCGAACTGGGCGCCGTCGCGGCCGAACAGCTCAAGCACACCCTGCTGATGTTCGATGCCTTCCACGACGTAGCCGAAAAAGCCAAGGCCGGCAACGTTCACGCCAAGGCCGTGCTGGACTCCTGGGCTGCCGGCGAGTGGTTCACCGCGCGTCCGGCCATCGCCGACAAGTACACCCTGACCGTGTTCAAGGTGCCAGGCGAAACCAACACCGACGACCTGTCCCCTGCTCCGGACGCCTGGTCGCGCCCTGACATCCCGCTGCACGCCCTGGCCATGCTGAAAATGGCCCGTGACGGCATCGAGCCGTCGCAGCCAGGCTCGGTCGGCCCGCTGGCACAGATCGAAGCGGTCAAGGCCAAAGGCTTCCCGGTTGCCTACGTCGGTGACGTGGTCGGTACCGGTTCCTCGCGTAAATCCGCCACCAACTCGGTGCTGTGGTTCTTCGGCGACGACATTCCGTACGTGCCGAACAAGCGCGCCGGTGGCTTCTGCTTCGGCACCAAGATCGCCCCGATCTTCTACAACACCATGGAAGACGCCGGCGCCCTGCCGATCGAATTCGACTGCACCAACCTGGCCATGGGCGACGTCATCGACGTTTACCCGTTCAAGGGTGAAGTGCGCCGTCACGGCAGCGACGAACTGGTCACTACCTTCGCACTGAAGACCGAAGTCCTGCTGGACGAAGTCCGTGCTGGCGGCCGTATCCCGCTGATCGTTGGCCGTGGCCTGACCGAAAAAGCCCGTGCCGAACTGGGCCTGGGGGCTTCCGACCTGTTCAAGAAGCCAGAGCAGCCTGCCGACACCGGCAAGGGCTTCACCCTGGCCCAGAAGATGGTCGGCCGCGCCTGCGGCCTGCCAGAAGGCCAGGGCGTGCGCCCAGGTGCCTACTGCGAGCCGAAGATGACCACCGTCGGTTCCCAGGACACCACTGGCCCGATGACCCGCGACGAACTGAAAGACCTGGCGTGCCTGGGCTTCTCCGCTGACCTGGTGATGCAGTCGTTCTGCCACACCGCGGCCTATCCGAAGCCGATCGACGTCAACACCCACCACACCCTGCCAGACTTCATCCGCACCCGTGGCGGCGTGTCGCTGCGCCCAGGCGACGGCATCATCCACAGCTGGCTGAACCGCATGCTGATGCCTGACACCGTGGGTACCGGTGGCGACTCGCACACCCGCTTCCCGATCGGCATCTCGTTCCCGGCCGGTTCCGGCCTGGTGGCTTTCGCCGCCGCCACCGGCGTCATGCCGCTGGACATGCCAGAATCGATCCTGGTGCGCTTCAAGGGCAAACTGCAACCTGGCATCACCCTGCGTGACCTGGTGCATGCCATCCCTTACTACGCCATCCAGAAGGGCCTGCTGACCGTCGAGAAGAAAGGCAAGAAGAACGCCTTCTCCGGCCGCATCCTGGAAATCGAAGGCCTGGACGACCTGACCGTCGAACAAGCCTTCGAGCTGTCCGACGCCTCGGCCGAGCGTTCCGCTGCGGGCTGCACCATCAAGCTGCCGGAAAAGGCCATCGCCGAGTACCTGCAGTCCAACATCACCCTGCTGCGCTGGATGATCGGCGAAGGCTACGGCGATGCCCGCACCCTGGAGCGTCGCGCCCAGGCCATGGAAGCCTGGCTGGCCAAGCCTGAGCTGCTGTCGGCTGACGCCGATGCCGAATACGCCGAAATCATCGAAATCGACCTGGCCGACGTGAAAGAGCCTGTGCTCTGCGCGCCGAACGACCCGGACGATGCCCGCCTGCTGTCCTCGGTACAGGGCGAGAAGATCGACGAAGTGTTCATCGGTTCGTGCATGACCAACATCGGTCACTTCCGCGCTGCCGGCAAATTGCTGGACAAGGTCAAGGGCGGTATCCCGACCCGTCTGTGGCTGGCCCCGCCAACCAAGATGGACGCCCACCAGCTGACCGAAGAAGGCTACTACGGCATCTACGGCAAGGCCGGTGCGCGCATGGAAATGCCAGGTTGCTCGCTGTGCATGGGTAACCAGGCACGTGTGCAGACCGGTTCGACCGTGGTTTCCACTTCGACCCGTAACTTCCCGAACCGTCTGGGCGACGCCACCAACGTGTACCTGGCCTCGGCCGAGCTGGCTGCGGTCGCTTCGATCATCGGCAAGCTGCCAACCGTCGAAGAGTACATGCAGTACGCCAAGGACATCGACAGCATGGCTGCCGACGTCTACCGCTACCTGAGCTTCGACCAGATCGCCGAGTTCCGTGAAGCGGCTGCCAACGCCAAGATCCCGGTGGTTCAGGCGTAAGCTGAGTTGTAAGCAGCAATAAAAACCCGGCAGAAATGCCGGGTTTTTTATTGGCTGTACTGGCACTCAGATCACGAACAGATCGACAAACCTGTGCACCGTCATCTGCTCCAGCTTCTGCTGGTCCTTGCACAGCTCGAAAATCTCCTGACACCGCTGCCGCACAAAGCGCGTCGCCAGGTTGCCCCTGAACTTGGCCTCCAGCAACGGTATCCCTTCCTCGCGCCGCCGCCGATGCCCGATCGGATATTCCACCAGCACCTGCTCGGTACTGCTGCCATCCTTGAAAAACACCTGCACGGCATTGGCAATCGAGCGCTTGTCGGCTTCCAGGTACTCGCGACTGAAGCGCGGATCTTCGACCACTTCCATTTTCTCGCGCAGGCGATCGATGCTCGGGTGATTGGCATGGAAGGTATCTTCATAATGCTCGGCCACCAGGTGGCCGAAGATCAGCGGCACCGCCACCATGTACTGCAGGCAATGGTCACGGTCGGCGGCGTTGGCCAACGGGCCGCTCTTGGAAATGATGCGGATCGCCGATTCCTGGGTAGTGATGACGATGCGGTCTATTTCATGCAGGCGGTTACGCACCAGCGGGTGCAGGGTCACCGCCGCCTCACAGGCCGTCTGGGCGTGGAATTCGGCAGGGAAGCTGACCTTGAACAGCACATTTTCCATCACATAACTGGCCAGGGGTTGCGGCAGGCGCAGCTCATACTGGCCGGCGGGTTTTACCGCCAGGTCCTTGTTGGTGTGGCTGAACGAGACGTCATGAAAGCCCCACTGCGCGGCCGTCAACACCCCTGGCACGCCCATTTCGCCACGCAGCGCGATATCGGCCAGGCGCACGCCACGGCTGGAAGCATCGCCGGCCGCCCAGGACTTGCGTGAGCCGGCATTGGGCGCATGGCGATAGGTGCGCAGCGCCTGGCCATCGACGAAGGCATGGGACAGGGCCGATAGCATCTGCTCGCGATTGGCCCCCATCAGCCGGGCACACACGGCGGTCGAGGCCACCTTGACCAGAATCACATGATCGAGGCCAACGCGATTGAAGGAATTTTCCAGCGCCAGCACGCCCTGGATCTCGTGGGCCATGACCATGGCTTCGAGCACCTCGCGCATCAGCAACGGCGCTTCGCCAGCAGCCACGCGTTTCTGCGACAGATGATCGGCAACGGCCAGGATGCCGCCAAGGTTATCCGAGGGGTGCGCCCATTCGGCGGCCAGCCAGGTGTCGTTGTAATCCAGCCAGCGCACGGTACAGCCGATGTCCCAGGCGGCCTTGACCGGGTCGAGGCGGTAGGCGGTACCGGGAACGCGCGCACCATTGGGCACCACGGTGCCTTCCACCAGCGGGCCGAGGAGTTTGGTGCATTCAGGGAAGCGCAGGGCCAGCAGGCCGCAGCCGAGGGTATCCATCAGGCAATTGCGTGCGGTGTCCAGGGCTTCAGGGGATTCGACCCGGTAGCCGAGGGCGTAGTCGGCAAGGGTTTGCAGCACCCGGTCGTAGTCCGGGCGGTCGTTCAGGTCCACGTTGGCGCTCATAGCCAGCTCCTGTGAAGTTGGGGCTGCCTTGCAGCCCCATCAACGAAAGCCGAGCGCCAGTGGTGCGTTAGAAGCTATCGCCAGGCACGCGAACCCAGCCCTCCATCAGCACGCGAGCACTGCGGCTCATGATTGCCTTGGTCACCGTCCACTCGCCATCCACCTGGCGCGCCTCGGCCCCGACCCGCAAGGTGCCGGACGGATGGCCGAAACGCACGGCACTGCGCTCGCCCCCGCCTGCGGCGAGGTTGACCAGCGTGCCCGGAATGGCCGCGGCGGTGCCGATGGCCACGGCTGCGGTGCCCATCATCGCGTGGTGCAGCTTGCCCATGGACAACGCACGCACCAGCAGGTCGATGTCAGCGGCCGCAACCGCCTTGCCACTGGACGCAGTGTAGGTGCTCGGCGGCGCAACGAAAGCCACCTTCGGCGTGTGCTGACGCCCGGCAGCCTGGTCGACATGCTCGATCAGGCCCATGCGCACGGCGCCGTAGGCGCGGATGGTCTCGAAACGCTGCAGCGCCTGCGGGTCGCCGTTGATCGCATCCTGCAATTCGGTACCGGTGTAGCCGATGTCGGCGGCATTGACGAACACCGTCGGGATACCGGCGTTGATCATGGTCGCCTTGAAGGTGCCGATGCCCGGCACTTCCAGGTCATCCACCAGGTTACCGGTGGGGAACATCGCCCCACCGTCGCCATCCTCGTCGGCAGCAGGATCAAGGAACTCCAGCTGCACTTCGGCGGCCGGGAAGGTCACGCCGTCGAGTTCGAAATCACCGGTTTCCTGCACTTCACCTTCGGTGATCGGCACATGGGCAATGATGGTCTTGCCGATGTTGGCCTGCCAGATGCGCACCGTGGCGATGCCATTGCGCGGAATGCGCGCCGGGTCGACCAGGCCGTTGCTGACGGCGAACGAGCCGACCGCCGCGGACAGGTTGCCGCAGTTGCCACTCCAGTCGACGAAGGCCTTGTCGATGGCAACCTGACCGAACAGGTAATCGACATCATGCCCAGGCTTGATGCTCTTCGACAGGATGACCGTCTTGCTGGTGCTCGACGTGGCGCCGCCCATGCCGTCGATCTGCTTGGCATAAGGGTCGGGGCTGCCGATTACCCGTAACAGCAAGGCGTCGCGGGCCGGGCCTGGGACCTGGGCCGCTTCCGGCAGGTCCTGCAGGCGGAAGAACACGCCCTTGCTGGTGCCACCACGGATGTAGGTGGCGGGAATTTTTACTTGTGGTACATGTGCCATGTTCAAGTCCTGTTCAAGCGGTCCCTTCGAGGAAGTCCTGGGCAAAGCGCTGTAGCACCCCGCCCGCCTCATAGATCGACACTTCCTCGGCAGTGTCCAGGCGGCAGGTCACCGGCACTTCCACACGCTCGCCATTGCGCCGCGTCACCACCAGGGTCAGCGTCGCCCGCGGCTTGCGCTGGCCGAGCACGTCATAGGTTTCGCTGCCGTCCAGGCCCAGGGTCTTGCGGTCGGTGCCCGGCTTGAACTCCAGCGGCAACACGCCCATGCCCACCAGGTTGGTGCGGTGAATGCGCTCGAAGCCCTCGGCGACAATTGCCTCGACACCCGCCAGGCGCACGCCCTTGGCCGCCCAGTCACGGGACGAACCCTGGCCATAGTCGCCACCGGCGACGATGATCAGCGGCTGCTTGCGCTCCATGTAGGTCTCGATGGCCTCCCACATGCGGGTCACCTTGCCTTCCGGCTCGATGCGCGCCAGCGAGCCCTGCTGCACGCTGCCGTCAGCCTTGCGCACCATTTCGTTGAACAGCTTGGGGTTGGCGAAGGTGGCGCGCTGGGCGGTCAGGTGGTCGCCACGGTGGGTGGCGTAGGAGTTGAAGTCCTCCTCCGGCAGGCCCATCTTCGCCAGGTATTCACCCGCAGCGCTGTCGAGCAGGATGGCGTTGGACGGCGACAGGTGGTCGGTGGTGATGTTGTCCGGCAGCACCGCCAGCGGGCGCATGCCGCGCAGGGTGCGCTCGCCGGCCAGGGCGCCTTCCCAGTAAGGCGGGCGACGGATATAGGTGCTCATCGGGCGCCAGTCGTACAGTGGCGCGACTTTCGGCCCGCGGTCTTCCTCGATGGCGAACATCGGGATATAGACCTTGCGGAACTGCTCCGGCTTGACCGCAGCACGCACTACCGCGTCGATTTCCTCGTCACTCGGCCAGATGTCCTTGAGGCGGATTTCCTTGCCATCGACCACGCCCAGCACGTCCTTTTCGATGTCGAAGCGGATGGTGCCGGCAATCGCGTAGGCCACCACCAGCGGCGGCGAAGCGAGGAATGCCTGCTTGGCGTAAGGGTGGATACGCCCGTCGAAGTTGCGATTGCCCGACAGCACGGCGGTGGCGTACAGGTCACGGTCGATGATTTCCTGCTGGATCACCGGGTCCAGTGCACCGGACATGCCGTTGCAGGTGGTGCAGGCGAAGGCGACGATGCCGAAGCCCAGTTGCTCCAGCTCCTTTTCCAGCCCCGCCTCTTCCAGGTACAGCTGCACGGCCTTGGAGCCGGGTGCCAGCGACGACTTGACCCACGGCTTGCGGTTGAGGCCAAGCTTGTTGGCGTTGCGCGCCAGCAGGCCTGCGGCAATCACGTTGCGCGGGTTGCTGGTGTTGGTGCAGCTGGTGATGGCGGCGATGATCACCGCGCCGTCGGGCATCTGCCCCGGCACTTCTTCCCAGGCGCCGGCAATGCCCTTGGCCGCCAGCTCGCTGGTAGCGACGCGAGCGTGCGGGTTGGACGGGCCGGCCATGTTGCGCACCACGCTCGACAGGTCAAAGCTCAGGGTGCGTTCGTATTCGGCCTTGGCCAGGCTGTCGGCCCACAGGCCGGCGACCTTGGCGTAGGTCTCCACCAACTGCACCTGCTGGTCATCACGGCCGGTCAGCTTGAGGTAGTCGATGGTCTGCTGGTCGATGGCGAACATCGCGGCAGTGGCGCCGTACTCCGGGGCCATGTTGGAGATGGTGGCACGGTCGCCCAGGGTCAGGGCACGTGCGCCTTCGCCATGGAACTCGAGGTAGGCGCCAACGACTTTCTGCTTGCGCAGGAACTCGGTGAGGGCCAGTACCAGGTCGGTGGCAGTGATGTTCGGCGCCAGCTTGCCGGTCAGCTCGACGCCGACGATTTCCGGCAGGCGCATCCACGAGGCACGGCCGAGCATGACGTTTTCAGCTTCCAGGCCGCCGACACCAATGGCGATCACGCCCAGGGCGTCGACATGCGGGGTGTGGCTGTCGGTGCCGACGCAGGTGTCCGGGTAGGCCACGCCGCGGTCGCTGTGGATGACCGGCGACATCTTCTCCAGGTTGATCTGGTGCATGATGCCGTTGCCGGGCTGGATCACGTCGACGTTCTTGAACGCCTTCTTGGTCCAGTTGATGAAATGGAAACGGTCTTCGTTGCGGCGGTCTTCGATGGCGCGGTTCTTCTCGAACGCCTGTGGGTCGAAGCCACCGCACTCCACGGCCAGGGAGTGGTCGACGATCAGCTGCACCGGTACCACCGGGTTGACCTGGGCCGGGTCACCGCCTTTGTCGGCGATGGCATCACGCAGGCCGGCGAGATCGACCAGGGCAGTCTGGCCGAGGATGTCGTGGCACACCACGCGAGCCGGGAACCAGGGGAAGTCGAGGTCGCGCTTGCGTTCGATCAGCTGGCCCAGCGAGGCGTCGAGTGTGGCCGGGTCGCAGCGGCGTACCAGGTTTTCGGCCAGCACGCGGGAGGTATACGGCAGGTTGTCGTAGGCACCGGGCTTGATGGCCTCGACGGCGGCGCGGGCATCGAAGTAGTCCAGGGCTGTGCCTGGCAGGTTCTTGCGGAATGCAGTATTCATCTTGGAATCAGGCTCGGTCACAGGATTCGGAAGGTTGCCCCCGCTTCCACACGGGAAGCGGGTTGCCTCTCTTTATCTAATCAGCGCTGCTCGATGGGTACGAACTGGCGCTGTTCGACGCCGACATACTCGGCGCTCGGGCGGATGATGCGGTTGTTGGCGCGCTGTTCGAACACGTGCGCGGCCCAGCCGGTCAGGCGCGAGCAAACGAAGATCGGGGTGAACAGCTTGGTCGGGATGCCCATGAAGTGGTACGCCGAGGCATGGTAGAAGTCGGCGTTGGGGAACAGGCGCTTCTGCTCCCACATGGTCTTGTCGATGGCTTCGGAAACCGGGTACAGGACCGTGTCACCGACCTGGTCGGCCAGTTGCTTCGACCAGCCCTTGATCACCTCGTTGCGCGGGTCGGATTCTTTGTAGATCGCATGGCCGAAGCCCATGATCTTGTCCTTGCGCTCAAGCATGCGCAGCAGTTCGGCGGTGGCTTCCTGCGGGCTCTGGAAGCGTTCGATCAGCTCCATCGCCGCTTCGTTGGCCCCCCCGTGCAGCGGGCCGCGCAGCGAGCCGATGGCGGCGGTGATGCAGGAGTACAGGTCGGACAGGGTCGAGGCGCAAACCCGCGCGGTGAAGGTCGAGGCGTTGAACTCGTGCTCGGCGTAGAGGATCAGCGATACGTTCATCACCTTGACGTGCAGCTCGCTCGGCTTCTTGCCGTGCAGCAGGTGCAGGAAGTGGCCGCCGAGGGTGTCTTCGTCACTGGTGCAGTCGATGCGCACGCCGTGGTGGGTGAAGCGGTACCAGTAGCACATCACCGCCGGGAACAGCGCCAGCAGGCGGTCGGTCTTCTCGCGCTGGGCGTCGAAGGTCAGCTCGGGCTCCAGGGTACCGAGCACCGAGCAACCGGTGCGCATCACGTCCATCGGGTGGGCATCGCGGGGGATGCGCTCGAGCACTTCCTTCAGCGCCTGCGGCAGGTCACGCAGGCCCTTGAGCTTGCGTTTGTAGTCGGCCAGTTGCGCCTTGGTCGGCAGCTCGCCGTACAGCAGCAGGTAGGCGACTTCTTCGAATTCGGCACCGGCGGCCAGGTCACGGACGTCGTAGCCACGGTAGGTCAGGCCGGCACCGGCCTGGCCCACGGTCGACAGTGCGGTCTGGCCGGCCACCTGGCCGCGCAGGCCAGCGCCACTGAGTACTTTTGCTTCGGCCATGGTGTTTCTCCTTTCTTGAACTTGTTATAGGAAGCGATCAGGCTGATTCGGGAGCGCTGGGCTCAACCTTTCTTTTGCGCGAACAGCGCGTCGAGGCTCTGCTCGAAGGCGTGGTAACCAATGGCATCGTAGAGCTCCATGCGGGTCTGCATGGTGTCGATCACGTTCTTCTGCGTGCCGTCGCGGCGCAGTGCGGTATAGACGTTCTCCGCCGCCTTGTTCATGGCGCGGAACGCCGACAGCGGGTACAGCACCAGCGATACATCGACCGAGGCCAGCTCTTCGGTGGTGTACAGCGGCGTGGCGCCGAATTCGGTGATGTTGGCCAGGATCGGCGCTTTCACCCGATCAGCGAAGGTCTTGTACATCGACAGTTCGGTGATGGCTTCCGGGAAGATCATGTCGGCGCCAGCCTCGACGCAGGCGGCAGCACGGTCCAGGGCAGCGTTCAGGCCTTCCACCGCCAGGGCGTCGGTGCGCGCCATGATCACGAAGCTGTCATCGGTGCGGGCATCCACCGCCGCCTTGATACGGTCGACCATCTCCTGCTGGGTGACGATTTCCTTGTTCGGGCGGTGGCCGCAGCGCTTGGCACCGACCTGGTCCTCGATGTGGATGGCCGCAGCACCGAACTTGCACATCGAGCGCACGGTGCGGGCAACGTTGAAGGCCGAGGCGCCGAAACCGGTGTCGACATCTACCAGCAAGGGCACGTCGCAGACATCGGTGATGCGGCGCACATCGGTCAGCACGTCGTCCAGGCCACTGATGCCCAGGTCAGGCAGGCCCAGGGAGCCGGCAGCAACGCCGCCACCGGACAGGTAGATGGCCTTGAAACCGGCACGCTTGGCCAGCAGTGCATGGTTGGCGTTGATCGCGCCAACCACTTGCAGGGGGTGTTCGGCGGCAACGGCGTCGCGGAAACGCTGACCGGGGGTGCTCTTCACAGTCATTTCTCACCTCGTGGGCTGTTGTTGTTGGCGTCCAGATAGTGACGCTCGATGTTGCGCTTGGATGCGCCGATGTGGCGGCGCATCAGGAGTTCGGCCAGTTCGCCGTCACGGCCTTCGATGGCATCGAGAATGCGGTGGTGTTCGGCAAAGGCCTGGCGCGGCCGGTTGGGCGTGGCGGAAAACTGGATGCGGTACATGCGCACCAGTTGATACAGCTCGCCGCAGAGCATCTTGACCAGCGTCTGGTTACCGCTGCCCTGGATGATCCGGTAATGGAAGTCGTAGTCGCCTTCCTGCTGGTAATAGCCCAGCCCAGCCTGGAACGCGGCATCGCGCTCATGGGTATCAAGCACCCGCCGCAGCTCGTCGATGTCGGCCTGGCTCATGCGCTCGGCCGCCAGGCGGCAGGCCATGCCTTCCAGCGATTCGCGGATTTCGTACAGTTCGATCAGCTCGGCGTGGTTGAGCGACACCACCCGTGCGCCGACATGCGGCACGCGCACCAGCAGGCGCTGACCCTCCAGCCGATGGATGGCCTCGCGCAGCGGGCCACGGCTGATGCCATAGGTACGCGCCAGCTCCGGCTCGGAGATCTTGCTGCCCGGGGCAATGTCACCCTTGACGATCGCCGCCTGGATGCGCCGGAAGACATTCTCGGACAAGGTTTCCGTTTCGTCTGTCTCGGCAGGGCTTGGGGTGGTGAGGTCCAGCATATTGTCGACACCTTGCTTTTCGCTTGAGCAGAAACTAGCGAATCAGAGGCGTACAGTCAAAGACAAAATCAATATTGTCGACAATCGTCTAAGAACGAACTTACCCAGTGATGGCGTTGTCAGATCGCGGCACGCTGGCGTCAAGACGTCGGCGTGATAGAATGCCGCGCCTCCAATGGAGTACCGATAGTGTATTTGTCATCAATTCATGTTGTTGACAGATGAACGAGGAAGCTTGCGCAGTCGTTGCCAGTCACCTTTGCCCCGAACCCTGCACAGCTCAGCACCGCGCCAGGATTATGAGACTTACACCCGTATTATTGCTGTTATGCCTCACCTTGCTGCCGGCCGTTGGCCAGGCGGCGGGCAAGACCGTGTACGGTCTGAACGAATACGCCCGGCTCGGCGATCTCGACCTGGAAGTGGCCGCCAAGCTCGACACCGGGGCCAAGACCGCGTCGCTCAGTGCCCGCGACATCAAGCGCTTCAAGCGCAACGGCGAAAGTTGGGTGCGCTTCTACCTGGCCATCGACGCCGCCCATTCGCACCCCATCGAACGCCCCCTGGCGCGCGTGAGCAAGATCAAGCGCCGCGCCGGCGACTATGATGCGGAATCCGGCAAGGCCTACACCGCCCGCCCGGTCATCGAACTTGAAATCTGCATGGGCCAGGCCCGACGCACCATCGAAGTCAACCTCACCGACCGCAGCGCCTTCCAGTTCCCGCTGCTGATCGGCTCCGAGGCGCTCAAGCACTTCGACGCGCTGGTCGACCCAAGCCTTAAATACGCGGCCGGCAAACCTGCCTGTGCCACCGACGCTACCAAAGCAGAGTAACCCCGATGCGCTCTCTTACCCTCCATCTGAAAGTCCTGATCACCGTGCTGGTGTTGCTCGGCGTGGCGGTCACGGCCTATCAGATCTTCGTGCTCGGCATCCCGGTGACCGAAGACGAGACCGACGACCTGTGGAACATCGACGCCAAGGTCGAGTTCGTCGCCAGCTCCAAGGACCCGGTCAAGATCCAGATGTTCGTGCCGCCGCTGAACCGCGACTATGTCAGCCTCAACGAGAGCTTCATCTCCAACAACTACGGGGTGAGCGTCAACCGCGCCGACGGCAACCGCAAGGTGACCTGGTCGGCACGCCGTGTCAGCGGCAACCAGACCCTCTACTACCGCCTGGTGCTGACCAAGCGCTACAGCAACGAAAAATCCGCCATCAAGGGCCCGACCTTCCGTGACAGCCTGGCCATCGACGGCCCGGAGAAAATCGCCGCCGAAGCCCTGATGGCACCGATCCGCCAGCACTCGGCCGACGTCGAAACCTTTGTCAGCGAGACCATCAAGCGGGTCAACAACCTCAACGACGACAACGTCAAGCTGCTGCTGGCCGGTGACACCTCGCCGATGAAGAAGGCCCAGGTCATCGACCTGCTGCTGTCGATCGCCCATGTGCCGATGGAAAAGGTCCACACCATCCGGCTGGTTGCCGATACGCCGCAGACCCCGGAACTGTGGCTGCGCAGCTTCAACGGCAACGACTGGCTGTACTTCAACCCGGACACCGGCGAGCAGGGCCTGCCGGCCGACCGCCTGCTGTGGTGGACCGGTGACGACAACCTGATCACCGTCGATGGCGGCAAGAAAGCCAACGTCACCTTCAGCATGAACAACAGCGAGATGAACGCCATCCGCCTGGCCAAGCTGACCGACGAGAACACCGACGCCGACTTCCTCGAATACTCGCTGTACGGCTTGCCACTGCAGACCCAGCAGACCTTCATGATCATGGTGATGATCCCGATCGGCGTGCTGGTGATCCTGATCCTGCGCAACCTGATCGGCATCCAGACCCTGGGCACCTTCACCCCGGTGCTGATCGCCCTGGCCTTCCGCGAGACTCAGCTGGGCTTTGGCATCGTGCTGTTCACGGTGATCACCGCGCTGGGCCTGTCGCTACGTTCGTACCTGGAACACCTGAAGCTGCAGATGCTGCCGCGCCTGTCGGTGGTGCTGACCTTCGTCGTGGTGTTGATTGCCGCCATCAGCCTGTTCAGCCACAAGCTGGGCCTGGAGCGCGGCCTGTCGGTGGCGCTGTTCCCGATGGTGATCCTGACCATGACCATCGAACGCCTGTCGATCACCTGGGAAGAGCGCGGCGGTGGCCATGCCATGAAAGTGGCGATCGGCACCCTGTTCGCCGCCTCCCTGGCGCACCTGCTGATGATGGTGCCGGAGCTGGTGTACTTCGTCTTCACCTTCCCGGCCGTGCTGTTGATCCTGGTGGGCTTCATGCTGGCGATGGGCCGCTACCGCGGCTACCGCCTGACCGAGCTCGTGCGCTTCAAGGCATTCCTGAAGAAGGCTGACGCCTGATGTTTGGCCTGATCAAGACCTGGAAAGCCCTGGAGGCCCGGGGCATCATGGGGATCAACCGGCGCAACGCGGACTACGTGCTGAAGTACAACAAGCGCCACTTGTACCCGATCGTCGACGACAAGATCATCACCAAGGAGCGTGCGCTCGCAGCCGGCATCCATGTGCCGGAGATGTACGGCATCATCGAGACCGAAAAGCAGATCGAAAAGCTTCACGAGATCATCGGCGGGCGCAACGACTTCGTCATCAAGCCGGCGCAGGGCGCTGGCGGTGACGGCATCCTGGTGATCGCCGACCGTTTCGAGGACCGCTACCGCACGGTGTCGGGCAAGATCATCAGCCACGAGGAAATCGAGCACCAGGTGTCGAGCATCCTCACTGGCCTGTACTCGCTCGGCGGCCACCGTGATCGTGCACTGATCGAGTACCGGGTGACCCCGGACCAGATCTTCAAGAGCATCAGCTACGAGGGCGTGCCGGACATCCGCATCATCGTGCTGATGGGCTACCCGGTGATGGCCATGCTGCGCCTGCCGACCCGCCAGTCCGGCGGCAAGGCCAACCTGCACCAGGGCGCCATCGGCGTGGGTGTGGACCTGGCCACCGGCGTGACCCTGCGCGGCACCTGGCTGAACAACATCATCAGCAAGCACCCGGACACCACCAACGCGGTGGACGGCGTACAGCTGCCGAACTGGGACGGCTTCATGAAGCTGGCCGCCGGCTGCTACGAGCTGTGCGGGCTGGGCTACATCGGCGTGGACATGGTGCTGGACCAGGACAAAGGGCCACTGATTCTCGAACTCAACGCCCGCCCTGGCCTGAACATCCAGATCGCCAACGACACCGGGCTGACCCAGCGTACCCATGCCATCGAGGCGCACATCGAAGCGCTGGCCAAAGAAGGGATCACCGAAGACGCCGAACAGCGTGTGCGGGTGACCCAGAACCTGTTCGGGCACGTGCATCCGCGCTAAGCCCCAAGGGCCCGCTTTGCGGGCCCAACAGGATGTTTAATGTCGCCCCAAAGCTAGGCGCTTTTCCTACACAGGTCTACAATCGCCCTCCTCGCTTTTACATCGCCGTCCACACTGATGCCGACCTGTACGCTCCACCCCCTGCCCTACCAGCCCGACCCCGCTGCCTATTTCGCCCGCCTGCGCCAGGCCCCCGGCGCGATCCTGCTCGACAGTGCCCGCCCCGGTGCCGAACGCGGCCGCTTCGACCTGCTCAGTGCCTGGCCCGTGCAACACCTGCAGGCCCAGCCCGACGAGGATGGCCGCGCCTTCCTCGAACGCCTGCGTGCCAGCCTGGCGCAACTGGGTGAAGCACAGCTGCCCAGCGGCATCGAGCTGCCCTTCGCTGGCGGCCTGATCGGCTACCTGAGCTACGACTTCGGTCGCCGCCTGGAACAGCTGCCCAGCCTGTCGAGCGATGACCTGGGGCTGCCCGATGCGCAGCTGGGCCTGTACGCCTGGGCAATGGTGAGCGACCACCAGCTTGGCACCAGCCAACTGGTGTTCCACCCGAGCCTGGCGCTTGAAGAGCAGGCTCGCCTGACGGCGCTGTTCGAGACTGTCGACACTTCGGCGTGCGGCGATTTCCAGCTGCTCGCGCCAATGCAAGGCGACCTGCAGCCGGAACAGTACAAGGCCGCCTTCGACCAGGTGCAGCGCTATATCCAGGCCGGCGACTGCTACCAGATCAACCTCACCCAACGCTTCCGCGCTCCCTGCCTGGGTGACCCGTGGCACGCCTACCAGGCCCTGCGCAAAGCCTGCCCGACACCGTTCTCCGGCTACCAGCAACTGGCCGACGGCAGCGCACTGCTGAGCTTCTCCCCGGAGCGCTTCATCCGCGTCAGCCAAGGCCAGGTGGAAACCCGCCCGATCAAGGGCACCCGCCCGCGCTCGGCCGACCCCGCCGAGGATGCTCGCAATGCCGAAGAGCTGCGCCACAGCGCCAAGGACCGCTCGGAAAACCTGATGATCGTCGACCTGCTGCGCAACGACCTGGGGCGCACCTGCGAAATCGGCTCGGTGAAGGTGCCGGAGCTGTTCAGCCTGGAGAGCTACCCCAACGTCCACCATCTGGTCAGCAGCGTCACCGGCCAGCTGGCCCGCGACAAGGACGCCCTGGACCTGATCGGCGACAGCTTCCCTGGCGGCTCGATCACCGGCGCGCCGAAGATCCGCGCCATGCAGATCATCGACGAGCTGGAGCCCACCCGTCGCGCGCTGTACTGCGGCTCGCTGCTGTACGTGGATGTGCGTGGCGAGATGGACAGCTCCATCGCCATCCGCAGCCTGCTGGTCAAGGATGGCCAGGTCAGTTGCTGGGGCGGCGGCGCGGTCGTGGCCGACTCTAACTGGCAGGCCGAATACGAGGAGTCGATTGCCAAGGTGCGGGTGCTGATGGAAACGCTGCAGCGTCTTTGAGGCTGATCACCAGGCGTCTGCCCCGCCATTTTTTGTTACCATCTCACCATTACGAGCGCACAGCGCCACAGCCAAGATGGAAACCGCCTGATGAGCCAACCCTTCGACGTCGCCGCCCTGGCCGCGACCTATGCCAACAAGTCCCCGCAGGACATCCTGAAGCTTGCCTTCGAGCATTTTGGCGATGACCTGTGGATTTCCTTCAGCGGCGCTGAGGATGTGGTGCTGGTCGACATGGCCTGGAAGCTGAACAAGCAGGTCAAGGTGTTCAGCCTCGACACCGGCCGCCTGCACCCGGAGACCTACCGTTTCATCGACCAGGTGCGCGAGCATTACAACCTGCCGATCGAAATCCTCAGCCCGGATCGCGCCAAGCTCGACCCGTTCGTCAAGGAAAAAGGCCTGTTCAGCTTCTACAAGGATGGCCACGGCGAATGCTGCGGCATCCGCAAGATCGAACCGCTGCGGCGCAAGCTCGCCACCGTCAGCGCCTGGGCCACCGGCCAGCGCCGCGACCAGAGCCCGGGCACCCGCAGCCAGGTGGCAGCGCTGGAAGTCGACGGCGCGTTCTCCACGTCCGATCGCACCCTGTACAAGTTCAATCCGCTGGCGCAGATGAGCAGCGAAGAAGTGTGGGGTTACATCCGCATGCTCGAACTGCCGTACAACAGCCTGCATGAGCGCGGCTTCATCAGCATCGGTTGCGAGCCTTGCACGCGCCCGGTGCTGCCGAACCAGCACGAGCGCGAAGGCCGCTGGTGGTGGGAAGAGTCGACCCAGAAGGAATGCGGGCTGCATGCCGGCAACCTGATCAGCAAGGCCTGATTCGCAGGCAAAGAAAAACCGGCCCGAGGGCCGGTTTTTTCATTTCTGCCGTACTCAGTGCACCGGCAGCTCGACGCCTTCGAACAGCTCTTCGAGTTCCTGCTTGTTGTGGCACTGGATGGCCTTGGCCATCACTTCACGGGTCAGGTGCGGCGCGAACTTCTCGATGAAGTCGCACATGAAGCCGCGCAGGAAGGTGCCACGACGGAAGCCGATCTTGGTGATGCTGGCTTCGAACAGCTCGCTGGCATCCAGGGCCACCAGGTCGCTGTCGAGCTTGGTGTCGACCGCCATCTTGGCCACGATGCCCACGCCCAGCCCCAGGCGCACATAAGTCTTGATCACGTCGGCGTCAGCGGCGGTGAACACCACTTTCGGCGTCAGGCCTCGGTGGTTGAAGGCTTCGTCCAGCTTCGAACGGCCGGTGAAACCGAACACGTAGGTGACGATCGGGTATTCGGCAACCGCTTCCAGGGTCAGCTTTGGCAGCTTGGTCAGCGGGTGGCCTTGCGGTACGACCACGCAACGGTTCCACTTGTAGCACGGCATCATGATCAGGTCGCCGAACAGCTCCAGTGCCTCGGTGGCAATGGCGAAATCCACAGTGCCGTCGGCCGCCATTTCCGCGATCTGCATCGGTGAGCCCTGATGCATGTGCAGGGCCACTTCCGGGTACTGCTTGATGAAGCTGCTGATCACCGGTGGCAGCGCATAACGTGCCTGGGTGTGGGTGGTGGCGATGGACAGCGTACCCTTCTTCTCGTTGGAGAATTCCTGGGCGATCTGCTTGATGCTCTCGACCTTGCGCAGGATCTCGCCAGCGGTGTTGATGATGCGTTCGCCAGCCGGGGTCACGCGGGTCAGGTGCTTGCCGCTGCGGGCAAAGACTTCAACACCCAGTTCGTCCTCGAGCAGGCGGATCTGCTTGCTGATCCCCGGCTGCGAGGTGTACAGGCTCTGCGCCGTCGCGGAGACGTTGAGGTCATGGTGCGCTACTTCCCAGATGTAGCGCAGTTGTTGAAGCTTCATAGGTTTCCCTCGAATCGGCGGTAAGTCAGCGGCAGCAGGCAGCGACGAGATATAACTATATTAGTGGTTCTCGAAATAAAACTAGAACTATTTTGTTACACGCGCCTCCGAAACGGACTACTGCCAGCTTCACAATTTCCTACGCCCAAGGTGCTGCGAGAGCGGCACCATGTACACCGGCACCGGCGACAGTTGCAGCAAGCGCACTGCCGTCCGGCCAATCGGCACATCCACGCCGGCACCGGCAGTGTGGCTGCCGAAGATCAGCAGGTCGACGCTCAGCCGCTGCGCCTGATCAAGGATGACCTGTGCCGGGTCACCTTGACGCACCCGCACCGCCCTGATCAGCGCCAGGTCAGCGTCCTCGCCCAATTCGTCACGAAAGTTTTCCAGCACCCGCTGCTCGATATTGGCCATCACCGTGTTGACGCCTTCGCTGTGCAATTCATCCAGCGTCTGCTCATCGAGGTAACTCTGCAGCAGGGACTCGGCAAACTGCCCCATCGGCTCCACCGCGTGAATCACGTAGAGCTCTGCGCTGAAGGCGCGAGCCAGGGTCAAGGCGTGCTGCATGACAAAAGGTGCGTAGACACCGAGGTCGGTGGCGTACAGCATGGAGCGGATCATTCGACCTCCTCGACTGCCGTTGCGGCAGAGCAAGCTTCAGCTTAGCAGCGCGCCGAACCCGCGCTTTGCCGTCCGGCGTACTGCTGATGCGGCCTGCAGCGGATTCAGCCAGCCCGGTTGCTGCGGTCGATGAAGGCCAGGGCCTGATACAACATGCGCATCCGCGGCAGGCTGCAGCCAGCCGCCTGCGCGCGGGCAATCGGCTCGGCATAGATCGCCTGCAGCTCCAGCGGGCGCTGCTGGACATGGTCGTGGTACATGCTCGGCCAGTAATCAGGCATCTGCTCGGTCATACGGAACAGCTGCTCGGCATAGCCCGCCGGCAGCTCGTGCCCGCACGCGGCAGCGCCCTGCACCACTTCAGCCATCAGCGCCTGGATCAATTCGCGGCTGTCGGCATCGGCCATCAGCGGCGTGGTACTGGCCCCCAGCAACACCGACAGGCCGTTGTAGGGCACGTTCCACACCAGCTTCTGCCAGCGCGCCTGACCGAGATTGGCCATGGCCTGGGAGTCGATGCCCGCCGCACGGAACAACCCGGCGCCGGCTTCAACGATCGCCGCACCGCCATCTTCGGCCGGCCCGCTGTGATAGCCGAGGTTGACCGCACCCAACGCCTGGTGGCGAATCACCCCTGGGGCCTGGCGATTGACGCAGATGAAACACAGGCCTCCGAGTAAATGCAGGTTACCCGGCAAGGCCGCCCTCAACTGCTCCTCCACACCAAGGCCATTCTGCAACAGCACTACCTTGGCATCGGCTGCGGCAGCCTGGACGATCAGCGGCGCAAGCTCGGCATTGCTGGTCGCCTTGGCGCCCACCAGCAGCCAGTCGCAGGGTGGCATGTCGGCAGCGCTGGCGTAGGCATTGACCGGCATCTGCAACGCGCCATGCACGGCATGCTCAAGCTTCAGACCCTGCTCGCGCACCACGTCATATTCGCTGCGCAGCAGAAAATGCACATCGAAACCGGCGCGCGCCAGCATCAGCCCATAAAAGCCACCGATAGCGCCGCTGCCGATGATGCCGATACGCGGGTTGCGAGAAGCCATGTCATTCTCCTGGACAAGTTGGTCCGCTTTTTTACACCCATCAGGGCCACATTGGGCAGACACAAGTGTGTCAGCACGTAGCGAATACCATTGTCGCGCCCCCTGTAACGCGCTAAGGTTCGGCTCCCCGCTGCGAACATTATTGCTGCTGGGCCGCACGGGGATTGCTGGCGGCCGGCACCCGTGACCTGACGAGTAACACGATGGCTGATTTACCGATCGACGACCTTAACGTTGCCTCCAACGAGACCTTGATCACCCCCGATCAGCTCAAGAAGGAAATCCCCCTCAGCGCCAAGGCCCTGCAGACCGTGACTGCCGGCCGCGAAGTGGTGCGCAATATCCTCGACGGCAAGGACCATCGCCTGTTCGTGGTGGTCGGCCCCTGCTCCATCCATGACATCAAGGCCGCTCACGAATACGCCGAGCGCCTCAAGGTACTGGCCGAGGAAGTGTCCGACACGCTGTACCTGGTCATGCGGGTGTACTTTGAAAAGCCACGCACCACCGTTGGCTGGAAAGGCCTGATCAACGACCCCTACCTGGATGACTCGTTCAAGATCCAGGACGGCCTGCACATCGGCCGCCAGCTGCTGCTGGACCTGGCCGAAATGGGCCTGCCGACCGCTACCGAAGCACTCGACCCGATCTCTCCGCAGTACCTGCAGGACCTGATCAGCTGGTCGGCCATCGGCGCCCGCACCACCGAATCGCAGACCCACCGCGAGATGGCCTCGGGCCTGTCCTCGGCGGTCGGTTTCAAGAACGGCACCGACGGCGGCCTGACCGTGGCCATCAACGCCCTGCAGTCGGTGTCCAAGCCGCACCGCTTCCTGGGTATCAACCAGGAAGGCGGCGTATCGATCGTCACCACCAAGGGCAACCCGTATGGCCACGTGGTGCTGCGTGGCGGCAACGGCAAGCCAAACTATGATTCGGTCAGTGTCGCCCTGTGCGAACAGGACCTGGCCAAGGCCAAGATCAAGGCCAACATCATGGTCGACTGCAGCCACGCCAACTCCAACAAGGACCCGGCCCTGCAGCCGCTGGTCATGGAGAACGTCGCCAACCAGATCCTCGAAGGCAACCAGTCGATCATCGGCCTGATGGTCGAAAGCCACCTGAACTGGGGCTGCCAGTCGATTCCGAAAAACCTCGACGAACTGCAGTACGGCGTGTCGATCACCGATGCCTGCATCGACTGGTCGGCTACCGAGAAAACCCTGCGCAGCATGCACGCCAAGCTCAAGGATGTACTGCCACAGCGCAAGCGCGGCTAAGCTTCAGCGCGATGAAAAACGCCGGGCATTGCCCGGCGTTTTCGTATCTGGCATTTGGCCCGCTCAGGCCTTGCTCGAATGGCGCTGCTGACGCTCCATGTAGCGCTCCACGTACGAGCAGGAAGGGATCACCGTGTAACCCATCTGGTCGGCGTACTCGAGGGCCTTCTCGGTCAGCGCTGCTGCGATCCCACGGCCACGCAGGGCGTTGGGTACGAAAGTGCGATAGATGTCCAGCGTCTGCTTGCCCAGGTCCATGTACGTCAGGTAGGCACGATGACCGTCCACATTGGTTTCGAACTGATGACCGGCCTGGTCATGGTGGATGGTCAGCGCTTCACTCATCACTACTCCTCGCAGGCCTTTCTGGCAGACCCTTACCTTAACCGATGTGGTTTATCCGGCGGAGGAACCTCAACGCCACCTCTTGCCCCCTTGGACCATCAGCCGACAACAATCGTTCGACCTGGCCGGGCACTCCCAAATAGTAGGCGCCGCACGCGGGATTGCTCAAGGTGGCCAGCGTTAAAAAGTAGCAGGAAGCCACGCCGGGAGCTTGCACACCCTGCAACAGCAATCACGCCCTGCAACAGCAACCGGATGTTGTTGTGCTTAAGACGCTGACAGACAGTTAAAGTCACCGTTAGTTCAGCAAAAAAGTTCCCATACCACAGTCGCTTGCCCCCGCTACACGGTTTTTTCACAAAACCCCGGCAAATCTTGTCGCCGTGACCTGAAGCAACATTTTTTTTACAGTTCTTGCGCTCTGTCAGTTTACTTACTACAAGTAATGGGTACTATGTACGCCGGCCAGTTTCTCTTTTCCGAGAGATGGCTATTTAATAGAAAGTCCTTGAAGGGGAACACGATGAACAACGTTCTGAAATTCTCTGCTCTGGCTCTGGCCGCAGTTCTGGCTACCGGTTGCAGCAGCGTATCCAAAGAAACCGAAGCTCGTCTGACTGCGACTGAAGACGCAGCAGCTCGCGCTCAAGCACGTGCTGACGAAGCCTACCGTAAGGCTGACGACGCACTGGCAGCCGCTCAGAAGGCTCAGCAGACCGCTGACGAAGCCAACGAGCGCGCTCTGCGTATGCTGGACAAAGCCAGCCGCAAGTAATAGTCCTCACGGATTGTTATGGAGCCGACCCACTTGTGGGTCGGCTTTTTTATTGCCTGGACGAAAGCCCTCCCCCGGAAACCAAGAGGCCCGCATCAGGCTGTTAACCTGAGCGGGCCCCGGGTGTAGCAAAAGGGCTTACTGCAGTTCGGGGGGGATGCTCGAAACCATGGGTGCGGCACCCTGGTTATTGACTGGCACGGCAATTTCCACCGGCATACCGTCTTCCGCCGCAACCACGTCACGCACCATATCCCAGTTCATGCGCAGGTTGTTGGCCAGGTCTTCACGCTTGAGCAAGGCATTGATGACCGCCGTGTGCTTGTCGACAACGGACGGGTTGCCGTGATCGTCCAGCGGCGTATGTGCCTCGAGATAAACCTTGCCGCCACTGATGCCGAACTTGTAAGGCTCGTTGATGATGCGCACCGGCGTCCCCACCGGGACCATCTTCGACAGTTCCAGCACGTTGTTGTTGAGCATGCGGAAGCAACCATGGCTGGTGCGCATGCCGATACCGAACTTCTTGTTCGAACCGTGGATCAGGTAGCCCGGCACGCCCAGGGTGAACTTGAATGGCCCGAGCGGGTTGTCGGGGCCGGCAGGCACAACGGTCGGCAGGATGTCACCGTCTGCGGCGTGCTCGGCACGGATCGACGCGGGAGGCGTCCAGGTCGGGTTCGGCGTCTTCGCGGTGATCTTGGTCATCGCGACAGGCGAACCCCAGCCCTCACGGCCAATGCCCAGTGGGAAGGTATGCACCACGTTCTGCCCTTTCGGGTAGTAGTACAGGCGGTACTCGGCCAGGTTGATGACGATGCCTTCACGTGGCCCCGGTGGCAGAATGTAGCGGGTCGGCAGAACGATTTCGGTGCCGGCGCCCGGCAGCCACGGGTCGACACCCGGGTTGGCGGCGATCATTTCCAGGTAGCCGAGGTCGTTGGCAGTGCCGATGTCGGCAAAGGTGTCTTCGTACTTGGCCTTGATCGTCTGGACCTGGCCAACGACGTCTTCACCGGGTGGTGGCAGTGGCAGTTCCAGCGCAGCAGCGGGGCCCGCTACCAGCAGGGTGGCCAGGGACAGGCAACGGGTGACGGCGGGAAAGCGCGGCAACATCCGGTAAATCCTTCGAAAGGTAGTCAAGAAGCACGATTGTACACCCGCCTCGCTGCAAGCGGGAGGCATTGGCGCATTACAAGCGTTTCAGTTGATGAAAGGTGCGCGCAATTGCGCACCTCAAATGCACCTCAGAGCTCGGGCCAGACCGGCCGCATGCCGCGGCGCTGGGCATCGAGAATCGCCCGGCACAGGTCGCACAGGCGCCCGTCACGGTAGATGCTGCGAGGCACTCCGGACCAGCGCGGTTGCGCAGGCAGCAGGCCACCGCACAAGGTACGGTCGACCGGCACGCCGAGTTCGAGCTGACGGGCCACGAGGTGGACGCGGATTTCCTGGCAAGCGAACAGGTCGAGCTGCTCATCGGGCTCGATCAGTTGATAGGCAAACAAGGACCAGGCAGGGCGCGGCATCGGGGGCTCTCGAAACGGGGGGCGCAACATTAGCCGAAAGCCGGCCCCGTTTAAAGCGTCATAGCAAGGGTTTTATTGCCGGCCAGGCATTTTCCAACAACCGCTGCTGGGCGCCCTGTGCCGGATGGATGCCATCGGCCTGCATCATCCCCGGCACACCGCCAACACCTTCAAGGAAGAACGGCACCAGCGCCACCTGTTTTTCCGATGCCAACTGTTCATAGACGTTGGCGAAGGCCGTGGTATAGCGCACGCCATAATTGGGTGGCAGGCGCATGCCCAGCAGCAGCACCTTGGCCCCCGCCTGGCGGGCACTTTCGATCATCGAAGCAAGATTTTGTTGCAATTGCTGCGGCGGCTGCCCGCGCAGGCCATCGTTGCCCCCCAACTCCAGCACCACCAGGCGCGGCTTATGCGCTGCAAGCAGCGCCGGCAGCCGCGCCTGGCCACCTGCACTGGTATCGCCACTGATCGACGCGTTGACCACCTGATCGTCGAAACCTTCGTCCTTGAGCCGGGTCTGCAACAAAGAGACCCACCCCTGGCGGGTATCCAGGCCAAAACCGGCGCTGATACTATCGCCAACAACCAGCAATGTTCCCGCCGCCGCGCTCTGGGCCAGGCAATACAGGGCCAGACCGGCACTCAACCACCACACTCGCATCGGATTCTCCATGGGCCCCAGCATTCTCGTTGCGCAGAACCTTAGCAAAGTGGTCTCCAGCGCGGAAGGTGACCTGACCATCCTTCACGCCCTCTCCCTCGAACTCGCCCAGGGCGACAGCCTGGCCATCGTCGGCGCCTCGGGCTCGGGCAAGTCGACCTTACTTGGGCTGCTCGCCGGCCTCGACCGCCCCAGTGCCGGCCAGGTCATCCTCGCCGGGCACGACCTCGGCCCGCTGGACGAGGACCAGCGCGCCAGGGTACGCGCCGAGCATGTCGGTTTCGTCTTCCAGTCGTTCCAGTTGCTCGACAGCCTCAATGCCCTGGAGAACGTGATGCTACCCCTGGAGCTGGACGGGCGACGCGACGCCCGCGAACACGCCCATACCCTGCTGGAACGGGTCGGTCTGGGCAAGCGCCTGACCCACACCCCACGCCAGCTTTCCGGTGGCGAGCAGCAACGGGTCGCCATCGCTCGCGCCTTCGCCGCACAACCGGCAGTGCTGTTTGCCGACGAACCCACCGGCAACCTCGACAGCCATACCGGCGAGCGCATCAGCGACCTGCTGTTCGAGCTGAACAAGGAGCGCGGCACCACCTTGGTGCTGGTCACTCATGACGAACGCCTGGCCCGGCGCTGCCGGCGCCAGATTCGCCTGGAAGCAGGCCGCCTGGTGGCGCCGGTGGAGGCCTGATGAAGCACATGCCGCTGTCCCGCCTGTGCGGCCTGGCCCTGCGCCAGCTGCTGCGCGACATCCGCGCCAGCGAAGTGCGCGTGCTGTTCTTTGCCCTGCTGGTGGCGGTCGCGGCCAGTACCGCCATCGGCTATTTCGGCGCCCGCCTGAATGGCGCAATGCAGCTGCGCGCCAGCGAGTTCCTCGGCGCCGACCTGGTACTGCAAGGCAGCGCGCCGGCCCGGGAAGAACAGCTCAGCGCCGGCCAGGCACTGGGCCTGAGGCATGCCCAAGTCGTTGAATTCACCAGCGTGGTGGGTGGCGATGCCGGCATCCAGCTTTCGAGCATCAAGGCGGTCGATGGTGCCTACCCATTGCGCGGCCAGGTGCGTAGTGCCGCCGCCCCTTATACCGAGGAAACGCCTGGGGGCGGACCAGCCTCTGGAGAGGCCTGGGTCGAACCTCGCCTGCTCGCGGCCCTGGGGCTGAAGGTCGGCGACAGCATCGACGTCGGCATGAAGACCTTGCGCATGAGCCGCGTGCTGACCTACGAACCAGACCGTGCCAACAACTTCTACAGCCTGACGCCCCGGGTGATGATGAACCTGGCCGACCTGCAGGCCACCGGGGTCATCCAGCCCGGCAGCCGGGTTTCCTACCGCGACCTGTGGCGCGGCGATGCCGAAGCCCTCGCGCACTATCGCCAGGCCGTGGAAAACAACCTTGCCGCCAGCCAGCGCCTGCTCGACACCCGCGATGGCAATCGGCAGATCGGCGGCGCCCTGGGCAAAGCCGAGCGCTACCTGAACATGGCCAGCCTGGTGGCCGTGCTGCTGGCGGGCGTGGCCGTGGCCCTGTCGGCCAGCCGCTACGCTACGCGCCGCCTGGATGCCAGCGCCTTGCTGCGCTGCCTGGGGCTGTCGCGGCACCAGGCACTGGGGCTGTATTGCCTGCAACTGGCAATGCTTGGCCTGGCCGCTGCCCTGGCCGGCGCCCTGCTCGGCTGGCTGGCGCAACTGGGCCTGTTCCGCCTGCTGCATGGCCTGCTGCCCACCGAAGTGCCGGCCGGAGGCATGCTGCCGGCACTGGCCGGCATCGCCACGGGCCTGGTGGCCCTGGCCGGCTTTGCCTTGCCGCCGCTGGCCGCACTGGGCCAGGTGCCACCGTTGCGCGTACTGCGTCGCGATCTGCTGCCCGTACCACCGAGTAGCTGGCTGGTGTATGGCGCCGCCCTGCTCGCCTTGGGCCTGATCATGTGGCGCCTGAGCCTTGACCTGCTACTGACCTTCGCCCTGCTGGGCGGCGGCCTGATCGCCGCGCTGCTGCTGGGCGGGCTGCTGTTGCTCGGTTTGCAGAGCTTGCGCAAGGCACTCGCCGGCGCGCCACTGGCCTGGCGCCTGGGCCTTGGCCAGTTGCTGCGCCACCCCATGGCCGCTGCCGGGCAAGCCTTGGCCTTTGGCCTGATCCTGCTGGCCATGGCCCTGGTTGCGCTGTTGCGGGCTGAGTTGCTCGACAACTGGCAGGCACAACTGCCCAAGGACGCCCCCAACCACTTTGCCCTGAATATCCTGCCCGCCGACCGCGAACCGTTCGCCCAACGCCTGCGCGAGGTGAATGCCAGCTCGGCACCGCTGTACCCGGTGACACCGGGCCGGCTGATTCAGATCAACGACCAACCGGTGCAGCAGATCGTCAGCAAGGATTCCGCCGGCGAGCGGGCAGTACAACGCGACCTCAGCCTGACCTGGGCTGCCGACCTGCCTGAGGGCAATGTGCTGAGCGCTGGTAGCTGGTGGCAGGCATTGCCTGCCGGCGATGAAATCCCCGGTGTGTCGGTCGAGGCCGAACTGGCTGCCAGCCTCAAGCTGCACGTGGGCGACCTGCTGAGCTTCGACATCGGTGGCGAGCAACGCCAGGCGCGCGTCAGCAGCCTGCGCAGCGTGCATTGGGACAGCTTTCAGCCGAATTTCTACATGATCTTCCAGCCAGGCACCCTGCAGGGGCTGCCAACCACCTACCTGACCAGCTTCTACCTGGCCCCAGGCCACGATCTGGACGTGATTGCACTGTCGCGGGCGTTCCCGGCGGTGACCATCCTGCAGGTCGATGCCTTGCTCGAACAGCTGCGCAGCATCCTCGCCCAGGTCACCCTGGCGGTCGAGTATGTGTTGCTGTTCGTGCTGGCGGCGGGGCTTGCCGTGTTGTTCGCCGGGTTGCAGGCGACGCTGGACGAGCGCATTCGCCAAGGCGCCTTGCTGCGCGCACTGGGAGCCGCAAGACCATTGCTGGTCAAGGCTCGGCGCATCGAGTTCGGTTTGCTGGGGGCGGTCAGTGGGGCCTTGGCGGCGCTGGGGTGCGAGTTGATTACCCTGGTGCTGTATCGCTATGCATTCGACCTGCAGTGGAGCCCGCATCCATGGCTGCTGGTATTGCCTGTGGTCGGGGCGCTGCTGGTGGGCGGGGCCGGAGTATTGGGCACACGACGAGCACTGAATGCCAGCCCTTTGGCGGTTCTGCGGGAAAGTTGATATCGCCAGTGCTGGCCTCTTCGCGGCGCTTCGACGCCTCGATAAACCTGCGAGAGGCCAGCATCATTCAATGCCCGTAATGGATGCTGTTCACATACCAGGTCGCTTGACCGGTGGGTGTATTCACCAGCACTTCATCGCCCTCCTCCTTCTTGAGCAGGGCCCGGGCCATCGGCGAGTCGATCGAGATATAGTCATTGCGGCCATAGATCTCGTCATAGCCGACAATGCGAAACTTCATGGTCTCGCCGTCATCGTTTTCGATCTCGACCCAGGCACCGAAGAACACCTTGCCTTCCTGCTCCGGGGAGTAGGCGACCACCTTCACGTCCTCCAGACGCTTGCGCAGATAGCGGACCCGGCGGTCGATTTCGCGCAGCAGCTTCTTGTTGTACTGGTAGTCAGCGTTCTCGCTGCGATCGCCCAGCGACGCGGCCCAGGTCACTTTCTGGGTGATTTCCGGGCGATACACCCGCCACAGGTGATCCAGCTCCTTCTTCAGGGCCTCGTGACCTTCCGTGGTGATAATGTTGGTGCTCAACGGCGCGCTCCTCAGCGTCGGGTAATCAGGCCCTGGCGCGCAATGCGGGTAAGCTGACCAATGACTTCGGCCGCGTCCTCGCGGGCTGGCGCCTGGATCACCGCCAGGTCGAAGCGGTCGTTGCCGAACTGTTCCAGGCGGCAGGCGCCTTCGGCGAACTGGATGAGAAAGGCGCGGGCCTGGCCCTTGCGGCGCGACAAGCCTTCAAGATGGCGCAAGAGCGTGGGCTGATGCTGGCCACCGAGCAGGATGCGCGGTGTGCGGGAAGCCTGGTTGGCAGGCAATGGGCTCAAACAGACACTGGTACGTGGACAACTCATGGAGTTTCTCTCCGCCTCGCGAATCCCGCTGGGCAGCGGTGGGAGGCGTCACCGAACCAGCGCTTTAGCGGTATTTCGGATGACCCGGAGAAGGGCCAGTCCCGCGCCCCGCAAGTAGCTGTTTAAATCGGCGCAAGCGGTATGCTAGAGCGACAAGCCGCAAGCTGCAAGCCCCAAGCTGAAATGCGTTCGGCTTGGGGCTTGCAGCGTGCGGCTTGCGACCTGTCAGCGGGCGATCAGGCGGTCGACAGAGAAGCGGCCCGCCCCTTCGATCAGTACCGCCACGGTGCCGGCCAGCAGCGCCAGGGCGAACTCATAGCCGTTGTTGGACATGAACAGGCCATTGTTGATGTGCACCGAGAAGATCGCCACCACCAGGGTCACCGTCAGTGCCAGCGCCGCCGGGCGGGCCAGCAGGCCGATCACCAGGGCCAGGCCACCGAAGAACTCGGCGCTACCGGACAACAGGGCCATCAGGTAACCCGGCGCCAGGCCAATGCTTTCCATCCATTGCCCGGTGCCTTCCAGGCCATAGCCACCAAACAGGCCGAACAGTTTCTGCGCACCGTGCGCCATGAAGATCACACCGACCAGGATGCGGATCACGCTCAGGCCCAGGCCAGCACGGGTAGAGAGCAGTTTGCTGATTGCGTTGTTCATTTCGAGGCGTCCTTGAAAACGGGATGTTGTGTTGGGATGGGCGCCATCATAATCAATTCAGCCGATATGAAAATCGCAAAAAACCCAACATAACAATCGACAAAATCGATTTGTCAGCGACTGACCACCCGTTCCAGTGCCGTGCGCTCGCGGTTGAACGCCAGGAAGTACTTGTTGACGCTGTTGACGAAGTTGACCGGCCCCATGCCGACCTGCTCCATGGCGATGCGCTCGGTCTGGAAGAACCACTGGTTACCGTTGAGGCCGCGCTTGCGGGCCTCGGCGCGCATGGCCTGGACCCGCTCCGGGCCAAGGTTGTAGGCCGCCAGCACAAACGCCATGCGCTCGCGCTCGTTGATCTGCGGGCTGGCGAAGAACTTGCGGCGGATCAGCGCCAGATAACGCGCACTGGCCTGGACATTGCCATCGACCGAGCCGGTGTCGCTGACCCCCACCCGTTGCGCAGCCGACGGGGTGATCTGCATCAGGCCGTGCGCCCCGCCGCTGCCGCGCGCCGCAGGGTTGAGGGTGGATTCCTTGAAAGCCAGGGCGGCCAGGTTCAGCCAGTCGATCTGCTGCGCCTCGCCATGCTTCTGCAACACCGCACGCAATGAGTCGAGGCGCTGGCGATCCTTGCGCGCCAGCGGGTTGTGCACGCGGTACTGGCGCCGGTAGATGCGTTCGAAGGCGGCATCCTGGTTTTCCGGTGCCCGATACCCTTGGAGAAAACGATCCACCGTGGCCAGCAACATCGTCGCGTCGCGCCGCACATACCAGCGCATGGCCTGCGCCTGCCCCAGTTGCACCCGGCTATCCAGGCGCAGGTTCGGCATGACCCTGGCCCAGCGCTGAGCGATCGGGCGCTCCACCATGGTCAAGGGATAGATACCGGCCTGGACCATCTCCAGCACATCTTCCACCGCCAGGGTCGAATCAACCCATTCGATCTTGATCGGCGCCCGCTTGCGCAGCGCCAGCTGCTGGTTGAGCTGCTGGATCACCGCCCCTGCCGCGCTGGCGCTGGTCAATGCTACCGTGCGCCCGGACAGCTGCTCGGCGCGGGTATAGCTGCGCTCACCCTTGCGCCCGACCAGCAGCAGCGGCACCTGGTCCACTACCGGCGCACTGCTGTTGACCCCGCTTGTCACGGCCGGGTCAAGCAGCTCGCCCGGCGCGGCCAGGTCGCCTTCGCCGCGCTGCAGGGCACCCAGCAACTGCTCCTTGGCCCGCGGAATGAGCTTCAGGCGGATCTGCTGGCCATCAGCGGCCCGGGCATTGAGGTAATGCTCAAGCCCGCGCAGGCGGTAATACTCGATACCCACCGGCTCACCCTTGATCTCTCCGGAGCTGTTGCGGCTCTGGTTGACCAGCACCCGCAGCACCTTGCTGCTACGGATCTGCTGCAAGTCTCGGGCGGTGGTCACCGGCACGTTCTGCTGTGGCCCCGGCAGCCGTGCATACGCCGGACCGACCGTGGTCAGCCCAAGCATCAGCAACAGGGTCAACAGGTATCGCAGCATGCGAAATCGTGTCCGTGGTCGGTGGGCGGCAGCCATGTGGTACGCGCGGTCGTGAGAAATGACGGTAAAAGACCACGGCAAGCGCCTGAAGTTCTTGGTTTTTTCCGAATATCACGCTTTTTGCTATGCTGGCCGCCCCGCGGCACGAGGTAGCACCATGCAACTGATCGATATCGGCGTCAACCTGACCAACAGCAGTTTCCACGACCAGCAGGCCGCCATCGTCGAGCGCGCCATCGAGGCCGGCGTGGTACAGATGGTCCTGACCGGCACCAGCCTGGAGGGCAGCGAGCAGGCACTGGAACTGTGCCAGCAGCTCGATGGCGACGGCCAGCACCTGTTTGCCACGGCTGGCGTACACCCACACGACGCCAAGTCATGGGATGGCACCAGCGAGCGGCAACTGCGCCAGCTGTTGGCTGAATCCCGAGTGCGTGCCGTGGGTGAATGCGGGCTGGACTTCAACCGTGACTTCTCCCCTCGCCCACTGCAGGAAAAAGCCCTGGAAGCCCAGCTGGCCCTGGCAGCCGAACTGCGCCTGCCGGTGTTTCTGCACGAGCGCGATGCCAGCGAGCGCCTGCTGGCGATCCTCAAGGATTACCGCGACCACCTGCCTGCTGCCGTGGTGCATTGTTTTACCGGTGAGCGCGAAGCCTTGTTCGCCTACCTGGACATGGACCTGCACATCGGCATCACCGGCTGGATCTGTGACGAGCGCCGCGGCACCCACCTGCATCCGCTGGTGGGCAATATTGCCGAAGGCCGGCTGATGCTGGAGAGCGACGCGCCCTACCTGCTGCCACGCAGCCTGCGGCCGAAGCCGAAAAACGGCCGCAATGAGCCGGCATTCCTGACCGAGGTGCTGCGCGAAGTGGCGCTGCATCGCAACGAGCGTATCGAGCACTGCGCGCAACACACCAGCGCCACGGCCAAAGCCTTCTTTCAGCTTCCTTGACCCAGGTCATGAGCGTTACTCGAGTGTGCGGGCACAATGATGGCACCTTGCCAATAATGTTTCCGCTCAACTCAGAGAAGACCTACCCATGGGTGCCTGGCTTAGCAATGTTTCCCTGAAGTACAAATTCTGGGCCGTCAACGCGGTGGCCTTTGTCACGACCTTGCTGCTGGTGCTGTATGCGGTGCACCTGGAGCAACGCGCACGCGCCGATGCCGCGCAGGCCCAGGCGCAAGCCCAGGCCGAACTGCTGGCCGCCTGGCCCACCGGGCAGGCGCTGCCGCGCCAGGCCAACCTGATTACCTGGCAACCCGGCCAGACACCCACTTACGCGGGTGAGCGCCTCGAAGCCCTGGCCAACGCACAAGGCTGGGTAGCCTTGCCGGCTGCCTGGATCCTGGGCGACAACCCGCTGCGCGGCGCCCAGGTGCTGCGCCATGGCGAGCAGCAATTGGCCGTACTGGCAACAGCGCCAAGCCTGCGTCAGGTGTTCTTCGACCGCTTCAGCAACTACGCCGTCTGCGTGCTGATCCTGATGCTGGCGATGCTCGGCGCCTCGCAGCTGCTGATCCGCTTCCTGCTCAGCCAGCTCAACACCCTCAAGGACGTGATGCTGCACGTGGAAAAGACCGGCGACCTGTCGGCCCGCGTCCCGCTGGCCTGCGGCGACGAAGTCGGGCAGATGGCCGGTGCCTTCAATGCCATGCAGGCCACCTACCACCGCGTGGTCAGCACCGTCGCCGACACTGCGGCGCAGCTGGACTCCGGTGCCGCGCGCCTGGCCGCGAGCATGAACGAAGTGCGCCATGGCATGCTCGGCCAACAGAGCGAGACCGACCAGGCGGCCACGGCGATCAACGAAATGTCGGCCACTGTGCACCATATTGCCCAGCATGCTGGCGCCACCCGTGACTTGTCGCAGACCGCCGACACCCTCGCCGGCAGCGGCAAGGAAGTGGTCAGCCGGGTGCAGGATTCGATCTCCGGGCTTTCCAGTGGCGTTCAGCAAACCGCCGAAATGATTCGTCAGCTCGCCGACGACAGCCAGAAGATCAACAGCGTGGTCGGGGTCATCCACAGCATTGCCGAGCAGACCAACCTGCTGGCGCTCAACGCCGCCATCGAAGCCGCCCGCGCTGGCGACTTGGGCCGTGGTTTCGCCGTGGTCGCCGACGAGGTACGCAACCTGGCCAAGCGCGTGCAGACCTCCACCGACGAAATCACCCGTATGGTCGCCGACCTGCAGGCCGGCACCCGTGACGCCGTGGAGTTCATGCAGGAGAGCTCATACAAGGCCGACGACTGCGTCCGCCAGGCCCAGGAGGCCGGCGCGGCACTGGCCGAGATTACCGGTGCGGTCGCGCAAATGCGCGAGAGCAACACGCAGATCGCCGTCGCCGCCGAACAGCAAAGCCAGGTGGCCGAAGAAATGAACCGTGCGGTGGTGAGCATCCGCGATGTCACCGAAGAAACCGTGCAGCAGACCGTCGGCTCGGCCACCACCAGCAGCCAGCTGGCGACGCTGGCGGGTGAGCTGAACAAGGCCATCGGCCAGCTCAAGCTATAGTCGCCATAGCCAGCCTCGATTGGCCCCGTAACCGGGGCCGCACTAAGCTTTGGGCATGCTTGCAATAAACAGCGCGACCCACATCGCGAGGAGCCGCCCATGAGCAAACGACTGACCAACCTGCACGCCTGGCAATGGCGTAGCTACCACCACAATCACCGGCACCCGACCAACCTGGTGTTGCACCTGATTGCCGTGCCGCTGTTCATCCTCGGTGCCCTGCTGGTGCTGTCAGGCCTGTTCGCCCTGGACCTGGGCCAGATCGCCGTCGGCGTCATTGCCCTGATCGCCGGCCTGGGCCTGCAGCGCCACGGGCATCGCCTGGAAGCCGAACAGCCCGAACCGTTCGCCAACCGCAAGGACGCCGTGCAGCGGCTGCTGACCGAGCAGTTCGTCACCTTCCCGCGCTTCGTCCTCAGCGGTGCCTGGTGGAAAGCCTGGCGCGAGCGGCACAAGCACCGGCGGTGATGCTCAGGCAAACACCGTGACCGTCTGCCGGCTCAGGGCCAGCAGCTGCCCTTCGGCACTCCACAATGCTGCCGCCGCGTGGCCATAGCCATCGCGCGCGTGCTCGGTCTCGACACGGTAATGGCACCAGTCCAGCGTTGACAGTTTCGCCGTCGGCTGGATGAATTCGATGGTCCAGGTCAGCGTACTGCCCGCGGCAGGCTGCTTGAGGAACGGCATCAGGCTCGGCGGCCAGGCATCCACCAGCGCCAGCAGGTGCGCCTCGTTGACCTGCTCTTCGGCAACATCGCGCAGGCGCACCCAGCCGCCCATGTGGCGCGACTGGTTGCCACTGTACGGCAGGCCCCCGACCGACCAGCGCAAGGCGACATGGCGCATGAACTCCGGGGTGACGCCCTTGATGTAAGGCAACTCCGGGGCCGCCTGCTCAAGCGGCTTCATCTCCACGGCGGGTGCAGCCGCAACATCGACCACCGATGGCCGGCCCGCACCAAAATTACCCTGCACCAGCGTCACCACCTGGCCATCCTGAATGGCCCGGCCCAGCAACGTGCTGACCGCCTTGCCCTCACGCAGCACCTCGACCTCGAAACGAATGGGAACATCCGCTGCCGCCGGGCTGACGAAGCTGATGGCCAGCGAGCGCACCGGGCGATCATCGCTGAGCTTCAGACGCATGCTTTCATGAACCATGGCCGCCATCAGGCCGCCAAACACGGCACGCCCCTGGGCCCAGCTGGGTGGAATGCTGACCGCGTCGGGGTTTGCCCGCACGGCATCGAGCAGTTGGTTGAAATTCATCGGCCGGCTCCTGCCTACAGCGAAAGGTTTGCCAATACTAGCCAGCAAACTCCGGCCGATCAGCCCGCATATCGGTCATTTGCCGGGCTAACGCCGCTTGAGCGCGGCCTGCAGCGCATCAAGGGTGACATCGGAGGTGCGCTCTGCCTCGTGCAGTTCCTGCTCCCAGGAGACCTTGCAAGGCGCCAGGTCAGGGTGATCCTTGGCCTGCAGCAACCACTGCAGGCGGTCATGCCAATCACCCAGATCGCCCTGGGCCTTCTTCAACAGGCGCTGCAGTTTCTTGCCGGCATGATCGAGCTGCGGATAGGCCTCGTCGCCGTAGCGCACCCGCTTGATCAGCAGACGCAGGCGATGGCGGTCATGGGCGGGGTCCCGCAGGGCCTTGCGCAGTTTGTGCCACTGTTTGAACAGGCGCTTGTCGACCCGCTTGTCCAGCGATTTGGCCAGCCCTTCGCGATCGGCTGCGCGCAAGAACAGCGGGAACGCATCGACGATCGCCAGCACCCGGGTCAGCTGCGCGCTGGTGGCAACGCTGGCGAATGTCCTGTCGCGCCCTGCCAGGCGTCGCTGCCCGGCTTCGGCATGGCCGCGCCCGATGAGCTCGGTGGCCAGCACCTCACGATCACGCAGGGGCGTTGTCAATGTGCCCAACGAACTGGCGGCCTCCTCCAGTTGCTCCACCCCCGGCAGCCCGCGCAACGGCCGCAACAGGCTGCGCAGGCGCCGCAAGCTGGTACGCAGGTCGTGCAGGGCCTCGCTGTCGGTGTCCGCGGCCAGGCGTTCGCGACAGGCCAGCAGGCGCACCTGCAAGGTCAGCAACTGGGCAACGACATGATCGAGCATGGCGGACATTTAACGCTCCTTGGTCAGCGCCCGGCGCGCGACTCACGAATATAGAAGCGGGCCTTTTCGGCTTTGTTGGTGCAGCTCTCGTAACCTTCGAATTGCTGCTGGGTCTTGGCGCCGGTCAACAGTGACAGCGCCTTGGAATAGCTCACGGCACCTGCAAAGCCTTCTGCCTTGGCCAGGTCGAGCTCTTTCCAGGCCGCATCCAGTTGCGTTGCGCAGCTCTCCCGATAGGCCGTCTTGCCCGCGCAACCGGCGAGAGCAAGGGCAATCAGGGGAAGGCAGATCCAGACTTTCATCAGTGTTACCTCAACAGTTTGAATAATGGCTCTTCGACGCTCGGCCGGATGAAAAGTGCCGCGTCCGGGAGGCTTTGCCTAGAGTGTTTATTGAAGCACAGGCAACGCTCGGTGCATTGTAGGACCATAGTGACACAAGCCGGGGAAAGCTCATGAGCAAACGCGTGGCATTGGTGTTGGGATCGGGAGGCGCTCGTGGGTATGCCCATATCGGCGTGATCGAGGAAATCGAACGGCGCGGCTACGACATCGCCTGCATTGCTGGCTGCTCCATGGGCGCAGTGATTGGCGGTATCTATGCGGCAGGCAAACTGGAGGAATACCGCAACTGGATCGAAAGCCTGGACTACCTGGACGTACTGCGCCTGGTCGATGTCAGCTTCCGCCTTGGCGCCATCCGCGGTGACAAGGTGTTCGGCCAGATCCGCAAGATCGTCGGCGACATGAACATCGAGGAGCTGCGCATCCCTTATACGGCGGTCGCGGCCGACCTTACCAACCAGCAGGAAATCTGGTTCCAGGAAGGCTGCCTGCATCAGGCCATGCGTGCCTCGGCGGCGATACCGAGCCTGTTCACGCCAGTGATGCAGGGCAACCGCATGTTGGTCGACGGCGGCATCCTCAACCCCCTGCCGATCGTACCGGTGGTGTCCAGCCACTGTGACCTGATCATCGCGGTCAACCTCAACGCAACCAACCAGAAGCAGTACCAGTTGCCGGTGATCGAGCGGCCCGCTGCTTTCAAGATGCGTTTTGACGCCCTGCTCAGCTCGCTGGGCTCGCGCCTGCCGTTTCGGCGCAAGCCTGCCGAAGAGCTGATTCGCATCGAGCAGGAGATCGTCGCCGAAGGGCTGGCACCGCCCAACCCGTGGCTGGCCGACGCGGCCGACCCCGAGGCCCAGCAACCCGCAGCGGCGCCCGAGCGTGAAGGCGCACCGAAGTCGGCGACCGGTTCATTCATCATCGACAACGTCGGGCCGGCCTCGCTGCTCGACCTGATCAACCAGAGCTTCGAGGTGATGCAGACGTCGCTGGCGCAGTACAAGATTGCCGGGTATCCACCGGACGTGCTGATCAACGTGCCCAAGCGGGTGTGCCGGTTCTTCGAATTCTACAAGGCGCCGGAACTGATTGCGCTGGGGCGGGAGATTGCGCGGGATACGCTGGACAACTATGAGGGGGTCAAGCGCTAGCTACAGGCAGTAGAAATGAAACAGGCCGCATCGCGCGGCCTGTTTCGTCATGCATCCATCACTCAGTAGCGGGTGATGTCGGCAGTGCCTTCCAGCTGCTTGCGGTAGGCGGCAAAGTCCTGCTGGCCAGCACGCGATGCGAGGTAGCGGCGAATCTGCTGCTTCTCGTCGTCGCTGGCAGCGGCACCTTCGTTGACGCCTTTGAGCTGCAACACGACCAGGCTGCCGTCGCCCAGGACCACGCTGCCGTACACCGGCTTGTCCTTGGCTTGCGGCTTGGCCAGGCGGAACAGTGCCTGCAGCTCGGCCGGGTCGATACCGTCCTGGCCACGGGTCACGGCTTCGTGAGCCTTCCACTGCTGACCGTCGTGAGCGCCAGCGGCAGCGATGGAACCGTCACGCAGGCCGGCGATCAGCTTGTCCGCCTTGGTCTTGAGTTCGGCAGTTGCCTTCTCTTTGGCCAGGTGTTCGCTGATGTTCTTGGCCACGGCTTCCAGTGGCAGTTGCTCCGGTTTGCGGTGCTCCTTGACGCGCAGCACCACGGTGGTTTCCGGGTCGAGCTCGATGGCGGTGCTGTTGGCACCTTCATCCATCACTTCTTCGGAGAACGCAGCCTGGATCACACCACGGTTGGCGGTAATGCCCTCGCCGCCTTCGCGGCCGAACGGCGCGGAAGTCTGCACCTTGAGTTTCAGGTCCTGGGCCGGCTGGGCCAGGTCGGAAGCCTCGTAGGCAGCATCCTGCAGCTGCTTGCTGGCGTCGACGTAACGCTGCTCGACCAGCGGGGTCTTCAGGTCGCGGGTCAGCTTGTCCTTGAGGCTGGCGAAGCTCGGTACTTCCGGCGCCTGCTTGCCCAACAGCTTGATCAGGTGGTAGCCGAACTCGGTACGCACCGGGGCCGATACCTGGCCGTCGTTGAGCTTGTACAGGGCGTCTTCGAAGGCCGGGTCATACACGCCTGGGCCTGCAAAACCGAGGTCACCGCCATTGCTGGCAGAACCTGGGTCCTGGGAGAACTCCTTGGCCAGCTTGGCGAAGTCTTCACCCTTGGCCAGGCGTTGCTCGACCTCTTCGGCCTTGGCCTTGGCCTGGGCGTCGGTGACCTTGTCGTTGACCTCGATGAGGATGTGCGCGGCATGGCGCTGCTCGGCGAGGTTGGCGACTTCCTTCTCGTACTGGGCCTTGAGCTCTTCGTCGGTGACCTTGACCTGGTCGAAGAACGCCGACTTCTTCAGCTCGATGTAGTCGATGACCACCTGGTCGGGGGTCATGAACTCCTTGGCGTGCTGCTCGTAATGCGCCTTGACCTCGTCATCGCTGACCTTGACTGCGGCCGGGTCGGCCTTGAAGGTCAGGGAAGCGAAATCGCGGGTCTGGTTTTCCAAACGGGCAAAGGCGTCAACCTGCTGGTCGGTGACGAAGCTGCTGCCAGCGATACCGGTACGCAGCTGGCCGATCAGCATCTCTTCCGCGAGCATGTCGCGGAACTGCATGCGGCCATAGCCCAGCTGGCGGATAACCTGATCGAAACGATCGGCACTGAACTTGCCATCGACCTGAAATTCCGGCGTCTGCAAAATCACCTGGTCCAGCGCGGCTTCAGAGAAGGCGAACTTGGCGTCTTTGGCACCCTGCAGCAGCAGTTTGCGATCGATCAGACCTTTGAGCGCTGCGTCGCGCAGGCGCTTGTCATCCAGCACCGCTGGGTCGAAATCCTTGCCCAACTGTTGCATCAGCTGACGGCGCTGCATGTCGGCAGCCTGGCTCAGCTCATTCAGGCTGATGGTGTCGCCGTTCACCTTAGCCGCGTCCTGGCTGTGAGTGGCGGCCTTGAAGATGGCTTCGAAGCCGGTCAACGCCATCAACACGACGATGAGGCCGATGATGGTCTTGGCAATCCAACCTTGTGAATTGTCCCTGATATTTTGCAGCATGCGTCCCCCAGAAACGGCTGTACCACTGCGTCGACAACCGCGGAGCGTGGGTAGAATCCTGATAAAAGAAAGGCGCATCCGAGGATGCGCCTTTTCTTAGCAAACGTGTCAGGCGGGAACGTTTGCGGCCCGCCATCAGCGTGCTCGGACCTGGCCAAGGCCTGGTCCGGCTGAAAGACGACTTAGTTGACGGCGTCTTTCAGGCCTTTGCCAGCCTTGAAACCTGGAACCTTGGCAGCTTCGATCTTGATCGCCTTGCCGGTTTGCGGGTTACGGCCGGTGCGCTCGGCGCGCTCCTTGACCGAGAAGGTACCGAAGCCAACCAGTACCACATCGTCACCTTGCTTCAGGGCGCCGGTGACGGATTCGATGACTGCGTCCAGCGCGCGGCCAGCTACAGCTTTCGGGATGTCAGCGGATGCGGCGATAGCGTCAATCAGTTCCGACTTGTTCACTCTAAGTCCCCTTATTTCTCTATTGAGTTTGTTTCTAAGTATGTAATGAAAAGCTGATGAAACCTGTGCCGGGTGGCCGTTTGACAATAGCGTGCCGCTTTATAGCAAGGCCCCGAAAAAACTGTCAAGGAAAGCCCCCCAGCCAAAAACTACTAATGCGTGCTAATTCTTTCCTTAGCATCGCCGTCGCGCTTGTCATCTTTCGCGACAATCTCCGGAGCCACATCTGGCAAGGGCTCCGGGGCGTATTGCAGCGCAATTTGCAGGACTTCGTCAATCCATTTGACCGGTTTGATCTGCAGATCCTGTTTGATATTTTCAGGAATTTCTTTCAGATCGCGAACATTCTCCTCGGGAATGATCACCGTCTTGATCCCGCCACGGTGTGCAGCCAGCAGTTTTTCCTTCAACCCGCCGATGGCCAATACCTGGCCACGCAGGGTGATTTCGCCGGTCATGGCCACATCGGCGCGTACTGGAATCTGCGTCAGCGCGGACACCAGCGCGGTGCACATGCCGATACCCGCGCTCGGGCCGTCCTTCGGCGTGGCGCCTTCAGGCATGTGGATATGCACGTCGTGCTTCTCGTGGAAATCGGCGGCAATCCCCAGGCTGCGGGCACGGCTGCGGACCACGGTCTGCGCGGCTGTGATCGACTCGACCATGACATCACCCAGCGAGCCGGTCTTGATCAGCTGGCCCTTGCCAGGGATGACCACCGACTCGATGGTCAGCAATTCGCCGCCCACCTGGGTCCAGGCAAGGCCGGTGACCTGGCCGATCTGGTCCTGCTGCTCGGCCAGGCCGTAGCGGAACTTGCGCACGCCGAGCAGGTGCTCGAGCTGCTCGCTGGTGACCTTGACCTTGACCTGCTTCTGCCCGGTATGTTCCTTGACCACCTTGCGGCAGACCTTGGCGATCTGGCGCTCCAGGCCACGCACACCGGCTTCACGGGTGTAGTAACGGATGATGTCGCGAATCGCCGAGACGTCGATGTCCAGCTCTTCGGTCTTCAAACCGTTGGCCTTGACCTGCTTGGGCGTCAGGTACTTGACCGCGATGTTGATCTTCTCGTCCTCGGTGTAACCCGGCAGGCGGATGACTTCCATACGGTCGAGCAGCGCCGGCGGAATGTTCATCGAGTTCGAGGTGCACAGGAACATCACGTCCGAGAGGTCATAATCGACTTCCAGGTAGTGGTCGTTGAAATTGTGGTTCTGCTCCGGGTCGAGCACTTCCAGCAGCGCCGAGGCCGGGTCGCCACGCATGTCGCTGCCCATTTTGTCGATCTCGTCGAGCAGGAACAGCGGGTTGCGCACACCCACCTTGGTCATCTTCTGGATCAGCCGGCCAGGCATGGAGCCGATGTAGGTACGACGGTGCCCACGAATCTCGGCTTCGTCACGCACGCCACCCAAGGCCATGCGCACGAACTTGCGGTTGGTCGCAGCAGCGATCGACTCGGCCAGCGAGGTCTTGCCCACACCAGGCGGGCCGACCAGGCACAGCACCGGGCCGCGGATCTTCTTCACCCGCTTCTGCACGGCGAGGTACTCGAGAATCCGCTCCTTGACCTCTTCCAGGCCATAGTGGTCGGCATCGAGGATCTCCTCGGCCTTGGCCAGGTCCAGGCGCACCTTGCTCTGGGCCTTCCACGGCACCTGCACGAGCCAGTCGAGGTACGAGCGCACCACGGTGGCTTCGGCGGACATCGGCGACATCTGCTTGAGCTTGTTCAGCTCGGCCTGGGCCTTGGCCAGGGCGTCTTTTGGCAGGCCAGCGGCTTCGATGCGCTTTTTCAGCTCTTCGACTTCGTTGTGGCCTTCATCACCATCGCCGAGCTCCTTCTGAATGGCCTTCATCTGCTCATTCAGGTAGTACTCGCGCTGGCTGCGCTCCATCTGCTTCTTGACCCGGCCACGGATACGCTTCTCGACCTGCAGCAGGTCGATTTCGGCATCCAGCAGGGCCAGCACGTGCTCGACTCGGGTCGTCAGGTCGACGATCTCGAGGATTTCCTGCTTCTGCTCGATCTTCAGCGCCATGTGCGCGGCCATGGTATCGACCAGGCGACCAGGCTCTTCGATGCTGTTCAGCGACGACAGCACTTCGGCGGGGACTTTCTTGCCCAGCTGCACGTACTGCTCGAATTGCGACAGCAGCGTGCGCACGAAGACTTCCGACTCGCGCTCGGCGGCGTCGGTTTCATCGATCAGGGAAACTTCGGCACGGATGTGCCCTTCTACTTCGGTGAAGCGCTCGACCGCACCGCGCTGCTCGCCCTCGACCAGCACCTTGACCGTGCCATCGGGCAGTTTCAGCAGTTGCAATACGGTAGCGACGGTACCGACCCGATACAGGGCATCTTCGCCTGGATCGTCATCGGCAGGGTTCTTCTGGGCCAGCAGCAGGATCTGCTTCTCGCCCGTCATCGCGGCCTCAAGGGCTTCGATAGACTTCTCACGCCCCACGAACAGTGGGATAACCATGTGCGGATAGACGACGACATCGCGCAATGGCAAAAGAGGCAAGTCGAGGGTGGTCTTCATGATTTCGCCTCTACAGCGGCCTTATGGCCGGAAACCGGTGGAAATGATGCTTGGACCTAATGTGGGGGCACGCATGGGAAATTACAAGCGCTGGCATAGGAAAAGCAGAAAGGGGCCCGTAGGCCCCTTTCTTGCTTGCTGCCATTACCCGGCATTTACCTGAAATCAGGCGTCGGGCGCGGCCTTGGCTTGCGGCTCGCTGTTCTCGTAGATCATCAGCGGCTGCGAGGTGCCTTCGATGACGCTCTCGTCGATCACCACCTTGCTGACATCCTTCTGCGAAGGAATCTCGTACATGGTGTCGAGCAGCACCCCTTCGAGGATCGAACGCAGGCCACGGGCGCCAGTCTTGCGCTCCAGGGCCTTGCGTGCGACAGCCTTGAGGGCGTCGGTGCGGAACTCGAGGTCCACGCTTTCCATCTCGAACAGCTTGGCGTACTGCTTGGTCAGGGCATTCTTCGGCTCGGTGAGGATCTGCATCAGTGCAGCCTCATCCAGCTCATCGAGGGTCGCCAGTACCGGCAGGCGGCCGACGAACTCAGGGATCAGGCCAAACTTGACCAGATCGTCCGGCTCGACTTCGCGCAGCGATTCGCCGACCTTCTTGCCCTCTTCCTTGCTGCGTACTTCGGCGCCAAAACCGATGCCACCCTTGGTGGAGCGGTTCTGGATGACCTTTTCCAGGCCGGAGAAGGCGCCACCGCAGATGAACAGGATGTTGCGGGTATCAACCTGCAGGAATTCCTGTTGCGGGTGCTTGCGGCCGCCCTGCGGCGGAACAGAAGCTACGGTGCCTTCAATCAGCTTCAGCAGCGCCTGCTGCACGCCTTCACCCGAAACGTCGCGGGTGATGGACGGGTTGTCCGACTTGCGCGAGATCTTGTCGATCTCGTCGATGTAGACAATGCCCATCTGGGCCTTTTCCACGTCGTAGTCGCACTTCTGCAGCAGTTTCTGAATGATGTTCTCGACGTCCTCACCCACATAACCGGCTTCGGTCAGGGTGGTGGCGTCAGCAATGGTGAACGGTACGTTCAACAGCCGTGCAAGGGTTTCGGCGAGCAGGGTCTTGCCCGAGCCGGTAGGCCCGATGAGCAGGATGTTGCTCTTGCCGAGCTCGACTTCGTCGCCCTTCTTGTCACGCTGGTTCAGGCGCTTGTAGTGGTTGTACACCGCTACGGCCAGGACCTTCTTAGCGCGTTCCTGACCGATGACGTACTGGTCCAGGATGCCGCTGATTTCTTTCGGCGAAGGCAATTTGTGCGCGCTGCTCTCGGCCTGGGCTTCCTGCACCTCCTCACGGATGATGTCGTTGCACAGGTCGACGCACTCGTCGCAGATAAATACCGAGGGCCCGGCAATCAGTTTGCGCACTTCGTGCTGGCTTTTGCCGCAGAAGGAGCAATAAAGCAATTTGCCGCTGTCCTCGCCGTTACGGGTGTCAGTCATTCGATCGATCCAATCCGGTAGGCTTGCAACACAAGATGAAGGCAATTGCGGGCTTTTTCAAGTCCGCAGGTAGGCGCTTTGCGCACCTACCTGCTCTGGCTCCTGGGTTCAGGAGGCCAGTTGCCGCTTGTCGTACACCGAGTCGATCAGGCCGTACTCGGCCGCGCGCGAGGCGCTCATGAAATTGTCACGCTCGGTGTCACGCTTGATGGTCTCGAGTTCCTGGCCAGTGTGGTAGGCCAGCAGCTCGTTCAGGCGCGCCTTGATATTGAGGATTTCCTGGGCATGGATCTCGATATCGGTGGCCTGACCCTGGAAACCGCCCAGTGGCTGGTGGATCATCACGCGCGAGTTCGGCAGGCAGTGACGCTTGCCCTTGGCACCCGCAGCCAACAGGAACGCACCCATGCTGCAGGCCTGGCCGATGCAGATGGTCGAGACGTCCGGCTTGATGAATTGCATGGTGTCGTAGATCGACATGCCTGCAGTCACCGAACCGCCCGGGGAGTTGATGTACAGATGGATATCCTTGTCCGGGTTTTCCGCCTCAAGGAACAGCAGCTGCGCCACTACCAGGTTGGCCATGTAATCCTCTACCGGGCCAACCAGGAAGATCACTCGCTCCTTCAACAGGCGCGAGTAGATGTCGTAGGCACGTTCGCCACGGGCGGACTGCTCGATAACCATCGGGACCAGGCCGCCTGCGGCCTGGATGTCAGAGCTCTGCTGAATATAAGAATTGCGGGACATGTCCTGCGCTCACTCCCAAATAGTCATGGCTTGATAACGCACAAGCCAGCTCGAAGGCTGGCTTGTGGGGGTTTCCTACGAGAGAAGCCTGTTACTCAGCGGCGGCAGGAGCCTGTGCTGGCTTAACGGCATCTTCGTACGAGACCGACTTGTCGGTCACAGTCGCTTTCTGCAGAACAGTATCTACAACTTGTTCTTCCAGCACAACCGAACGAACTTCGTTCAGTTGCTGGTCGTTCTTGTAGTACCAGGAAATGACCTGCTCAGGCTCTTGGTAAGCCGAGGCCATTTCTTCGATCATTTCGCGAACCTTGCCTTCGTCTGGCTTCAACTCGAACTGCTTGACCACTTCGGCGACGATCAGGCCCAGCACCACACGACGCTTGGCTTGCTCTTCGAACAGCTCGGCTGGCAGTTGCTCAGGCTTGATGTTGCCACCGAACTGCTGAACAGCCTGGACGCGCAGACGGTTGACTTCGTTTTCCAGCAGGGCCTTTGGCACTTCGATCGGGTTGGCGGCCAGCAGACCGTCCATGACCTGGTTCTTGACCTTGGTCTTGATCGCCTGACGCAGCTCACGCTCCATGTTCTTGCGAACTTCGGTACGGAAGCCTTCCAGGGTCGACTCTTTGATGCCGAACTGGGCGAAGAACTCTTCGTTCAGCTCTGGCAGCACAGGGGCCGAGACGCTGTTGACGGTGATGGTGAACTCAGCGGCTTTGCCAGCCAGGTCCAGGTTCTGGTAGTCCTCTGGGAAGGTCACGTTGACAACGCGCTCTTCGCCGGCCTTGGCGCCAACCAGGCCATCTTCGAAGCCAGGGATCATGCGGCCGGAGCCCAGTACCAGCTGGGTGCCCTTGGCGGAACCGCCAGCGAACACTTCACCGTCGACCTTGCCAACGAAATCGATGTTGACCTGGTCGTCGTTCTGCGCAGCACGCTCGACGGCCTCGAAGCGGGTGTTCTGCTTGCGCAGGACTTCCAGCATGTTGTCCAGGTCGGCGTCAGCCACTTCGGCGCTCAGGCGCTCGACGTTGATCGACTCGAAGCCGGCAACGGTGAACTCTGGGAACACTTCGAAGATGGCAACGAATTCCAGGTCCTTGCCCTTCTCGAAGGACTTCGGCTCAACGGCCGGAGCGCCAGCCGGGTTCAGCTTCTGCTCGACGATGGCTTCGTAGAAGGAAGCCTGGACCAGGTCACCGAAAGCCTCTTGACGGGCATCGGCTTCGAAACGCTGACGGATCACGCTCATCGGCACCTTGCCTGGGCGGAAGCCCGCGACCTTGGCGCGCTTGGCAGTCTGTTGCAGACGCTTGTTGACTTCGTTCTCGACGCGCTCGGCCGGAACGGCGATGGTCATGCGGCGCTCGAGAGCGGAAGTGTTTTCAACAGAAACTTGCATGGATATTCCTCGTTGCACAGACGTTAGCCGGCGATAGCCCGACTCCAGAATCAAGGGCGAACATTCTAGTGAGTCACGCACCAGAAGTCACCCCACCCGGGACGACGGGAAACCACGCCGGTCGATTAACTTGCCTGGCCCGCACCGTGAAGTGCCGAGCCTCTTTATATAGAGGGCCGCATACCCCCCAAAGGGCGGCACACAACCGAAAAACCTTGTCAAACAACTACCAGCTTGAAAGCGACCCGCTTATTCAGGATCGATCTCGTTGAACTGGCAGTACTCCTCCCACTCCATTCCCAGCGCCTCGGCCACTTCGCGATGGGTCTCAAGGCGCATGGCCCGCAGCTGCTCAGGGCTTTCGGCAATCAGTTGCAGCGCCAGCTCCCAGGGCTGAAGGCCCTGCTCATCGGCAGCATCCTCGAATGCCCACTCGATCTGCTGGGCCTGCTCATGGGCATCCAGCTCGCGTATTTCCTCGAGCAGTTGCGGATTGGCTTCGGCGAAGCGCTGCAACGCCAGGGCCTGGCGGGCTTCTTTTGCAATCATCAGGGTGTTCCTCTGCCGGCCAAATGGGCCGGTGTTTCAACCGGCTGAAATCTAACAGCTTTTATTGGGGTGCCACCAGAGGATTGCAAGGGCGAAAAACGATCTCACTTAATTGCAGAACATTCCTACCACTACCGGGGAATGAGCCTCTGGCCCGCGGATTCTGGCTCTTCTTGATTGGAGTACCTTTTTTGGTACACTTTCATGAGCGAAAAACCACCAACCCTGGATGCCTGCTTCTACCGTTACTGTTCACTGTGTCCGGAAGCACGATGGTACTGCTGCACGGCTTTATCAAGAAAAGCCAGAAAACACCCGCCTTCGAACTGGAAACCGCCCGACAGCGCAAAGCAGCCCTGGAGAAATACACATGACCAACCCGCACATCGGCTCCGGATTCGACGAGTTCCTCACCGAACAGGAACTGACAGAGGAAGTCAGCGCCGCAGCACTCAAGCGCGTGATTGCCTGGCAGATCACCGAAGCCATGAAGAACCAGAAGGTCTCCAAGAAGGTCCTGGCCGAGCGCATGCACACCAGCCGCACAGCCGTCGACCGGGCACTGGACCAGAACGACCCTGGCATGACCCTGGCCACGCTGGCCAGCGCTGCTCGCGCCCTAGGGCAACGCGTGGAAGTACGCCTCATACCCGATCAAGCTCAAGCCCACCCCTGACCAGGCAGCTGGGCAGCGCATGACTGCCCACCCCACGCTGACGCCACGCAGAAACAACAAAGGCGCCCGATCTCACGATCAAGGCGCCTTCGAAAAATATGGGGTGGACGATGGGAATCGAACCCACGACAACTGGAATCACAATCCAGCGCTCTACCAACTGAGCTACGCCCACCATATTGCGGTGTTGCAGTGTTGCGATACAGCCTTACAGAAGCATGGTGCGGACGAAGAGACTCGAACTCTTACAGCTTGCGCCGCTGGAACCTAAATCCAGTGTGTCTACCAATTTCACCACGTCCGCGTAACGCTTAAAACAAAGGCGCCAGATCATTCAATCAAAGGCGCCTTCGTCGAATATGGGGTGGACGATGGGAATCGAACCCACGACAACCGGAATCACAATCCGGCGCTCTACCAACTGAGCTACGCCCACCATATTGCATTACAGCCTTACTTGCTTGCCCAAGCTGCCTAAATGGCGCACCCGGCAGGACTCGAACCTGCGACCATCCGCTTAGAAGGCGGATGCTCTATCCAGCTGAGCTACGGGCGCTTAAGCTTGAAGCCTAACCGAACAAGCCGTTAACAGGTAACTGCCAAACCACTCATTCTGCCCGACCTCGCCAACCAGTGCTAGGCTGTGCCCGACAAGTGCGGCGAATCTTATAGGCGAGCCTACAGGTCGTCAACACCTTTCTCCAAAAAATTTAAATTATTTAAGGGGTTAGAGGATTTGCCCGACCACCCGCCTTTGCCCTTGGGCGATGTCGTGCGAGAATGCGCCCTCTTTATTGTTCCTTTCTCGATGGTTAATCACGCGTCTATGACTGCACACCTAATCGATGGCAAGGCGATCGCCGCCAACCTGCGCAAGCAGATCGCTCAACGTGTCGAGGAGCGTCGCCAGCAAGGCCTGCGCACGCCAGGCCTGGCGGTGATCCTGGTCGGCACCGACCCCGCCTCCCAAGTCTATGTCTCGCACAAGCGCAAGGACTGCGAAGAGGTCGGCTTCATTTCCCAGGCATTCGACCTGCCCAGCGAGACCACGCAGCAAGCGCTGACCGAGCTGATCGATCGCCTCAACGACGACCCGGCCGTCGACGGCATCCTGCTGCAGCTGCCGCTGCCAGCACACCTGGACGCCTCGCTGCTGCTTGAGCGCATCCGCCCCGACAAAGACGTCGACGGCTTCCACCCGTACAACATCGGCCGCCTGGCCCAGCGCATTCCGCTGCTGCGCCCGTGCACGCCAAAAGGCATCATGACCCTGCTGGAAAGCACCGGTCAGGACCTGTATGGCATGAACGCGGTCATCGTTGGCGCGTCCAACATCGTTGGCCGTCCGATGGCCATGGAGCTGCTGCTGGGTGGTTGCACCGTGACCGTCTGCCACCGCTTCACCAAGGACCTGGCCGGCCACGTCGGCCGCGCCGACCTGGTGGTCGTGGCCGCCGGCAAGCCGGGCCTGGTCAAGGGTGAATGGATCAAGGAAGGCGCCATCGTCATCGATGTCGGCATCAACCGCCAGGAAGACGGCAAGCTGGTCGGCGACGTGGTCTACGAGACCGCCCTGCCGCGCGCCGGCTGGATCACGCCTGTTCCTGGTGGCGTCGGGCCGATGACCCGTGCCTGCCTGCTGGAAAACACGCTGTATGCAGCCGAAGAGCTGCACAAGTAATACCGCGTGACATGAAAACGGCACCTCTGGCAGGTGCCGTTTTTTTTGCCTGGGGTTCACCACCGGCAGCACAGCCGATTCGGCTGCCAGCAGCGCAAAATCAGCCGCCCCCGCTGCCAGCCCGCCCTGTTTCAGCCAGCATCGCCACGCTCCGCGCCCGACAATATTTCCAGAACCCTCACTGGAAGCGTCGCCGCAAGGAGACCCGTCATGACCCGCTATATCGATGTGCAAAACCTCGCCCGCCTGGTCAACCGCAAAGGCCTGGCCACCTGCCTGGTGGAGATGGCCGAGTACATTCGCCAGGACTACCTGCGCTGGCAGGCCTTCGAGAAGTGTGCCCGGGTGGCCAACCACTCCCCCGACGGGGTCATCGAGCTGATGCCGGTGTCCGATGCCAGCTTGTACGCCTTCAAGTACGTCAACGGCCATCCAAAAAACACTCACCATGGCCTGCCCACGGTGATGGCCTTCGGCACCCTGGCCGATGTCGACACCGGCACCCCGCTGCTGCTCAGCGAGATGACCCTGACCACGGCGATCCGTACCGCCGCCACCTCGGCACTGGCAGCCCGCTACCTGGCAAGGGCGGACAGCCGCTGCATGGCGCTGATCGGCAACGGCTCGCAAAGCGAGTTCCAGGCCATTGCCTTCAACACCCTGGTGGGCATTGATGAGATCCGTCTGTACGACATCGACCCAGCGGCCTCGGCCAAGCTGGTGGCCAACCTGGCCGGCCGCCCGGGCCTGAAGCTGAGCATCGCCAACTCCGTCGCCGAAGCGGTACGTGGCGCCGACATTGTCACCACGGTCACTGCCGACAAGGCCTGTGCGACCATCCTTACCCCGGAGATGATCGAGCCGGGCATGCACCTGAACGCCGTGGGCGGCGACTGCCCGGGCAAGACCGAGCTGCACCGTGACATCGTTGAAAAAGCGCGAGTGATCGTCGAATACGAACCACAAAGCCGGGTCGAAGGCGAGATTCAACAGATGCCCGAAGATTCACCGGTGGTCGAGTTCTGGCAGGTGCTCGCCGGGCTTGCCCAAGGCCGCGAACACGCCGAGCAGGTCACGCTGTTCGATTCGGTCGGATTTGCCCTGGAGGACTACTCGGCCCTGCGTTATGTGCTGGATACTGCGCGCATGCTGGGCATTGGCCAGGACATAGCGCTGGTGCCGCAACTGGAGAACCCGAAAGACCTCTATTCGCTGCTGCAACCGCGTGTGGTTGGCGTACGCTCGATTCACCAGGCAGACACTGCCTGCGCCTGATGCACCTTGGGGCCGCGCAGCGGCCCCGGTTTACGCCTACCCTGTCCATGCCCTCTTCGGAAAGAAGCCCTGCGCATGGACACCAAGGACGCCAATGCCCCACCGCTGGACCGCATCGACGAAGCCATCATCGATGTGCTGCGCCACGACGGCCGCATCACCTTCGAAAAACTCTCGAACCTGGTCCACCTCACCCCACGCCCCTGCCTGGAGCGGGTGCGCAAGCTTGAAAGGCGCGGCGTGATCCGCGGCTACGGCGCCATCATCGACCTGCAGAAGCTCGCCCCGGGCCTGTCGCTGCTGGTGCTGGTGGCGTTGTCCAACCAGAGCGGGCGCGCTGCGCAAAAAGCCTTCGAAGCCACCATGCTGGCTTGCCCGCAAGTCTACGAATGCCAACTGATCAGCGGCCACTTCGACTACAGCCTGCGCCTGCGCTGCCGTGACATGGAGCACTACCGGGTGCTGAGCGAAAGCTGGATGAATGACGACGCGTTGCACATCGACAAGCTGGTGGCCCATCCTGAGCTGGCTTCGATCAAGTGCATGGCGCCGCAGCCGTGAGCACGGATTGATCGTACCATTGCGGTGGTTGCCGATAGTCCCTTGCCCAAGCCACCACCTCACCCGCCGGCATCGGCCGGGCAATGCAATACCCCTGCGCCAGCTCACAGCCCAACGCCATCAGCACCCGCCCATGCTCGACACTTTCCAGCCCCTCGGCGATCACTTCGCGACCAAAGGCCCGTGCCAGGCCGATCACCGCGCCCGCCAGGGCCAGGTCGTCCTGGTCATGGAGAATGTCACGCACGAACGACTTGTCGATCTTGATGGTCTGGGCTGGCAGGCGCTTGAGGTAGCTCAGCGACGAGTAGCCGGTGCCGAAATCATCCAGGGAAAAACGCACGCCCAGCGCCTGACAGGCTTCCAGGCAACGGCTGACATGCTGCAGGTTGTCGATCGCCACCGACTCGACGATTTCCAGATCCAGGTACGCCGGTTCAACCTGCGGACATGCCGACAGCAACAGCTGCAAACGTTCCACGAAGTCACCACGCTGCAGATGGCGAGCCGCAATGTTGACACTCAGCGACCAAGGCAGCCCCTGTTGCCGCCATTCCTGCAGGCGACCCAGTGCCTGTTCGATCACCCATTCACCGATTTCCACGATCAGGTCGGTCTGCTCCACCAGCGGCAGAAACTCCCCCGGCGGTACCAGCCCACGCCCCGGACGCTGCCAGCGCAACAAAGCCTCGAATCCCAGCACCTGGCCACTGCGCAGGTTGACTTTAGGCTGATAGTACAGACACAGCTCGCCCTGCCGCAGCGCCCTACGCACCCGGGCCACCGTCTGGTGAGTGGCCTTGAGCTCCTGCTCCTGGGACACATCGAATACATGGTAGCGGTTACGGCCACGCTGCTTGGCCACGTACATGGCCTGGTCGGCATGGCGCACCAGGGTGTCGGCGTCCTCATCGTCCTGGGGGTACAGCGTTACGCCAATGCTGGCACTGAGCAACACGCTCTGCTCACGGATCACATAGGGTGCGGCCAGGGCACTCAGCACGCCTTGCAAGGCGGCGTGCAACTGCTGGCTGCAGTCGACGTGACGCAGGATCAGTACGAACTCGTCACCTGACAACCGCGCCACCGCGTCACCGCCGCGCAAGATAGCCTTGAGTCGCCGCGCCACCTCCACCAGCAACAGGTCGCCGACAGCATGCCCGTAGCCGTCGTTGACCGCCTTGAAGCCATCCAGGTCCAGCATGCATACCGCCAGGGGGGATTCTTCACGGCGGGAGAACGCCAGGGCCTGATTGAGCAAGTCGGACAGGTAGGCGCGGTTGGGCAGCCCGGTCAGCACATCGTGCCCCACCCGCCACTGCAGGGTATGCAGCAGCTGGCGTTTTTCGGTGACATCGAAGCGGATCGACACGTACTTGCGCACCTTGCCCGTGGCCGGGTCGACCAGCGGCACCATCGTGCTATCGACCCAGTACAGCGAACCGTCCTTGGCCCGGTTGCAGATTTCCCCCTTCCACACCTTGCCCGCCGCCAGCGCGCGCCACATGCCAAGGAAGAACTCTGCCTCGTGCAGACCAGAATTGAGAATGCGGTGATTGGCTCCCAGCAACTCCTCGCGGCTGTAGCCGGAAATGCTGCAGAACTGCTGGTTGACGTAGGTGATGCACCCGCGCAGATCGGTCTCGGAAAAAATCGCGGCCGCATCCACAGCCGCACGATAAATGTCGTCCATCAGCATCCTGCCTCTCAGATTGAGCGCTCCACGTTGCTCGACCGGCGTTACCGGCAGGTTGAGGCACACGATGAGACTCCATTCGTTCGAAATACCAGGAGCCTGCTTGTCGGTGACTTCCCAGTCAGGCGCGAATTCTACGAACTCAGCCACATAAAGCAAATAATCCTTACGAATCATAGCGTTATGAAAAATATCCAGATTCGGCCGAGGGCTGGCAAGCAGATTGCTACGTCACTTCAGGGATTGGTCGACGCTTGGAGCATGGCCCGTGCATGGCCCGCCAGGCTCAGCAGCGGTATGCACCGAACTAGAGCCCAGCAGCCACCAATGCCCCACAACTGGTCAGACCGGTAAGGCCAAAAACCCTTGCAATGTCGGATTTTTCGCGCTTTTATGACTCGGCGCTGAACAAACCGGTAAGACCACAATAATTAAGTCCTGCGCTCTTTCGCCCCGTGCGGCACCGAAGCAAGGACACCGATCTGAGATCTCTCCCATGCTCAAATGGTGCTCGCGTTCGATCTTCCTGCAAGTTGTGCTCGGCCTTGTCCTCGGCATCGCCTGCGGCCTCAGCTTCCCCGACCTGTCCCTGCAGCTCAAACCCCTCGGCGACGGCTTCATCAAGCTGATCAAGATGCTCATCGGCCTGATCGTGTTCTGTGTGGTGGTCAGTGGTATTTCCGGTGCCGGCGACCTGAAGAAGGTCGGGCGCATCGGCCTGAAATCGGTGATCTACTTCGAAGTGCTGACCACCATCGCCCTGGTCATCGGCCTGGTGTTCGCCTTCAGCAGCGGCATCGGCAGCGGCGCCAACATTCACCTCGACCAACTGTCCAGCGCCGACGCCAGCAGCCTGGCCGAGCGTGGCCAGCACATCCATGGCGCCACGGCGTTCTTCATGGACCTGATCCCGACCTCGGTGGTCGGTGCCTTCGCCGACAACAACATCCTCCAGGTGCTGCTGTTCTCGGTGCTGTTCGGCAGCGCGCTGAACCTGGTGGGTGACTCGGCCGCTGGCATCTCGCGGCTGATCAACGAACTGAGCCACGTCATCTTCCGCATCATGGGCATGATCGTGCGCCTGGCGCCGATCGGCGTGTTCGGCGCCATCGCCTTCACCACCAGCAAGTACGGCCTGGAGTCGCTGCAGCACCTGGGTGGCCTGGTGGCGCTGTTCTACCTGACCTGCGCCGGCTTCGTGCTGATCGTGCTGGGTACCGTGATGCGCGTGTCGGGCCTGAAGCTGTTGCCGTTCATCAAGTACCTGCGCGAAGAGCTGACCATCGTCCTCGGCACCGCGTCGTCCGACGCCGTGCTGCCACAAATCATGCGCAAGCTGGAGCACCTGGGCATCGGCAGTTCCACCGTCGGCCTGGTCATCCCCACCGGCTACTCGTTCAACCTCGACGGTTTCTCCATCTACCTGACCCTGGCCATCGTGTTCATCGCCAACGCCACCGGCACGCCACTGGAGATGACCGACCTGCTGACCATCCTGCTGGTGTCACTGGTGACTTCCAAGGGCGCTCACGGCATCCCAGGCTCGGCGCTGGTGATCCTCGCCGCCACCCTGACCGCCGTGCCGGCGATCCCGGTGGTGGGCCTGGTGCTGGTACTGGCGGTGGACTGGTTCATGGGCATTGGCCGGGCGCTGACCAACCTGATCGGCAACTGCGTGGCCACCGTGGCCATCGCCCGCTGGGAGAAGGACATCGACCTGGAACGTGCGCAGAACGTGCTCGATGGCAAACCCGGCTTCGCCCCTGTGCCACGCAAGCAAGCCAACCCCCATCAACAGGAATTCTGAGCGAACGTGGCCGGCGCTGACGCCGGCCCTTGCAGGAGCGAACCGTGATCAGCTCATCGACCGTCGTCAACTCAGTGGTGGAAAAACTGCGCCAGGCCCTCGCCCGTGGCCAGTGGCGCTCCGGCGACATGCTGCCCGGCCAGCGCGAACTGGCCGAGCAACTGGGCATCAGCCGCCCCAGCCTGCGCGAAGCGGTGACCGTGCTGGAAACCCTGGGCCTGGTGCGTGCGCTGCCGGGCAAGGGGGTACTGGTGCTGGATGCCGAGGCTGCTGCCCAGGACCCGGCCAGCGAAAGCGCCGCAGCGGCCAGCCTGGCCGACGTACTGGAACTGCGCTACACCCTCGAACCGTTCATCGTCGGCCTGGTCGCGCAATCGGCCAACAGCCAGGACATCGGCCAGCTGCGCCTGACCCTGATGGACATGCGCGAAGCCCTGGAAGCCGATGACAGCGAAGCCGGATTCAAGGCCTACATCGCCTTCCACGAGGCGCTGTTCGCACTGACCACCAACCCGATATTCCAGAGCGTGGTGCAACAGACCGGCAATGCCCTCAAGCAGAGCGCCAGCATGCTGCGCAACTCGCCCGAGCACCTGGCCGCACGGCTCAAGGAAAACGAAGCCGTGGTGCGCGCCATTCGCGAACGCAACAGTGCCCAGGCCAGCGCCCAGATGCGCCAGCACATCCTCGCCGAAGGCCAGCGCATGGGCATTCACCTCAACATCCCGGACGACCAGCCCGGCCAATGACCCCTGGAGAGCGACCATGACCGCCTGCGCCCACGCCGCCCCCCGCCTGCCTGCCCTGCTCGCCGCCGGCGAGACTCGCCTGTCGGCCGAGCAGATCTACCCGCGCCTGTTCGATGCGATTCTCGAACAGCGCCTGCCGCCGGGCAGCCTGTTGCCCGAACAGGCCCTGGGCAATGCCTTCGGGGTCAGCCGCACGGTGATCCGCCGGGTGCTCGGCCGCCTGTCGGACCAGCAAGTGGTGGTGCAGCGCCCCAGCCACACCGCCCACCTGGCCGCACCCGACCCTGAGCAGGCACGCCAGGTGCTCAGCGCCCGGCGCCTGGCCGAAACCACCCTGATCAGCCTGGCCGCGCAACGCGCACGGCCAGCGCAGATCCGCCAGCTGCGCCAACTGGTCGAGCGCGAGCGCCAACACCATGAGCGTGGTGAGCGCTGCGCCGCCATCCGCCTGGGTGGCGAGTTTCACCTCAAGCTCGCCCAAGTGGCGGCGAATGCCCCGCTGGCGCGCTTCCTCAATGGCCTGGTGCCAATGACCTCGCTGATCATCGCCCGTTATGAATCGCCTTGCTGTGACCACTGCGCCTGGGAGGAACATGCGGCGATCATCGATGCCGTGGAGGCCGGTGATGCGGGGGCGGCGCTGGCGTTGATGGATGATCATCTCGACCGCCTGGAAGACAAGCTCGACCTCGACTGAGCAAGGCCGATGGGCTGCACGGCAGCCCCCGGAGCCGCGCCCTATACTCGGATGACCACCCAGCCTCTATTCCCCGCGAGGCAGCCGAGTGAGCCGACGATTCCTGGTTCTAGTGTGCCTGTTGCTGGCCATCGCCGGCTGCGCCGGAAAACGCTCGCCTCCCCCGCCGCCTCCAGCGGTGCTTGACCCCGCCACCTGGCAGCGTATCGACCAGGAACTGATCGAGGCTTCAGTTGGCGCCGCCGGCTCTGCCAACGACTATGCCCGGCGCTCGATGCGGGTGTGGAAGGAACAGGTGCAACAACGCACCGAGCAAGACTTCATCCCCTGGTTCACCGGCTACTGGACTCAGCAATGGCTGACCATGAAAGTGGCCTGGTACAAACTCGACAGCGGCGAGGGCCGCGAGCCGGCGGAAAAGCGCCTGGCGCTGTACCTGCAGGAGCAGTACCACGAGCGGGTGATCGAACCGGTGGCCGAACAGATCAACCCCGAGGGCATCCGCGATCGTGCCTGCGAGCTGTACGTGCAACTGCTCGGCCAGCAACTGCCGGCGATCATCCAGCGCTACAACGCTGCGCCCGAAGCATTCAGCCAGCGCCTGAACCGCATCCCGGCGATCAACCTGGGGCCACCGCCCGCGCGCAATGCCACGCTGTATCAATTGCTGCGGGCCAAGTCGCTTGAACAGCAACCGGCCTGGCTGGCGTTGCGCGAACACCTGCACAAGCAGGCCGCCAAAGGCCCCGGGAGAACCGACGTGGGCTTGTCGTCCGTGGCAACCAATGCCAGCGAAAAGCTCGGCGCCACCCTGGCCCCGCGCGGCGTCGCCAGCGCCGTGGCCAGCGCCGTGGGCAAGGTGGCCGGGGCAATGATCTCGATAGCGGCGACCGGCTACGGCATCATGTCCCACAACCGTGACCAGCCGCAGATGGTCGAGCAGTTGCGGGTCATCCTCAATGTTGCGCTCAACCAGGAGTGGCAGGAGCTGATGGAGAACCGCCAGAGCGGCGCCCTGGCGGGGGTGTACTACCTGTCGGGGCAGGTCGAGGACAGCCTGCTGGCCACTGCGCCGCAACCGTCCATGGAGCAGCAGACGCAACAGCGACAAGCACCTGCACCACAGGAGCCCTTGCTGATTCGCCTGCCTTAGCCTCCCGCCCTGGCAGCAGCCATGGCCGAAGTCGGCAAGCCAAAGATCCGGTCGAACGCCCAGTTATAGGCAAAGGTGTAGCACGGGATCAGAATGATGAACGCCAGGTCCACCACAAACGCCTCCAGCAGGCTTATGTCCAGCCACCAGGCAATCAGCGGAATCAGGTACACCACCAAGGTCAGCTGGAAGCCGACGGCATGCACCACCCGCCGCGCCACGCTGCGCCCACGCTTGGCCTGGCGGCTCTCCCAATACTCGAACACGCTGTTGTAGATCAGGTTCCAGAGCATGGCGATGGTGGTGATCATCACCGCCAGAGGCCCGGTGTGCGAAGCCTGGGTGTCCGACAGGTAGGCCAGCCCCAGCGTCGACATGCACAAGCCGATCAGTTCATAGAAGGTCACGTAGACCAGTTTGCGTTTGACGCCCTGCACGGGTTACCTCATGTGTCGAATTGCGATGAGGCGCAAGGATGATTCAATTCGCTTGACAGAAAAAGTCAGCCGCTTTCAGATTGACTGACAGGAGGCTGACATGAATTTTTCCAGCGACAACATCCAGCTGTTTCTCGCCGTGCTCGACCGCGGCTCGTTTTCCGCTGCTGCCCGCGCCCTGCAACGGGTACCTTCGGCGGTGAGCATGGCCATCGGCAACCTTGAAGCCGAACTGGGCTACACCTTGTTCGAGCGCGGCTCACGCGAGGTCCGCGCCACCGCCCAGGCCCTGGCCCTCGAACCCCACGCGCGGCTGATCGCCGAGCAGCTGGGCTTGCTGCAGGTACACGCACTGGAGCTGTCCCAAGGCCTGGAAAGCAACCTCACCCTGGCCGTGGTCCCGGATATCGACCACCGCCCGCTGCTGGCCGCCATTGCCAGCCTCGGCGCACGTTACCCGCTGCTCGACATCCAGTTGCTCAGCGCCCCGCAGGAAGAAGCCCTGCACCTGCTCGACAGCGGCCGCGCCGACCTGTGCCTGGCTTTTGCCGGCCTGCAGGTCGATGCCCGTCGCAGCTTCCAGCACATCGGCATGGAATCGCTGGTGGCCACCTTGTCGCCCACCCACCCGGCCCTGCTCGAAGGCCGTATCCACTACCTCGAAGACCTGGTCAATGTGCGCCAGATCCTGGTCCGCAGCCGCGACCTGCCATTGCTCGACCCACGCCCGCTGATCGGCGCCACACACTGGTCCACCGACAGTTTCGACCTGGCCCTGCAGATGGTCGAAGCCGGCCTTGGCTGGGGTGACTTGCCACTGGCCCGGGTCGCGCCGCTGGTCGCTGCCGGGCGTCTGGTGCGCCTGCAATTTCGCAACACCCGCAACGAACTGCAGCTGCCGATCCATGCCTTCTGGCGCAAGCAGCAGCCGTTGCGCCAGGGCGCTCGCCTGCTGATCGAACTGCTGGCCGCTGGCTAGCCCACCGTCCGTCGACCTGAGCGGAAGAAAATAGCTAAGTGTTTCAACCTTTTACCAAGCAAGCCGATAACACGTAGGACAGGACTCGCCTTAACGCCACAAGCACGCGGCGCCCTTCCCATCCTTGGCTCAAGGTCTCGAAACATGAACCTGAAATTTCGCCACAAGATCCTTCTCAGCGCCTGCGGTGTCGTGGTGCTGGCCTTTGCGCTGTTCACGCTCTACAACGATTACCTGCAACGCAACACCCTCCGCCAGAACATCGAATCGTCCGTGCAACAGGCTGGCGCGCTGACCGCCAGCAGCGTGCAGAACTGGATGAGCGGGCGCATCCTGGTGCTGGAAAACCTGGCGCAGGACATTGCCCAGCAAGGGGCAGGAGAGACCCTGGGCGGGCTGATCGAGCAGCCTTCCTACACGCGGAACTTCCTTTTCACCTACTTGGGCCAGGCCAACGGCGTATTCACCCAGCGCCCTGACACACAGATGCCGGCCGGCTACGATCCCCGCCAGCGGCCGTGGTACAGCAGTGCGGTCAGCGCCGGCCAGACCGTGCTCACCGCCCCCTACCAGGGCGCGGTCGGTGGCTTGATGGTGACCATCGCGGTACCGGTGAAAAGCAAGCGCAACGGCGAGCTGATCGGCGTGGTCGGCGGCGACCTGACCCTCGACACCCTGGTCGAGATCATCAACTCGGTTGACTTCGGCGGCATCGGCCACGCCTTCCTCGCCGACAGCAGTGGCCAGGTGATCGTCAGCCCGGACAAAGACCAGCTGATGAAAAACCTCAAGGACATCTACCCCGGCAGCGGCCTGCGCGTGACTGCCGGCATGCAGGACGTCACGCTCAACGGTGAGGAGCGGCTGATCTCGTTCGCCCCGGTCGCCGGCCTGCCCTCGGCGCAGTGGTACATCGGCCTGTCGATCGACAAGGACAAGGCCTACGCCGCACTCAGCCAGTTCCGTACCTCGGCGATCATCGCCATGCTCATCGCCGTGGTCGCCATCGCCGTGCTGCTGGGCCTGCTGATCCCGGTACTGATGCGCCCGCTGACCACCATGGGCCGCGCCATGCGCGACATCGCCGAAGGTGAAGGCGACCTGACCCGCCGCCTGGACGTGCAGCACAAGGACGAATTCGGCGAACTGGCCAGCTCGTTCAACCGCTTCGTCGAGCGTATCCACAGCTCGATCAGCGAAGTCTCTTCGGCCACCCGCCTGGTACACGACCTGTCGGAAAAAGTCATCGACGCCTCCAACGCCTCGATCATCGGCTCCGAAGAGCAGAGCATGCGCACCAACAGCGTGGCCGCGGCTATCAACCAACTGGGCGCCGCGACCCAGGAAATCGCCCGCAATGCGGCCGATGCCTCGCAACATGCCAGCGGTGCCAGCGAGCAGGCCCATGGCGGCCGTGAGGTGGTCGAGCAGGCGATCAACGCCATGACTGCGCTTTCACAGCGCATCAGCGAATCGTGCGAACAGATCGAAACCCTTAATGCCAGCACCGACGAGATCGGCAAGATCCTCGACGTGATCAAGGGCATTTCCCAGCAGACCAACTTGCTGGCGCTCAACGCCGCCATCGAAGCCGCCCGGGCCGGTGAGGCCGGGCGCGGCTTTGCCGTGGTCGCCGACGAGGTCCGCAACCTGGCACACCGCACCCAGGAATCGGCCGAAGAAATCCACCGCATGATCACCAGCCTGCAGGTTGGCTCGCGCGAGGCGGTGCACACCATGAACACCAGCCAGGTATCGAGCGAGCAGACCGTGCAGGTGGCCAACCAGGCCGGCGAGCGCCTGGCCAGCGTGACTCAGCGCATCGGTGAAATCGACGGCATGAACCAGTCGGTGGCCACCGCTACCGAGGAGCAGACCGCTGTGGTCGAAAGCCTGAACCTGGACATCACCCAGATCAACGCGCTGAACCAGCAAGGGGTGGTGAACCTCAACCAGACCCTGCAGCATTGCGATGCACTCGCTCAGCAGGCCGGGCGGCTGAAGCAGCTGGTGGGCAGCTTCCGCATCTGAGGGGGCCTTTGCGTAGGGTTTGAGGTTTTTGTTGGGGCCCAGATCGAGCGCCGCGCGGGCGGCGCTCGATCTCGCAGGCGTCGGCAATCACCAGCCATGCCCCCACAAGCCATCCCGGTTATAACCTAATAACGAACAAGTCTATTTGGCTATAAAAACTCCCTATATGCTGGCACCCATCCGATAACGGGCAAAGCTGGGCAGTCGAGTAGCGTATGGATGTAGGTTCTTTCGGTTTCACCATTGCCGGACTGGTTGTGGGTTTCATCGTCGGCATGACCGGCGTCGGCGGCGGCTCGCTGATGACCCCGATCCTGCTGTGGTTCGGCATCAACCCGGCGACTGCCGTGGGCACCGACCTGTTGTATGCGGCCATCACCAAGGGCAGTGGCGTCTGGGTGCATGCCCGGCAGAAGAACATCGACTGGAAGATCACTGGCCTGCTCAGCCTCGGCAGCGTGCCGGCGGCAGCCCTGACCCTGTGGTTCCTCAGCACCCTGCACACCGACACCACGGCGCTGAACGCCATCATCAAGCAGGGCCTGGCGGTGGTGCTGATCCTCACTGCCCTGGCAATCCTGTTCAAGTCGCGCCTGCAAGCGTTCGCCAGCCGTCACGCCGGTGACCACTACCACCTCAGCGACCGCAGCCTGAACATCCTCACCGTGCTGACTGGCGTGGTGCTGGGCGTGATGGTCACCCTGACGTCGATTGGTGCCGGTGCCCTGGGCACCGTGGCACTGTTCCTGCTCTACCCGTTCCTCGCCACCCGTCGCCTGGTCGGTACCGAAATCGCCCATGCCGTCCCCCTGACCCTGGTTGCCGGTATCGGCCACGCCGGCATGGGTAACATGGACTGGTCGCTGCTGGGTTACCTGCTGCTGGGCTCACTGCCGGGCATCTACCTGGGCAGCCACCTCACCGGGCGCATCTCCGACCGCGTCCTGCGCCCTTGCCTGGCGACCATGTTGCTGCTGATCGGCTACAAGCTGGCGTTCTGACCCGGCAACCGGCGCTTGCTCAGCCCAGACGCAAGCGCCAGCGCCCGGCAAAGCTCAATTCGACCCGCGACAACGGCAGCACATCAATCCGCTGCGCGGCAGCCAGCGGGCACTCCAGCACCGTCACCAGCGCGGCGCGGATCACCCAAGGGTGAGTCACCGCCAGCCACTCACCCGGCCTGTCGAAGGCCATCAGCCATGCCCCCACGCGCTCGCACAGCTGCGCGAACGACTCACCGCCATGGGGCGCGCTGAGCGGCTCTTCGAGCCACTGCGCCAACGCCTGAGGCTGCTCGGCCTGCAACTGCTTGAGTGACACGCCCTGCCAATGGCCCAGGGCGCAATCGGCCAATGCCGGCTCGCGCTGCACCTGCGACGAGAGCTGCGCCGCCGTCTCCTGCGCTCTGCGCTCTGGCGCCGCCAGCAACTGCATGCCTGGGGTAATCGCCAAGGGCGCGATGGCCAACGGCAAAATGCCGTCGTCGGGCTGTGCCAGGTGCCCGCATTTCTGGGCCGGGGTCAGAGCGTGGCAGAGCAAGGTCAGGCGTATGGCTATCACCAGGGTGTTCTTCACTGAAAGTCTGGCAGACTGGTTTAACACGCCAGCCGTTTTTTTACCGCAACAAACTCACGCCAAGGCGGAACGTCGGGTTAGCATCGCCACTCCTACTTAGGCGAAATGCCACCAGAGCCAGATCGATGCCCACCACTACGCCCAGCAGCCCTTTGCTGCTCGCCCTGCGCGAGGGCACCCGCGACTGCCACAAGGCGCTGGAGGCGCGCCTGCCGTTCTTCAGCCCTGGCTTCGACAGCGCTGCCTATCGCCGCCTGCTGCAGGCCTACTACGGTTTTCATGCGCCTCTGGAGCAGCACCTGGGCAATTATCAGGGCCCAGAACGCCGCAAGACCGCAACCTTGACCCGCGACCTGCTGGCCCTGGACCTGAGTGAGGCCGACATCGGCGCCCTGCCACTGTGCCAGGCACTGCCGGCCATCCACGACGAGGCCAGCGCGCTGGGCGTGATGTATGTGCTGGAGGGTTCGACCCTGGGTGGCCAGGTGCTCAAGCGGGCGATGGCCGAGCGCCTGGGCATCGGCCACGAGAGTGGCGCAGCCTTCCTCGACGTGTACGGGGCGCTGGCCGGCAGCTACTGGCGCAGTTTCCTGGAGCGGCTTGACCAGGCATCGGCTGCAGCGCCAGCACAGGCCAGCACGGTACAGGCCGCCATTGACACCTTCAGCCACTTCGAAGCGTGGCTCGGCGAGCGCAATGTCTTGAATTAGAGCCGGCCAATGGTGCCAATCATGCTGCGCTTTCGGCAAGCCTTTGCCAGGGTGACGGTCGGCTGAACGTTCTGGGCTGATCGAAGGTAGGTGCAATTGGGCGACCGGCCGGCTTATACTTCATTTGACGAAAAAAACTAGTCAATTGACGGAGGCGTGATGAGCACTTCAATCGCCCAACGGCGTCACGAAAAAGCCAAAGAAGATGTGCGCAGTTCTGGTATCGACGAGTTCTGGGCATTTAGCGCAAGCCGCTATGCACTCAAGGAATCGGAGCGACTGGTGCAGATCAAGCGCGGCTTTTCAGCCCACCTCTTCCGTGCCGTGCGCTACACCTTCAACCTCGAAGAACCCAGTCTGGCATTGCTGCTCAATGCCTCGATTTCCACGCTGGAGCGGCGTGTGCGGGAGCATGAAGTGCTCGATACCGTCGCCTCCGAACGCCTGGACCGCATCGCCTCGGTGTCCCATCAGGCCGAGGAGGTCTTCGAGAGCCGCGACGCTGCTGCACAGTGGCTATCGAAACCGAACAAGGCCCTGGGTGACAGTGCGCCGATCCTGCTCTGCGAAACCGAAATCGGTGCCAAGCAGGTGCGCCGGGTACTGCAGGCCCTGGAATGGGGTGGGGTTGCCTGATGCGGGGGTGGCGAATCGCGAAGGCAAAACGCGCCACTGACTTGAGCGGCAAGGGCGCGGCCATCGAAGGCGGGCGCTGGAACGATCAGGACGTGCCCGCCGTATACATGGGCATGACACCGGCAATCTGTTGCCTGGAAACCTTCGTACATGCGGCGGGCGAACCCACCGTCCCCTTGAAGATCACCTGCTTTGAGCTGCCTGCAGATACCTCGCTGTATCTGCAGGTCGATGCGACGGACCTGCCCGAAGGCTGGGCCAGCCTGCCTGCCGACCGCCCAAGCATGGCATTCGGCACAGCCTGGTTGAAGTCGAACAGCCACCTTGGGCTGGTCATCCCGTCTGCCATCCTGCCGCTGGAACGCAACATCGTCATCAACCCCAGCCACCCAGCGGTGAGTCAGATCCGGGTGGTTGAAATGTACGACTTCATGTACGACCCACGGATGTTCCAGGTCGGCTCACCCCATCATTGAATCCCCTACTCATGCTCCCAGCCGCGCTTATTTTCCTGTTCACCCTGACCCTGGTCATCTGGCAGCCCAAGGGCCTCGGCGTCGGCTGGAGCGCCAGCCTCGGCGCCGTGCTGGCGCTGCTGTCCGGGGTAGTCTCGTTGCACGACATCCCCACCGTGTGGGCGATCATCTGGAACGCCACCGGCACCTTCATCGCCCTGATCGTCATCAGCCTGTTGCTGGATGAGGCGGGTTTCTTCGAATGGACAGCGCTGCACGTGGCCCGCTGGGCGCGCGGTGACGGGCGTCGGCTGTTCGCCTTCATGGTGCTGCTGGGGGCTGCGGTGTCGGCGCTGTTCGCCAATGACGGCGCGGCGCTGATCCTTACCCCGATTGTCATGTCGATGTTGCTGGCCCTGCGCTTCTCCCCCGCCGCGACCCTCGCCTTCGTCATGGGCGCCGGCTTCATTGCCGACACCGCCAGCCTGCCGCTGGTGGTGTCGAACCTGGTGAACATTGTTTCGGCGGACTACTTTGGCCTCGGTTTCAATGCCTACGCAGGGGTGATGATGCCGGTGAATCTGGTGGCAGTGGCGGCCACACTGCTGGTGCTGTGGCTGTACTTTCGTCGCGACATTCCCAGCCGTTACGCCAGTGAAGACCTCAAGCTACCGGCCCTGGCCATCCGCGACCGCGCCACCTTCCGCGTCGGTTGGGTGGTACTGGTAGGGCTGCTGGCCGGGCTGTTCGTGCTGGAGCCGCTCGGCATCCCGGTCAGTGCCGTGTCCGCTGCCGGGGCGCTGGTACTGTTCGCGGTGGCAGCACGCGGCCACGTGATCATGACCCGCCGCGTGCTGCGCGAGGCGCCGTGGCACATCGTGGTGTTTTCGCTGGGCATGTACCTGGTGGTGTACGGGCTGCGCAATGCCGGCCTGACCGACTCGCTGACCCACGTGCTGAACGGCCTGGCCGGGCATGGCCTGTGGGCCGCCTCGCTGGGGACCGGGTTGATTGCCGCGCTGTTGTCCTCAGTGATGAACAACCTGCCCAGCGTGCTGATCGGCGCGCTGTCGATCCAGGCCAGCGAGGCCCACGGCGTGGTCCGCGAGGCGATGATCTACGCCAACGTGATCGGCTGCGACCTGGGGCCGAAAATTACCCCGATTGGCAGCCTGGCGACCTTGCTCTGGCTGCATGTGCTGGCGCGCAAGGGGGTGACGATTGGCTGGGGGTATTACTTCAAGGTTGGCGTGTTGCTGACGGTGCCGGTGTTGCTGGCGACTTTGGCGGCGCTGGCGGTGCGGTTGAGCCTTTGAGATCGCCGGGGCCGCTGCGCGGCCCCGGCAATCTCGGACCAAACCACTACCTCAGCAACCCCTCGATACAACCTCCCGCTTCTTGATCTCAGGCAGGCAACGCAAAATATCTACGTCAAAGACGTAGGGATGCAGTATGCTGACGATCATTGAAGCGCCACTATTTTCCAGGCAATGGCCCAACTACTGGAGCGAGGAAGAGCACGGGGCATTCATGTGCTATCTCGCCAACGACCCTGACGCAGGTGCAGTGATTCCCGGTTCAGGCGGATGCCGCAAGGTACGCTGGAGCCTGGACGGCAAAGGCAAGCGAGGCGCCGTCCGTGTCATCTACACCGCTCAGCTCGCCAACGGCGCTTTGGTTGCTCTGCTGATCTACTGCAAGAGCGCCACCGAGAACATACCCGCGCACGTGCTGCGCAAGATTGCGAAGGAGCTTAATCATGCCCCTGACTGAAAAAGAACTGATGCTTCGGGATGCTACTCGCAACATCGGTGAGGAATTGCTGGAATCCATCCGCGATGTGAAGACTGGTCGCTATGGCGCTGTGCATCAAGTGGAAGTAACCGAAGCAGCAGAAGCTCGGAGCAGAACTGGACTCTCCCAGCTCAGATTTGCGGAGCTATTGGGTGTCTCGGTGCGCACGCTTCAAGAATGGGAGCAAGGTCGGCGTATGCCGTCGGGGGCGGCGCGGTCTCTTCTACACATTGCGGCTTCTCGCCCGGACGTGTTTCGTGAGGTTCTTCAGGCCCGTTAGTTGGCTTTCGTCCCTCGCCTCACCAACCCCTACAAAACCAGAACGGGCCGCGTCTGCGGCCCTATCAACAATCACCTATCCCTGTTCCAGACCTTGGAGCACAGCCTCAGCCAACGCCAGGCCCTTTTCCAGCGAGTTTTCCGTTGCAATCAGCAAGCTGCGCATTGGCTCTTTCGCCTTTTCCAATGCCAGCGCATTGGTCTCGTAGGCGGCCTTCAGCGCTGCGACGGCACAGACCATTGCGTCTTCTCCGTCGACTCCAGCGTGCACCGAAAACATCAGTTTATGGGAGTCATGACAAGCTCCGAAATGGGATTGGGCAGTCAGAGCGCGAGGCTCACGAGCGCTGGTCGTCATGGGATTACCCTGAGTCATTGGCACACGCAGAGCACCGCCACTGGATGTGGATGTGCCCGGACCTGTGACGGGACGCCAATCCCGTGCCGCAGAAACGCCCAAGGATGGCAAAATAATACCAGCGACCCCTCAGCCAAAAAAATGCCAGATCTCGAATCTTTCTAGACTTATGGCGTCAAGTTGCGACCCGCCACAACCCTGCCATATGCGTGGTAAAGCCCGCACTCATCAACTCCCGCCGCATCGCCCATTGCGCCGCCGCCGGCACCGCCGCACTGCGCAGCGTCCCCCTCCCCCAGCGCCCGTTAACGCCGTCGATTACCTGCATGACCCGCTCGGCCTTCACGCTCTGCGTCGGCATAAACAGATCACCGGTCACCTCCCCGCGCTGGCACAGCTCCATCAGCAATACCTCGGCCTTGCTGTAACGGAACCCCTCGCGATACACCCGTTCCACCGCCTCCAGCGCCATGCGGGTCAGCAGCCGCTCGTCATCGGTGGGATACGGCAGCTGCACCACCACGCCGTTGGCGTAGCGCGGCTCCTCGGGGTTGAACATGCCGGTGCGGATACTCACCCGCATCCGCTGCGCCAGCGAACGCTGCTTGCGCAACTTTTCCGCCGCGCGCATCACGTAGGTGGCCACCGCTTCCTTGAGCGGCGCAAGCTCGGTCAGGCGCTGGCCGAACATGCGGCTGCAGCAGATTTCCTGGCGTGGCAGGTCGACCTCTTCCAGTTGCAGGCAAGGCGTGCCGGCCAGTTCGCGGGCGGTCTTTTCCACCACCACGCTGAAGGTCTTGCGCAGCAGGCCGGGGTTGGCGCGGGACAGGTCCCAGGCAGTGCGGATGCCCATCGCTTGCAAATGGGCCGTAAGGCGTTTGCCGATGCCCCAGACCTCCGACACATCGCACTTTTTCAATACCCATTCGCGCTTCACCGGGTCGCGCAGATCGACCACCCAACCGCTCTGCACCGACCAGCGCTTGGCCGCGTGGTTGGCCAGCTTGGCCAAGGTCTTGGTACCCGCGATGCCAACCCCCACCGGGATGCCGGTGTGCTTGAACACCCGCGCGCGGATGTCGCGGCCAAGGCGCTCCAGGTCGCCGGGCATGCCGGCCAGGTCAGCAAAGGCTTCGTCGATGGAGTACACCTCCAGGGCCGGCACCATGCCTTCAATCACCGTCATCACCCGCTGGCTCATGTCGCCGTACAACGCATAGTTGGAGGAAAACGCCACAACCCCATGCCGACGCAGCAGGTCCTTCACCTGGAAGTACGGTTGGCCCATTTTCACCAAAGGCTTGGCCTCGGCGCTGCGGGCGACGATGCACCCATCGTTGTTGCTGAGCACGACGATGGGCGTGCGCTGCAGGTCAGGGCGAAACACCCGCTCGCAGCTGGCGTAGAAACTGTTGCAGTCGATCAGGGCAAAAACAGGTGTGGGTTTCATCGGGCAGCATCAACAATACTGTATTTATATACAGTTAATCACAACACCCGGCCAATGCCTCCAGCCACTCATCCGATTTGCATCCTGCGCACAGGCTCCTACAGTTTCGAACTGTGACACCCCCACCGAGGCTCCCGATGCGCAGCGCCGAAAAGTCCGAGCCAGGCAGCACCGCCAAGGCCCTGCAGAAGATCCCCCGCAGCGTCTGGGCGCTGGGCTTCGTGTCGCTGTTCATGGACATCTCCTCGGAAATGATCCACGCCCTGCTGCCGCTGTACATGGTCACCGTGCTCGGTACCTCGGTGGTCGCCGTCGGCTTCATCGAAGGCATCGCCGAGGCCACCGCATCGATCACCAAGGTGTTCTCCGGCGCGCTCAGCGACCGCCTGGGCAAGCGCAAGCTGCTGACGGTGCTGGGCTATGGCCTGGGCGCGCTGACCAAGCCGGTGTTCCCCCTGGCCTCCGGGCTGGAGTGGCTGACCGCAGCGCGCTTCGTCGACCGTATCGGCAAGGGCATCCGCGGCGCCCCCCGCGATGCGCTGGTGGCCGATGTAACCCCGCCCGAGCTGCGTGGCGCGGCATTCGGCCTGCGCCAGGCGCTGGACACCGTGGGGGCCTTCCTCGGCCCGTTGCTGGCGATCGTGCTGATGTGGCTGACGGCGAGCCATTTCCAGACGGTGTTCTGGGTAGCGGTGATCCCGGCGTTCGTCGCCGTGTACATTCTCGTTGCCTTCGTTCGCGAGCCTGAGACGGCGCCCAGCGCGCGGCCGGTACGCTCACCACTGGCATTGCAGGAACTGGCGCGCCTGGGCCCCGCCTACTGGCGGCTGAGCGGATTGGCCATGGTGTTCACCCTGGCCCGTTTCAGCGAGGCATTCCTGCTGCTGCGCGCCCAGGACATGGGCATGGCGCCATTGTGGGCGCCTGCGGTGCTGGTGCTGATGGCCCTGGCCTATTCGCTGTCGGCCTACCCGGCCGGCGCGCTGTCGGACCGCGTGGGCCGCCGTGGCGTGCTGATGATGGGGCTGGCCCTGCTGATCGCCGCCGACCTGTTGCTGGCCCTGCTGCCAGGCTGGGCCGGGCTGGCGCTGGGGGTTGCCGCCTGGGGCCTGCACCTGGGCTTTACCCAGGGCATCTTCGCCGCGCTGATCGCCGACAGTGCACCGGCCAACCTGCGCGGCACGGCATTCGGCCTGTTCAACCTGCTGACCGGGGTGGCGCTGCTGGTGGCCAGCGTGGTGGCCGGGTTGCTGTGGGATGGCGCCGGGTTCCAGGCGACCTTCCTGGTCGGGGCGGGCTGTGCCGGTGCCACCCTCGTTGGGGTGATGCTACTGCGCTAAGCCGGTTCAGGCTGCCGGGTCATGGCTGCGCACACTGAAGGTCACCACGCCCCAGATCATGAAGTCGTCACCCTCCATGATGTAGCGTGGCGCATAGCGCGGGTTTTCCGAGCGCAGCAGCACTTGCCCGGCGACGTGCTGCAGGCGCTTGCACAGCGGCTCGCCGTTGACCGCGGCAATCACGATATGGCCATGGCGCGCCTCGATCGAGCGGTCGACCAGCACCAGGTCGCCATCGAAGATACCGGCACCTTGCATGCTGTCGCCGTCTATCCTGACCAGATAGATATGCGGTGCGCGCAGGTTGAGCAGCTCGTCCAGCGAGATGGGCTGCTCCATGTGGTCGGCAGCAGGCGACGGAAAGCCCGCCGGGACACGGAACAGATAGCGCGGCACGGCAACACTGCCGCCCGTGATGGGACCCAGGATGGAAGTCATGCGACGACCTTGATATTAAACTGTATGCATATACAGTAAACGCCGTAGCGAGTATCCGGTCAATTTCGCCGTAGGATATTTCGACAAGTGGGGGTACATGCCATGTGTGGACGCTTCGCCCAGTACCAGGGCCTGGCCGACTACCTGCGTGAGCTGGACGCCGAGCAGGACGTGATCAGCGGCTACGACAACGTGCCGATCGGCCGCTACAACGTCGCCCCCGGCAGCCGCGTGCTGATCCTGCACCACGCCACCGATGGCCTGCGCATCGACCCCTGCCATTGGGGATGGGCGCCGTTCTGGGCCACCGGCAAGCGGCCGGCACCGATCAACGCGCGGGTCGAGACAGTGACCACCGGCAAGTTCTTCAAGGCCCTGTGGCCGCAAGGGCGGGCCTTGGTGATGGCTGACGGCTGGTACGAGTGGGTGGCCGACCCGCTCGATCCCAAGCGCAAGCAGCCTTACTTCATTCGCCTGAAAAGCCAGGCACCGATGTTCATGGCCGCGCTGGCCGAGGTGCGTGCGGGGCGGGAGCCGAACGAAGGGGATGGTTTCGTGATCATCACTGCGGCGAGCGATGCGGGGATGGTCGATATCCATGACCGCCGGCCCCTGGTGCTGAGCCCGGAGCATGCCCGGGCATGGATCGACCCTGAGGTGCCTGCCGAGGAGGCCGAACGCCTGACGCGGGAGCAGTGCTTGCCGGTCGAGGCGTTCGAGTGGTTTGCGGTGGGCAAGGAAGTGGGAAATGTGCGAAATGAAGGGGCTGAGCTGATCGTGATGCTCGATGCCGAGCATCAGCCCTGAATGTCGCTTGCCACAGGTTAAGCCAGCACCTCCTGCTGGCGCAGCGACCAGCCGCCCTGCCCGTCCACCTCCAGCCGGTGGGTATGGAAGTCGGCCAAGGTGCTGCGATGCCCCACGCTCACCAGCAAGGTCTCCGGCATTTCTTTGCGCAGCAACGCATACATCGCATGTTCCAGCCCTTCGTCCATCGCCGAGGTGGACTCGTCGAGGAACACCACCTGCGGCCGGTTGAACAGCACCCGGGCAAACGCCAGGCGCTGCTGCTCACCGACCGAGAGAATGTTCGACCAGTCGCAGCTCACCGCCAGCCGCTCGGCCAGGTGCGCCAGGTTGACCGCGCGCAGGGCCTGCTGCATGCGGGCTTCATCCTCCGGCTGGCTGTCGGCCGGGTAGGCAATGGCGGTGCGCAGGTCGCCAAGCGGCAGGTAAGGCCGCTGCGACAGGAACAACGCCTGGGTGCCCAGCGGCCGCCGGACTTCGCCCTCGGCATACGGCCACAGGCCCGCCAGGGCGCGCAGCAAGGTGGTCTTGCCACTGCCCGACGGCCCTTTGATCAGCAGCGCCTGGCCACCGTGCAGGCGCAGGTCGAGGTCGGCGATCAGCGCATGGCCGTCCGGGCGCAGCACCTGCAGGCCGATGATCTCCAGCGCCCGTGGCTGGTCTTTGGTCAGCACCCGTGGCAGCGCACTGGCCTGGTCGTTGGCATCGAGGAAGCCGGTCAAACGGTCGAGGGTGGCGCGGTACTGGGCGAAGGTGTCGTAGGACTCACGGAAGAACGACAGCGAATCCTGCACCTGGCCGAACGCCTGGGAGGTCTGCATCACGTCACCCAGCTTGATCGCCCCACTGAAGAAACGTGGCGCCTGAAGGATGAACGGGAACACCACCGCCACCTGGCTGACGCCGAGGTTGAAGCCGCTGAACTTCAGGTTCCGGAACACCAGCGCCCAGACGTTGACGATCAGTGCGCCGAAGCGCCCGAGCAAGGTTGCCCGTTCGACCGGCGCGCCCTGGTAAAAGGCGATGTTCTCGGCGTTCTCGCGCAGGCGCATCAGCGCATAACGGAAGTTCGCCGTGAGTTTTTCGTTGAGGAAGTTCAGGCGGATCAGCGGCTGGCCGAGGCGGAAGGCAATCCAGGTGGCGATCAGCACATAGACGTACACCGCAAACACCATCGCCCGGGGTATCTCGTACCCCGCCACCGTCAGCGGCGCCGACAGGCCCCAGAGGATGCCGGTAAAGGCCACCAGCGAGACCAGCGCGCTGACCGCGCCCAGGGCCAGCGACACCGAGTTGGTGACGAACGCGCTGACGTCCAGTTCGATACGCTGGTCGGGGTTGTCCACCGGTTCGGCCAGGAAGCGGCCGCGGTAGTAGGCATCGCCTTTCATCCATTCGCCGGTCAGGCGCTCGGTAAGCCACACCCGCCAGTGGATATTGAACGCCTGGGTCACGTAGAAGGTGAACAGCGAACGCAGCACATGGATGGTGGCCAGCACCGCGAACACCCCCAACAGGTACCAGAAGGCCGCCTGGTCGAGGGCCTGCAGGGCGCTGTAGAAGCCGTTGTACCAGAACGAGAACAGCACGTTCAGGCGCACCGAGAACAGCGTCAGCACCAGCAGCAGGCCGAACACCAGCAGCGGGCGCCAACTGCGCCGAAAGGTGAAGTACGGCCCCGCCAGCTGCCAGAACTGGCTGCCCCAGCGCGTATAGCGCACGGCCAGGGCAGCAGCAGCGGTGAAGCCGATGAGGGTGATGAACGAGGCGATTGCAAGCCAGCTCAGGCTCTCTTGCAGGGCCTGGTGCCAGTTCATGTCCATAGGAATTATCCGTGACGAGTGTTTCCGCGAGCGTAGCATTGCGGTGGGATTCGTCTTGCATAAATGACGGACATTTCATTTTTCCTGTACTGGCCTTTTCGCGAGCAAGCCCGCGAAAAGGCCGGAACAGGCAAGCCCTAGGCCAGTGCCTCCACCACCTTGGCATCCAGCCCTTCCTGACCATGCTCGGCAATCCACTCCCCCAGCTGCCGGCGCATCGCCGGTGTCCAGAAGCTGTTCAGGTGCTGCCTCACCCCCTGCACCGCCAGCGCCCGATTTGGCTCGCTGTCGAAGTAGTGGGCGATCTGGTTGGCCATCTTGACCAGGTTGTCGCTACTCATCGGCGCACCTCGGCTTCTTGCACAGTGCGACGCTCCTTGAGCAGGCGCCGCTGTTCGTCACTGAAGTCCTGGTAGCGCTTCTGCCATTCCGAGGGGTGGAACACCTTCACCACCTCCACTGCGGTGACCTTGTATTCCGGGCAGTTGGTGGCCCAGTCGGAGTTGTCGGTGGTGATCACGTTGGCGCCGGACTCGGGGAAGTGGAAAGTGGTGTAGACCACCCCAGGGGCCACCCGCTCGCTGACCTTGGCGCGCAGCACGGTCTGCCCCGCACGGCTGCCGATGCCGACCCAGTCGCCATCGTGGATGCCACGGCTTTCGGCGTCGTTGGGGTGAATCTCCAGCCGGTCGGCATCATGCCAGGCGGTGTTGGCGGTGCGCCGCGTCTGGGCGCCGACGTTGTACTGGCTGAGGATGCGCCCGGTGGTCAGCAGCAGCGGGTAGCGGCCATTGACCTTTTCGTCGGTGGGCACATAACCCGTCAGCATGAAGCGCCCCTTGCCGCGCACGAACTGGTCGATGTGCATGGTCGGGGTGCCGTCCGGGGCGGCGTCGTTGCACGGCCATTGCAGGCTGCCATGGCGGTCGATCTCGGCATAGCTGACGCGGTGGAAGCTCGGCGTCAGGCGGGCGATCTCGTCCATGATCTCGGAGGGGTGACGGTAGTTCATCGGGTAGCCCAGGGCATTGGCCAGGGCCGCGGTGGCTTCCCAGTCGGCCTTGCCGGCCAGCGGCTCCATGACCTTGCGTACCCGCGAGATGCGCCGCTCGGCGTTGGTGAAGGTGCCATCCTTCTCGAGGAACGAGCTGCCCGGCAGGAACACGTGGGCGAACTTGGCCGTCTCGTTGAGGAAGATGTCCTGCACCACCACGCACTCCATGGCGCGCAGGGCGGCGGTGACGTGCTGGGTGTTGGGGTCGCTCTGGGCGATGTCCTCGCCCTGGCAGTACAGCGCCTTGAAGCTGCCGTCCAGCGCCGCCTCGAACATGTTGGGGATGCGCAGGCCCGGGTCAGGCTGCAGGGTCACGCCCCAAGCCTGCTCGAACTCGGCACGCACGCCCTCGTTGGAGATGTGCCGGTAGCCGGGCAGCTCGTGCGGGAACGAGCCCATGTCGCAGGAACCCTGCACGTTGTTCTGCCCGCGCAGCGGGTTCACCCCTACCCCTTCGCGGCCGATGTTGCCGGTGGCCATGGCCAGGTTGGCGATGCCCATCACCGCCGTGCTGCCCTGGCTGTGTTCGGTCACCCCCAGGCCGTAGTAGATCGCCGCATTGCCGCCGGTGGCATACAGCCGGGCGGCGCTGCGGATCTGTTCGGCGGGCACGCCGCATACAGGCCCCAGGGCTTCCGGGGCGTTTTCCGGCAGGCTGACGAACTCGCGCCAGCGGGCGAAGTCTTCGGTTTCGCAGCGGGCGTCGATGAAACGCTGGGCCAGCAGGCCCTCGCTGACGATCACATGGGCCAAGGCATTGAGCATGGCCACGTTGGTACCGGGGCGCAGCTGCAGGTGCAGTTCGGCACGCGCATGGGGCGAGTCGACCAGGTCGATACGCCGTGGGTCGATGACGATCAGCCGTGCGCCCTGGCGCAAGCGGCGCTTGAGCTGCGAGCCGAACACCGGGTGGGCGTCGGTGGGGTTGGCGCCGATCACCAGGATGACGTCGGCCTGCATCACCGAATCAAAGCTCTGGGTGCCGGCCGACTCACCGAGGGTCTGCTTGAGCCCATAGCCGGTCGGCGAATGGCAAACCCGGGCGCAGGTGTCGACGTTGTTGTTGCCGAACGCCGTGCGCACCAGCTTTTGCACCAGGTAGGCCTCTTCGTTGGTGCAGCGGCTGGAGGTGATGCCGCCGATGGAATCGCGCCCGTACTTGAGCTGGATGCGGCGGAACTCGCTGGCGGCGTAGGTGACCGCCTCGTCCCAGCTGACCTCCTGCCACGGGTCTTCCAGGCGCTTGCGGATCATCGGCTTGGTGATGCGGTCGGGGTGGGTGGCATAGCCCCAGGCGAAGCGGCCCTTGACGCAGGCGTGGCCGTGGTTGGCGCCGCCGTTCTTGTCCGGGACCATACGCACCAGCTGGTCGCCCTTCATCTCGGCGCGGAACGAGCAGCCAACCCCGCAGTACGCGCAGGTGGTGATTACCGCACGCTCGGGCTGGCCCAGCTGGACCAGGCTCTTCTCGGTGAGCGTCGCCGTCGGGCAGGCCTGCACGCAGGCGCCGCACGACACGCATTCGGAAGCCAGGAAGTTGTCACCGCCGGCCGCTGCCACCCGCGACTCGAAACCACGCCCGGTGATGGTCAGGGCGAAGGTGCCCTGGATATCTTCGCAAGCACGCACGCAGCGGCTGCAGACGATGCACTTGCTGGGCTCGTAGTCGAAATACGGGTTGGAGGTATCCTTCTGCTCCGCCAGGTGGTTGGCGCCGTCATAGCCGTAGCGCACCTCACGCAGGCCGACCTGGCCTGCAACGGTCTGCAGTTCGCAGTTGCCGTTGGCCGAGCAGGTCAGGCAATCCAGCGGGTGGTCGGAAATGTACAGCTCCATCACGTTGCGCCGCAGGTCGGCCAGACGTGAGGTTTGCGTGCGTACCACCATGCCTTCGGACACCGGCGTGGTGCACGAGGCCGGGTAACCACGCATACCTTCGATTTCCACCATGCACATGCGGCATGAGCCAAACGCTTCGAGGCTGTCGGTGGCGCACAGTTTGGGAATGCTGGTGCCGAGCATGGCGGCGGCGCGCATCACCGAGGTGCCGGCCGGCACGCTGATGCTGCGGCCGTCGATGTTCAGGCTGACCTGCACGTCGCTTTCACGGGCGGGTGTGCCCAGGTCGGTCTCGGGATCGAAATAGTTGATCACTGTGCGGCCTCCGTGGTGGTCAGCCCGAAATCGGCGGGGAAATACTTGAGGGCGCTGGCCACCGGGTAGGCGGTCATGCCGCCCATGGCGCACAGCGAGCCGTACTGCAGGGTGTCGCACAGGTCGCGCAACAGCAGGGCCTGGTCATGGCGCTCAGTAAGATCGCTGGTCGCAATCAGCCGGTCGACCACCTCCATGCCACGGGTCGAGCCGATCCGGCACGGGGTGCATTTACCGCAGGATTCCTCGGCGCAGAACTGCAGGGCAAAGCGCGCCATGCTGGCCATGTTCAGGGTGTCGTCGGCCACCACCACGCCGCCGTGGCCGAGCATCGCGCCCATGGCAGCGAAGGCCTCGTAGTCCAGCGGGGTATCGAAGTGGCTGGGCGGCACCCAGGCGCCGAGCGGGCCGCCGACCTGCGCGGCCTTGAGCGGCCGACCGCTGGCAGTGCCACCGCCGTAGCCTTCCACCAGCTCGCGCAGGGTCAGGCCGAAGGCGCGTTCCACCAGGCCGCCGTGGCGGATGTTGCCAGCCAGCTGGAACGGCATGGTGCCCAGCGAGCGGCCCATGCCGAAGTCGCGGTAGAACGCCGCGCCCTCGGCCAGGATGGTCGGCACCGAGGCCAGGGTGAGTACGTTGTGCACCAGCGTGGGCAGGCCGAACAGGCCTTCGAGCGCGGGCAGTGGCGGCTTGGCGCGGACGATGCCGCGCTTGCCTTCGATGGATTCGAGCAGCGCGGTTTCCTCGCCGCAGATATAGGCACCGGCACCGACCCGCACTTGCAGGTCGAAGGCCTGGCCGCTGCCGGCCACGTCGCTGCCGAGGTAACCGGCGTCGCGGGCGATGGCGAAGGCCTGGTTGAGTACGCGAATGGCGTCGGGGTATTCCGAGCGCACATAGATGTAGCCCTTGTCGGCCCCGACAGCGAGGCCGGCGATGATCATGCCTTCGATCAGCAGGAAGGGGTCGCCTTCCATCAGCATGCGGTCGGCGAAGGTGCCAGAGTCGCCTTCGTCGGCGTTGCACACCACGTACTTCTGCCCTGGCCTGGCATCGCGCACGGTGCGCCACTTGATGCCGGCGGGGAACGCCGCGCCGCCACGGCCGCGCAGGCCGGAGTCAAGCACGCTAGCGACCACGGCGGCGCCGTCCATCGCCACCGCCTTTTCCAGGCCCTTGAAGCCGCCGTGGGCGCGGTAATCGTCCAGCGACAACGGGCGAGTGATGCCGGCGCGGGCGAACAGCAGGCGTTGCTGGGTTTTCAGGTAGGTCATTTCTTCGACCGGGCCCAGTGCCAGCGAATGGCCACCGGGCCCACCGGCCAGGGCGTCAAGCAGCGATGGCACGTCTGCCGGGGTGACCGGGCCGAAGCCCTGGCGCCCTTCGCTGCTTTCACACTCCAGCAGCGGCTCCAGCCAGTACAGGCCACGCGAGCTGGTGCGTTGAATCTCGATGGGCAGCTGGCGGCGCTCGGCCTCGGCCTTGATTGCTTCGGCAACCTGATCGGCGCCGACCGCACGGGCGACCGAGTCACAGGGAATGCACAACTTCAGCATGTTTCGCCCTCCAGGCAACCGTTCACCAGCGCCCGCAGGCGCTCAGGGGTAAGCCGTGCATGCACTTGGCCATCCAGTTCCAGCGCCGGCGAGCAGGCGCAGGCGCCCAGGCAGTACACCGGGCGCAGGCTGATGGCGCCGTCGGCGCTGGTGCCGTGGTCATCCAGCGCCAGCTGTTCGCGCAACTGCGCAGCTAGGGCCTCGCTGCCTCGACTTTGGCAGGACTCGGCGCGGCACAGGCGCAAGGTGTGGCGGGCAGGCGGCGCGGTGCGGAAGTCGTGATAGAAGCTGATCACCCCGCGCACCTCGGCGAGGCTGAGGTTGAGGGCGTGGGCGATTTCAGGGACAGCTGCTTCGGGGATGAAACCGACAGCGTCCTGGATGGCGTGAAGGATCGGCAACAGCGCGCCGGGCGTGTCCTTCTCGCGGGCAAGGATGTTCTGGATTACCGGCAGGTGAAGCAATTCATCAGGCATACAGCGGACCTCGGCATCACGGCCCCTGCCTGAATTGTTGTGAAGGGCAGGTATCCGGCGTGTTCTGCTGCGGCACACCGGCCACGTCACGGTGGCGTGGGCGCGGAGGCCTCCTTGCCGATGGCCGTGCGTCTGCGCGCACTGGGCTCAAGGGCATCCCACAAGCATGGCACTTGTGGCGCCGGAAGGTTGTGTGCGAACGACCAGGCGCATCCTGAAACCGACCTGAGGATTTTTGCGGGTGTTGCAGGCCTGCTCAGCCGATCACCACATGGGGCAAGAACCGCGAACTGTCCTTGGTAATCAACGAATCATCCTCGCGGATGCCAATCCCCGAAGCCCTGCCACCAACCACCCAGGACCCGATCAGGGTATAGCTGTCAGCAAACTTTGGCAGTGGCGCAAAACCCTGCAGGATATAGGGCGCATCATCGTATGGCCCGTCCTCGAAAACCCGCTCCCCCTCGGCGGTGCGGATATCCACGTTGGCCCCCTCCCGCGAGAAATACGGCTTGCGTACCCAGCCCTTGGGGACCGGTGACTGCGGGCGGTCGTCGACAAAAGCCGGCAACAGGTTCGGATGGCCTTCATGCCACTCCCAGAGCAATGGCAGAATGCCTTTGTTGGAAATCAACGCCTTCCAGGGAGGTTCGACGAACTGCGTGTCGCACCCTGCAATCGCCTGGCCGAAGTCCTCGTGGAAGATGTGCTCCCAGGCATGCAACTTGAACAACCGCGCAATCGCCCGCCCCTGCAGGTCGACGAAGCGGCCCTCGCCGGTCAGGCCGATGTCCTCCAGGTCGATATGGCGGGTGCGGATGCCGGCATGCTCGGCCATCTTGCGCAGGAAATCGGTGGTGCCGCGGTCCTCCAGCGAACCGGAGATGGTCGAGAAATAAAAATCTCCATGCCCAGGCATTGCGGCAAATGCCTGTACCAGGTCTTCGGCCAGGGTATTGAACTGGCTAGCCTCGGCGGGCAGCACGCCCCGCTGGATCTGCTCTTCCAGCCAGATCAGCTGGAATGCCGCAGCTTCATAGAGGGAGGTGGGCGTGTCGTAGTTGGCCTCGATCAACTTCGCCGGGCCGTTGCCGTCGTAGCTGAAATCGAAGCGCCCGTAGAGGTGCGCCTGGCCTTCCAGCCATGAGCGGCGCACCAGGTCGAAGAAGGCTGGCGGGATCGCCAGGCGCGCCATCAATGCCTCGCTTTCGACGATGCGCCCTACCGCGTCCAGGCACATCGCGTGCAGCTCTGCGGTCGGGCGTTGCAGGTCATCCACCACCTGGGCTTCGCTGAACTGGTAGTACCCACGTTCGTCCCAGTAACGCTCACCATCGATCGTGTGGAAGGCAAAGCCCTCGCGCAGGGCAGTCGTGCGCCAGTCGGGACGCTCCGCCAGTTCGACCTTGCGCATGCTTACCCCCCGAAGAAACTACCGGATCTGCCGCCCCAACCGCTGCGCGCAGTAGCCTGGCCGCCGAAACCACCCCGGGTGACCGAGGCCGAGGTCGCGGAACGCGATTCGTTGCGGCTCGAGCCGCCGTAGCCGCCACCGCCACCGCCTCCACTGGAAGAATTACTGCTCTCTTCGTCCTGCTTCACGCGCTGGATGCCGCCACCGGTGGCACCGTAGCGCTGGCCAAGCAGGCCGTGCCGCTGGCCTGCACCGTCGCGGTAGGCATACAAGGGTTGCGCGTTGTAGCGACGGCCGGCGCTGTTGCCCATCTGCGCCAGCAGCATGCCGGCCACTGCGGCAGTGGCCACATGGCCATAGCCACCGCCCTGGGCATAACCCGCGTCGAGCTGAGACTGCGTCACCTCAGCGCTGGTCTGCAGCTCGAAGCCACTCATGCGCGGCATGTAGCGGCCACCTACGGTGATCTGGCAACCGTCCGGGGTAAACTGCGCCTCGCACTCCGCCTGGGTGAAAAACGTCGGCGCATTGCGCTGGTAATCCGCCAGCGCCCGCTTGAAGGCATCGTTGCAGGCGGGTTCCGGCACCTGGTCGGCGACGCAGGCGGCAACGCTGTCGTAATTGCTTTGCTGGGTGACCGTGTACAGCTCTTCCTGCGGGCCGCACGCGGTCAGCGCCAGCGGCAGCGAGCCGGCCAGCACCAGCTTGACGGAGCTACGTCGAATAGTGGGCTTCATGGGGGCTCCTTGCACGTCAGACGGCTGGGGTCATGCAGGCCGAGTTGAGGAAGCCCACGCTGATTGCCACGCTGGCGGCGTAGATGGCCGCAGCCAGTTCACCCTTGGCGATGCGCCTGGACAGGTCGCGCAGCACCAGGCTGGTGAGGCCAAAGGCGAGCAGCTGCACCACGGCCGCGATCACCACCCAGGCGACGAAGTCGAGAATGCTCACGCTGTAGGCGATGATGTTGCTGGCCGGCAGCGAGAAACCGATCAGCGAGCCACCCAGGGCGATGGCCGCCGCCGGATTGTTTTCGCGGATCAGCGAAAACTCGCGGTGGGGCGTAATGCGCGTGTAGATGAACTGGAACAGCCAGAACAGCGCCAGCGCCACACTGATATAGAGGATGAAACCGGTCACTGCCGAAGCGTTGAGTGACAGGCGAAGCGCGTCGAGCATGGTGAATCCTTGTCAGGTTACGTTGAAGTCCGTGGGGAACAGGGTGACGCCCAGCGAGGTGGTGAAGGTGAGCGCGCCATGCTCATCTTCTTCGAGGGAAAACAGCAGGAATTCGCGACGGTCGATCAGGCCCGTGTCGCGGGCATACAGCATCGACAGGTGCTGGACGCCATAGCACGCTTGCGGGCTGACCACCTGCTCATGGAACTGGACCAGTTCAGCCTGCCCCTGGGCCTGGCCCCATTGGCGGGAGTAGAGGCAGCCTTCATGCGTGTAGATCGGCAGGCCAACCTTGGACAGGCAGCCGACCAGGCCCTGCCGGTGCGCTTCGTCGCGCACGGCAATGGCGCTGTGGTAGCCGAACAGCACGGTATCGCCCGGCTGGCTGCCGTGCATCAGCACTTGCAGCCAGTAATCTTCATCGTCCAGGTAATAACGCAACAGGCGTACAGACTGGCCAAGGTCGACTTCGCCGCAGGCCCACACCGTTTCCGGGCCGGGGAGCTGGAGGTCAGAGTAACCGTCGAACAACGGCTCGAGCGTGGGGGCAGGCGTGAAAGTACTGCCATTGCGCAGGCCGAAAGGCGGGCTGGCCCGATTGAAAAGCGACATCAACTACTCCCTGGGGTCGCGGCGTTCCTTGCTGGGGGCGACACCTTAACGGGTTTCACCATCAGGGCCAACACTGATGGTGTGAGCATTCTTGTCGCTGGAAATGAGATGTTACTGCCTCATCGTCGGCTTGCCGGCGATGCCCCCAGAGTGCTGCACAGTTCAAGCGACAGCCTGCACCTCTGCATTATCTGCCTCCAGCGCCCTTACCAACGGCAATACCTGCTCGCCGAAGTACGCCACTTCCTCCTGGAAATGCAGGAAACCGGACAGAATCAGATCCACCCCCACCGCCTTCAACGCCACAATGCGCTCGGCAATCTGCCGGGGCGTGCCGATCAGGTTGGTCTTGAAGCCGTCGTTGTACTGCACCAGGTCCTCGAAGCTGGACTTGGCCCAGTTGCCCTCACCTTCCGGGCTGGCGGAGCCGGCATGCTTCACTTCATGCCCAAACGCCTTCACTGCCTCGGGGTTGGCCTTGTCGATGATCTCCTGCAACACCGCCCGCGCCTGCTCCTCGGTATCGCGGGCGATGATGAACGCATTCACCCCGATCTTCACCGAATGCCCGTTGGCAGCGGCCTTGGCACGGATGTCATCAACCTGCGCCTTGATCCCTTCTACCGTATTACCGTTGGTGAAGTACCAGTCGGACACCCGCGCCGCCATGTCCCGCGCCGCCCGCGAACTGCCGCCTTGGAAGATCTCCGGGTGCGGCTGCTGCAGCGGCTTGGGCTTGAGGTTGTAGTTGCGAAAGCGATAGAAGTCGCCGTTAAAGGTGAAGTTGTCTTCGGTCCAGATGCCCTTGAGTGCCCGGATGAATTCTTCGGAGCGACGATAGCGTTCGTCATGGTCCAGCCACGGCTCGCCAATGGCATGGAACTCGCCCTTGAACCAGCCCGACACCACGTTGATGGCGACACGGCCATTGGTGAACTGGTCGATGCTTGCCAGCTGCTTGGCCGCCAGCGCCGGGTTCCACGGGCCTGGCAGAATGGCAGCGATGACCTTGAGCTTTTCGGTAGCGGCCAGCAACGCGTGGCTGATGGTGACCGATTCGTGCTGGTTGTCGGCGCCGTAGCCGGCGGTGAAGCGGATCTGTGACAGGGCGTAGTCAAAACCGGCGCGCTCGGCGATCTGCGCCAGCTTGCGGTTGTAGTCGATGTCCCAGCGGGTTCGCTGCTCGATGGTGCTGACCACCAGGCCGCCACTGACGTTGGGGACCCAGTAGGCGAATTTGATCGGTTGCTGGCTCATGCGGGTGCTCCTTGGCAGGACTTGAGAAAGTCCAGGGAGCGGAGCAGCAACCGTGCCAGGGAAAATGTGCTTTCAGTTCAACGAGATGGCGAAAAGGGTTGAGAGCGTTGTCTGCCTGCAACAAGGCAAGCTGCTGAAATACTGTTCGCCTGCCAACACTTAAACCGCTAGCCGAGCCAGATGCTGCAAGGTATGGATTACCTTCTGGTCCCTCACCTCCAGCACATCGGCTTGAATCCGTGCGATGACCGACTTGAGCAGCTCGGTCTGATTCATATGGGTCTGCTGCTGCAGTGCCATGAAATCATCTGCCATGTACGGGTTAACCTTCATCGACAGACGCCGGGTCGAGGTGGAGGGCGCTAACCCACACTCGCGCCGATGCCGCTCCAGGCCCTGGATAAAAGCTTCATGCGCAGGCTGCAGCTGGTCACTCTGGTGGCTCTGTACCAGCAGCTGAAAATAATGGGCGAGGAACAGCTTGCGCAGATTTGCCCCAGCCTCGCAGCTGACCGCATGCATGGCAGCATCCAGCACATCGAGGTAAACCGCGGGCAAACGCGCTTCGATGGATTTCAGTTGCTGCTTGCGCGCCTCTCGAATGGCGGGCGTGGATTGCGGAGGAATGGCCACTACGGTATCGCAATGGCTGCATACGCCCACAAGAATATCCTTGGCTACACCCTGGCCATCACTGAACGGTACGTCCCGACGGGCGTAGTGCGTTTGCACCACGGCCTGGCAATGCTCGCAAAGTGCCTTGCCGGTCTCCCCTTCGAACAGGATCTTCATGATCGGATTCTCATTGGTGAACACTGATGAACCAGGTGTCTGGTTCGATGAAGTAGAACTTGATGTACCACCCCAGCCGCTTGATCACATGGACCTCAATAGCGGCGACGCTGTGGTGAGGGCTGCTGCTGTAGTGGGCCCCCTTGCAGAAACGGATGATGTCGGCAACCTCACTGGCAGAAACGGCCCCTGAGGCCAGCAGGTTTTTCACTTCGATATCACCACGAGAAACGTGCAGATACTGGCCTCACTCAAGAGCAGCAATCACTGCCCGCCTGGCCTCCCTGAAGCCAATTTCCATAACTCATCCTTGTCGATACGAAAATCATCGTACAAAACCCGAATCGATGCTACCCCTTGATAAGCCGAGACGACCAACGGCACCTCGGCCAAGCAGTGAAGTGAATCCAGAGTACCTGATGAACTATGGTCGCTTTGTACGAGCGACGGCGGGCTGCAACTTTGCGGAATGTGTCGAATGCAGCTGGCACACTGCTTCAGTGGGCCTTCAGCATTCCCATGTGCGCATCGTCCATCAGTGCCTTGGCCATCTCGCACAGGTAGTGCGAGGCCCAGACCAGCGCGGGTTCGTCGTCCATCACGCCGATGAAGGAGGCGCGGCGCGAGCAGTCCATCAGGACAGAGGCCTGCGCCATGGCGTGGTCGCAGCAGTTGCCGGGTTCGACCCGGAACAGGCGTTTGCCTTTGGCCACGCCTTCCAGGCAGGTGGCCGAGCCGACAGTGGTACCAAGCCTGGCGGTTGCTTCGGGGAGTTCCTTGTCCATTCTCAATCCTCATTATTTGCTGAGGCTGATGGCCTCTTCGCGGGTGAACCCGCGAATGCGGTTGCCCAGGCAACCCATCTATCCGAGCCATCAGCCGAATGGGCCAGCGCCTCAGTGCAGCGTGTACGCCTGCCGAGGCCGCTTTAACTGCACCTGCGCAATCGCCGACTCCAGCAACGTGCGCACGGCCTCCATCTCATGAATCATCGATAGCGTCATGACGGTGGCGGGTGACTTGGGCAGCGTGGTGACGGCCTGCTGGGCCACGGCCAGGCCGCAAAGCAGGTATTCGGTGGCTTCGACCAGCGTGTCTTCGAGGTAGTGGGAGGCATCGGGGACGAAGGGTGGGTCAGGTACTATTTTGAGCATGGCGAAAATCTCTAGTTGAACTGAAAAAATCGCCACCTGCTCACTTGCAGATGATTGGGTGGCGGCTACGTACAGGCCTGCAAGACCAGGTCAACTAGAAACCCCGGCTGATCCGAAGATCACCCGTACGTAGCCACCATGAAACGCAGCCGGACGCGAAACGCGATCAGCTGATGGTGGCATTCCTAGTGAACCCACAGGCTTGCAGACCTGGCCATTGAATTTGCAACGGCACCGCCAGCCTAGGGAGCTCAGTTTCCCACCGCAATGCCCCAAAGACTGATTCAGACCGGTCCTACAAGCTAGAGGAATAATCTGTTTCTACATTTGTAGGAACCACCCACCCAAACCCCATCTGAAATAATTTGTTAAGACTTTTTGCATATTTCGTTAACGTAATTTTCACGATCCGCTCTCTAGCCTCTCTGCCTTTCCGGCAGCCCCCATTCTGGTTGCCGCCATGGTTCTACGAGGCACACGTGGCAAACACCGCATCCCCATCCGCGCCCAAGCGCGTGGACTGGGCCGGCCTGGGCTGGCTCCTGCTGTTCTTCTGGTACTTCTCGGGCGTCACCCAGGCGCTTCTGCTGTTCAGTGGCACCACCGGTTTCGCCGGTTTCCGCGATGCCCTGTTCCTCAGCACCCTGTGGTTCGTCCCGGTCCTGCTGCTGCCACGCCTCACCCGCACCCTCGCCGCCGTTATCGGCGTGGTGTTGTGGGCCGCCTCGCTGGTGGGCTTGAGCTACTTCGGCATCTACCACCAGGAATTCTCGCAAAGCGTCATCTTCGTGATGTTCGAGTCGAACACCGCCGAAGCGGGCGAATACTTCAGCCAGTACTTCAGCATTGGCCTGATGCTCGGCCTGCTGGCCTACACCGTGGGCGCCGTACTGCTGTGGACGCGTGTGCGCCCGGTCACCCTGCGCCTGCGCAGCCGCATCCCGGTGGTGGTGCTGTTGCTGGTCGCCAACCTGGTGCTGCCGTTCTACAAGCAGATGGTCACCCAGGAACGCAACTTCGCCGATGCGGCGGAGAAAGTGCAGCAGCGCATGGAACCTGCCGTACCCTGGCAGCTGGTGGTCGGCTACCGCCAATACCTGCAACAACTGAACAACATGCAGAGCCTGCTGGCTCAGAACGCCGCCCTGCCGCCCCTGCAGAACCTGCAGGACAGCAGCGGCGACGCCCCGCGCACCCTGGTGCTGGTGCTCGGCGAGTCGACCACCCGCGAGCACATGCACCTGTACGGCTACAACCGCGACACCACCCCCAACCTGGATGCCCTGGCCGCTGACAAGAGCCTGACCGTATTCCAGAACGTGGTCACTCCGCGCCCCTACACCATCGAGGTGATGCAGCAGATCCTCACCTTCGGTGACGAGGAGCACCCCGACCGCTTCCTCACCGACCCGTCGCTGATCAACCTGATGAAACAGGCAGGCTACAAGACCTTCTGGATCACCAACCAGCAGACCATGACCAAGCGCAACACCATGCTCACCACGTTCTCGCAGCAGACCGACGAGCAGGTGTATCTGAACAACCAGCGCAACCAGAACGCCAGCCAGTACGACGAAGTGGTGCTGCCACCGTTCGACAAGGCCCTGAAGGACCCGGCGCCGAAGAAGCTCATCATCGTCCACCTGCTGGGCACGCACATGGACTACCGCTACCGGTACCCGGACGCCTATCAGCACTTCACCGATCGCAAAGGTGCGCCGGCTGCACTGACCGATGACCAGGTGGAAACCTACAACTTCTACGACAACGCCGTGCGCTACAACGATTTCGTGGTGTCGAGCCTGATCAAGCAGTATGCGGCGACCACGCCCAACGGCTTCCTGCTGTACCTGTCCGACCACGGCGAAGACGTATACAGCTCCGGCAACCACGACCGCCTGGGCCGTAACGAAGGCGCGCCGACCCGGCCGATGTACACCGTACCGTTCCTGCTGTGGACTTCACCGAGCTGGCAGGCCGAGCACCCGCGGGACCTGCAGTCGATGGCCAACCGTGCCTACAGCAGCTCGCACCTGATTCATACACTGTCGGACCTGGCAGGCTTGAGCTACGACAAGTACGAGCCGGCCAAGAGCCTGGTGAACGCGCAGTTCGCGCCAACGCCACGCTGGATTGGCGACCCGTACCGCAAGGATGGGTTGCATGAGTTCGACCAGCTACCGCAGGACACGGCGGAGCAGACTCAACAGACTGCGGCCAATTCCCAGCAGTAACGAGCGGACGGCTATGCACCGCTCTGAAGGCCGATGGCGAGGTCCCTGATCACGCCTTCGGCCTTTTCTTTATCCAGTCGCTGCGCACTGCATGCAAGCAGCTTTACTTGAATCAATACAGCGTCTGAACGCGCGGCGGGGCAACACACCATGGGCGAATTCGAAGCATTCAACCGCTCCCTCTTCCTGCTGATCAACGCCGGCAGTGACACGCCGCACTGGCTGGTCCTGCTCGCCATTGGTATTGCCAAGGGGCTGATCTTTCTGCTTCCCGTGCTGATGCTGGGCTTCTGGGTGTGGGGGCACCGTGGAGAACGCAGACTGGTGCTCAAGGCGACGCTGATTACAGTGATTGCATTGGTCGTCAACCAGGTGATCTGGGCCGTCTGGCCGCACCCAAGGCCGTTCATGATCGGCTTGGGGCACACGTGGATGCTGCACGCACCTGATTCGTCTTTCCCGAGCGATCACATGACCGTGTTCGGCTGCATCGGCTTGACCTTGCTGCTGGATGGCCTGTCGGGCTGGGGCGTGATCATTCTGCTGACCGGGCTCAGTGTCGCCTGGGCGCGGGTGTTCCTGGGCGTGCACTTCCCGCTCGACATGGTGAGTGGGATGGTCGTTTCGTTCTTGGTTTACTCAGGGTTCTCGCCAGTCTGGCAACGTATCGGCCGGCCTGTCACCGAGCTGGCGGAGCGCTGCTATCGCAGCCTGATGGCGGTGCCGATCAGGGCGGGCTGGCTGAGGGGCTGAACCCCAGCCTTATCGCACGGTTCTACTGCAGTAGCCCGAAGCGCCATGTTTATCGTTTTTACAATTTCGTGGCGCGCCATCCATTGACTCTCGCTCGTTGAGGTCGATAATCGCCTTCCGAATTCAGCGAATCCGCTGGGCAAATGGAGGTTCACATGGCAATCAAAGCGGCAGCACCGGCGCTCATCGTCGCCGCGCTCGCGTTGGTCGGTGACTACTCCACCCTTTCGCGCCAAGCCGGCACTCGTGAGGTTCGTGAAGCATGCGCGCCTGCGTCGGGCCTTTCGAATCTTGGCAGCGTCATAGCCAACGTCACTGAGGGATGGCTCAAGCTGGATTCAATCTACGCAAAAACCGTTGCCGCTCTTGTGAATGCAGATACGTTCGACGAAGGCAAGTACCTCAAGAACATCGAGTTGCTCAAGGCCGTGAGGCAGTTGGAAAACGACCTGAAAGGTGCCAACGTACCCGAAGTGTTTAACAGCGAGCATTTGGCGTTACGCCGAGCGGTGGCCAAGGTGCGCACCAGAATGGTTGCCATCCATGGGCTCTATCAACAGTTTTCCGTCACCCCGGACGTATTCCGGAGTGAGTTGAGTGGCGAGGGTCTTCGAGACCTGGCTGACCACACCACACTCAGGCTCGGCCACCTGGCCTAAGGTAACGGCAAACGGATGTCGATTGAGGTTGCTTTCCATCCTGAGACATTTGAAGCCTTTTTCGCCCCCATCGACGCAAAGCATCCTGGCTTATCCAGGCGCTTGAAAAGCGAATTCCAGCGTTACATCGAGTCTGGACGGCAATCCATTCCCTCCCTGTTTGGACGCGACGTACCCTACACACAGCCGCCTCTGGCACTCCAAGCCTGCATGATGCACATCCATATACGAATTCCGCCCGCCGTCTTCCCCAGAAATGTCCCGCAGCGGGATAGGGTTTGCAAAGAGGGCAAGCCTGGAGAGGATGCTGCGTTACTGTATGTGCCTGGCGAGTTGTACGAGGATCGATACCTGTTGCTCGCTTTTTTCTGGCCAGATGCGCATACCAAAGCTCGTGATGACACTGCTATGCGTTATCTGGCGCGCCTTGCCAAGGAATGGCGAGAGGCTAACTGACTAGCAAGGCGTGAAACCCACCAACCATCACCACCCCACACGCTAGACACACCGAATTGGTAGACTACGCCAATTCCACACCCCCACCGGTAACCTGCGATGAGGCCCGCCAGGCCACTTCGCATCAGTGCTGCGCGGCTTTCTTACGCTCCACCTCATCAATGTGAGCCAACCCAAAGGGGTCGAGGCAGTCACCTGTCAGGGCCAGCATCTTCTTGTAATGCTCGCGCAACATCGGCGTTTTCGAGTCCCCCTTGATCGCCAGCAGATAATGGGCGTCGGCTCGGAACTGGTCCAGCTCCAACTGCACCGGCCTCATGCTCTCAGTGAACGTGCCCAGCGGCCGCTGTGTGTCCAACGCAGGGGGCTTGAACGACTTGAAGCACAGTGAGTTCAAGGCCGGTAGTGGGTACTCCTGCTCAAAGGGGTCAGGCTTGTCCAGCGCCGCCTGCAACTGCTCACGCATGCGCAGCGACTGCGGGTCGTCGAACTGGAAACGCACGAAGCCCTGGTCGCAGTCACGCAGTACCGCTACCGCACCGGCAAGCAGACCTTGATCGGCTGCGAGCTGGTAGAGGGCGCAGGCCTGAGCATGCTTGGCCACATATTGCCCAGGCTGCAGAATCTTGCGGGCCTCTTCCATGTTGCCAAGCACATAGGTGGCAACGGCATGGCCACCGTCGCTGGCCTTGTGCAGTTCGGCTTCGAGAGGGTGTCAGAAATTTTGTGTTCGGGCATAACATGAGTAAGAGGTGCATGTATGCCAACCAAAAAGAAACCCTTGCGTGACCTGCCCAAAATCCCCAAAGAGCTGCT